>NZ_PEBA01000003.1:0-161465 GCF_002734235.1 Sphingobacterium sp. 1.A.5
TGTCACGCGAGCCCATCCATATCCTATGAATATTTGACGCCGGAACGATGCCGTCCCGGCGTGTCATGCGGTGTTAATCCGGATTTCTCCGGGCTATCCCCCTGATATGGGCAGGTTGCTCACGCGTTACGCACCCGTGCGCCACTCTCACCGGAAGTAGCAAGCTACTCCCGGATCCCGTCCGACTTGCATGTATTAGGCCTGCCGCTAGCGTTCATCCTGAGCCAGGATCAAACTCTCCATTGTAAAATGAAGTGTAAGACCGTGACTATTCATAATAAATAGAAACGTCTTGTTTTTAATGTTTTCCTCCCGCTCCGGGATACCTGAATTGATTTATCTTGTATATCTTTTCAGCGTATGTCTCCTATTGGAAACTCCGCTGCGCTACATGATCATTTAAAGAACTTATCTCGCCTCCGCTTCGCGCTTCGGCTGTATTTCGTAGAGTGTTCTGAGCACTCCTGAACTGTCATTTTTATCGACTCAAACATTGCGTTTTGTTGTCGCTCCCGTTTGTTGGGACTGCAAAGGTAGAAACTTTATTTTAAAAAACAAAATTAATTTTAAAATATTTTTTGTTTTCCTGATAAGTGTTAAGGTTATTCACCTTTCTACTACCTTTATTTCAGTGGCGTTATCGCCGTTCCTCCCTTGCGGAGTGGTGCAAAGATAGGGAGATTTGCACATTACTTCCAAGAGTTTGTAACAAGAATTTTTTGTTGAAACACGTAACTCACTATGGCATTGGCGAATAATTTTAAAAACAATCATTCGAAATCTGCCAAAACAAGGATTATAAGGGTACCGAAAGGGGTTTTGCAAAGAAAAGGATGTTTATTTCTTTGTTTTCTTTTTCGCCGTTTTTTTTGAGATCGCGGCAACTGGATTATAGTCCAAGCAGACTTCCATCCAAAATTCAAAGTCACCATTATTGGAAAAACCTTCTGGATTTACAAGACAATATCCATCCAAACTCTTCCCTCGCATAATCATTGGTTCAACTCCACGTCTTTCCAACAGTTCCTTTGTTCGGTGAGGATCAAACCTGCACATCAACATATCAGAAGAAATATTGATGCACATCTTTTCATTGACTAAAAATGCCAATCCTCCAAACATAGATTTTTCAGAGATCTTTTCATTCGTCCTCTCTACTAAATATTCCCTGACCCGATCTGCTAACAATTCATTGTATGCCATAAAGCTTTATCAGTTTTTCAATATTACCTTTCCATTTTCTTTTCCATCTTTTACTTCCTCTAATCCTATAACAGCATCTTGCATAAGCAAGACTTTGGAAATCTTCACTTTTATTTCTCCGATTTGGATCAATTCGAGGATTTCTTCCAATTGTTTTGGATTAGATCCTGAATTCAGCATAAGACCTTTCACATTATATAAGTTCAATTCTTCGGGATCAGGCTCATTGACCAAACTGATAAATACGGCTCCTTCTTTTAAGAGGGGTATTAATTTTTTTTGATTTTCACCACCAACCATATCGAGGATAAGGTCAAATTTGGGCAAGTTTTCCAGGTAATCCTGTTTTTTATAGTCGAGATAATAGTTTGCGCCCAATGCTAGGGTATCATATTCATATTGCGCGGAGCCTACAGCGCACACAATTAATTCAGCTTGTGCTGCAAATTGAACTGCAAAAGATCCCACATTGCCGGTTGCTCCAATTATCAATACTTTATCTCCTTTATTCAATGTCCCTTCGTTAAAGAGCCCATGCCATGCGGCCAAGGAGGATACGGGGCATGCGGCGGCGGACTCAAGTGCCAATCCTTCAGGAATTTTACACAATTCCTCAGTTTTCACGACTATCTGATCGGCAAAAGCACCACCATAACTATTTGGATTACCACAAACATAATCGCCAACCTGCCAATTGTCGACATCTTTGGCTACCTGTAAAATTACTCCTGAAAATTCCGCTCCTGGTATAAAAGGGAACTTAATATGTGGCATTGGGATTACTTTCTCGATCACTTTGACATCAAATGGTATCACTCCTGCGTACAGCACATTGATCAACACAGTTCCCGGCTTCAGCTCAGGGTTAGCCATATCCTCGTATTTCCCTGATTCTAGATTTCCAAATGA
The DNA here is from genome assembly GCF_002734235.1 of Sphingobacterium sp. 1.A.5. Taxonomy (NCBI): domain Bacteria; kingdom Pseudomonadati; phylum Bacteroidota; class Sphingobacteriia; order Sphingobacteriales; family Sphingobacteriaceae; genus Sphingobacterium; species Sphingobacterium sp. 1.A.5. The sequence continues at coordinate 2,113 of NZ_PEBA01000003.1, forward strand.
ATCATATATTATTGCTTTCATTTTAATCACTCCTATATATAAACAATGCTTTAACCGTAAAATTAGTTTTGAATTTAACGTTTACAAATATTTCAAACAAATTATTTACATATTATTTAGTTGATTTTCAATGTTTTGTTTATTTTTCATAAAAAATATTAAAGAAATATTTTGGTATTACGAAAGGTTTCGTAGATTTGAGTACGAAAACATTCGTAGATACTAACAATACTTATATGAAACCGACAGATAGCGAATTGGAAATATTACAAGTGCTATGGTCCAATGGCCAGAGCAGTGTAAGGGAAGTATTTGAATCACTTGACAAAAAGGATGTGGGCTATACGACCATTCTTAAATTAATGCAGATCATGCATGATAAAGGTATGGTTAGTCGAGACACAAGTTCAAAGACTCATTTATATACAGCCCAATTAGTAAAGGAGGAGACACAAGGAAAAATACTGGACAAAATGATTGATTCTGTCTACAATGGTTCCACTTCAAGACTCGTTATGCAAGCTTTGGGCAATGAGCGCGCAAGCAAGGAAGAGTTGGATGAGATAAAAGCTTTCTTAAAATCATTAGAAAATTAAAGGCCATGGAAAATTCTATAATTAACTTTGGGAATGCATTGGGTTGGAGTATTATCCATTCCATCTGGCAAGCATCTATTTGGTATATATTATATAGTCTATATATCTTAATGCAACCATCGCTGTCTGCAAAAAATAAACATAATGCAGCATTTGGAACACAGATATCAATTTTCATCAGTTTTATCTTCACATTCATTTACTTCTATCGATCACCTGAGCAGGTATTGGATTTAAGAACCATTAATCCAGAGGAACTAAAAAACTTGATGATAATAGGAACTCAAGAAGGTTTTAAGTTGGAGAATCTATTGCCTTATGTCGTTGTTGGATATGTATTTGGATTTTTGGTTCAGGTCATATTACTGTTCAATAGTTTAATCAAGTTAAGAACATTAAAATACAAAGGTCTTGATTCTATACCTGAGAACTGGAAGGGCATCTATTCGACAGCGAAAACTAAATTAAAGGTTACAAAATCTGTAGGTTTATATCTTTCGAACAAGATTTCAGTTCCGATTACCTTGGGTCATATCAAGCCATTCATACTATTTCCATTAGCTTATGCCAATAAGATGGAGCCGGCACAGATAGAAGCAATCCTTCTGCATGAGCTAGCTCATGTAAAGCGGCATGATTATCTTTTCAATCTGTTGAAAGTAGGAATTGAAACTATCCTGTTCTTTAATCCTTTCGTGTGGGCATTATCAAAAGTTATGGAAAAAGAGCGAAAACATGCTTGCGACGACATGGTTGTAGCACATATTTCAACTCCAATTTCATATGCTCAGGCCTTGGTTGAACTGGAGGAATTAAGAATGAGTTTACATCCTGTCCTGACCATGGCAGCTACAGGAAATAGAAAACATTTATTTAAAAGAATAAAACGCATTACCAAAATGGAAACAAATTATAAAAACGTAAGACCCCAATTGATGGCAGTTATTTTAAGCGGAATTGCTCTATTGCTATTAGCGATTATTATTCCGATCAATAAAACCACAGCCCAGGAAAAAGAGATTAAAACCTCTGAAATTAACAATAATTCAGAAGTTATTATAGAGCAAGTCGGGGAAGAAATTAATTTAATAGAGCCTGCGGTTAAAGTACCACCTACACCTAAAGAACCAGTCAAGATCGCTTATAAAGGAAGTGTTGTCAAGGACACTTCAGAATTGCCGTTAGAGGTCAGAAATACGCTGCGCTCGATCGAATCGAATTCAAAAAAGATCCAAGAATACTACAATTCACCGGAATGGAAAGCTCAAGTGGCCAAGATTAGCGAGAATTCTTTGAAGATGAAGGAGAAATTCGATTCTCCAAAGTGGAAAAAGATGATTAAGGATATGGAGGAGAATGGGAAAAAGATGTCAGCATATTTTGAGAGTTCGGCATGGAAACAACAGGTTGCCAATATTGAAAAGGAGGCAGGGCAAGTAGAAAAGTATTTCAATTCTCCAGAGTGGAAACAGCAAGTAAAGAAGATGGAGGAGAGCGGGAAAGAAGTAGCATCTTATTTTGAGAGTGCTGATTGGAAAGATCAGATGGCAAAAATAGAGAAGGAGACGGCCAAGGTTCAGGATCATTTCAATTCAGCAGAATGGAAAGAACAGCTCAAGAAGATTGAATCGGACAGCAAGAAAGTTCAGGAATATTTTGAGAGTCCTGAATGGAAGGAGAAAGTCCAAAAATAATATCATTGTTTCGTTGTTTAGTTTAAGGAGGCCTCATAGAGGCCTTTCTTTTTGGTTAATGATTTATGTATTATTGCATAGAAAATAAAGCATAAAGGGATGGATCTGATCTACGGCATTGATTTATTAGGAACTATGGTATTTGCTATTTCGGGTGCTATGGCAGCTAACCGTTACGGCATTGATATTTTTGGCGCCACTTTTATGGGTTTTGTGACGGCAATTGGTGGCGGTTCACTTAGGGATGTATTTTTAAACATTCGACCTGTTTGGGTTGAGGATGGCAATTATTTGATTGCTATTTTTGTTGGGGTATTTATTTCGATCCTTTTCAACAAGCATTTGGACAGTTTTGCCCGCACTTTATTTTTATTTGATGCTTTGGGGATTGGCTTTTTCACTGTTGTAGGCGTTGAGAAATCGCTAGCTTATGAGAGCAGTGCTATAGCCGCTGTTATGTTGGGGATGTTTTCAGCATGTATGGGTGGTGTAATACGTGACGTATTAATGAACGTTACACCTTTGATCTTGAGGAAGGAAATCTATGCTTCGGCCTGTTTAGCTGGTGCGATAACTTATGTTCTTTTGACCCTCACCCCTATTCATGAAAATTTAAATGCTTTTATCAGTGCTGCTGTAGTTTTTGGGATACGGTTTTTATCTGTTAAGTATAATTTATCATTGCCTACGGTGCAGGTGATGGAGAAGTCTGAATGAAGGGAATAGACATTAGACATAAGACATAAGACACTTTCACAGTTTAGTGATTGGTGGGTATACCAACCACGGCAATTTGATGATCGGTGGGGACACTTACCGCTGCGAATTTGGTGGTCGGTGGTGACACCGACCACTGCGGCAAATTAAATTATCTTTTCTTTTTCAGTTGGGGAAATGACATTTTATAAGAAACTCTAACCAATCCTTTAGAGATATTGTCAAGTTTACTTTTCAACATTGCTTTTTTCAGGGGGCCGAGTTTATCGATGAATAGCTTTCCTTCGATGTGGTCATATTCGTGCTGAACTACTCTTGCAGCCAATCCTGTCAACGATTCTTCCTGTTCTTCAAAGTTCTCGTCCAAGTAGTTTATGACTACATCTTTTTTCCTGGACACTTCTTCATTGATATGAGGTATACTTAGGCATCCTTCGGAAAAGGCCCATTTTTCACCATTTTCTTCGACTAGAATAGGGTTTATGAATACGCGTTTAAAATCTTTTGCTGTAGGATCACCCGGTCCATCCTCATCATCTTCACCGAATGGTGATGCATCTATGACAAACAATCTAATAGGCAAACCGATTTGCGGAGCTGCTAGCCCCACTCCATTTGCTGCATACATTGTTTCAAACATATTGTCAATAAGCTGTTTCAATTCTGGATAATCCTCATCAATCTCTTCGGTTCTTTGACGCAAAACCGGATCTCCATATGCTACTATAGGTAATTTCATTTGTTTCTCTTTACGGTACAAAGGTATTAATAATTTAGGAGAGGTTCCATATTGAATGAATTGACTTATTTTTGCGTTATGGTATCCCAGGAAATAGGTAATCTCTATGATTATATCAAAGAGGAATTAGATCATGACTGTAATTTACAAGTAGAATCGGATTATACGAAACTCACCTGTCCTAATTTGTCCTTTGATATATTCATCATTGAAAAAATTGGAGCCAATATTGGTGACGATGTAAAAAGAAAGGTTATCCTAACTGCGCAGCAATTGTCAAGTCAAACTCTAAAGATTAAGAATAGGATAAAGGCGCTTTCTGGACATGCACGTAGGGTTTATGCGCGGGAGACGGTTTTGGCAAGGATTGATAAGAGGACGGCGATGACATTTCAAGAGGACCAACATTTGCAGATTGCTCTGCCGGGAAAATATCGTTATGGTTTATATGAGGATGGAGAATTGGTTTCCATTGCCATTTTCAGCGGTGGGCGGAGGATGAAGGATCATGGTGAAGATTACAGATCATTTGAGCTCTTGAGATTTTGCCATAAATCTGACCATCTTGTGGTTGGTGGACTTTCTAAGTTAATCCGTGGTTTTATCAAAGATTTCCGCCCGAATGATATAATGACTTATGTAGACCTTGATTGGTCTCAGGAATCATCTTTGAAGAAAATCGGATTTACGGAAAAAGGATATAGGGAAGCGGAAACATTTTGGATAAGTGAGGGTCGGCAATTTTCTATATCCAGTGAGAAGGATTTATTGGAAGTTTCTGAAAACCACCCCAATGGTTATCTTTATCAGAATAGTGGAAGCATAAAACTAGTATTTAGTGTATGCTAATCTATTAATGATTCTTAGGAATCATTAAAGTTTTATTATATTTATTGCTTAATCAATCGAAATTTATTCCTTATGAAACGAAAACTTCGCATGGGCATGGTCGGTGGTGGAAACGATGCCTTTATAGGAGCTGTACACCGCATTGCTGCCTTTATGGACGGCAAAATTGAGTTAGTATGTGGTACTTTCAGTGTTAATAGAGAGATTTCTTTACAATCGGGCGAAGATTTATTTGTTCCTGAAGAGAGAGTATATGTAAGTTATCAGGAGATGATCGAGCAAGAGGCGAAGCTTCCTGATGGGGAGCGTATGGATTTTGTAACGATCGTAACTCCAAATTTTTTACACTTTGAGCCTGCAAAATTGGCATTAGAGAGCGGGTTTGACGTTGTTGTTGAGAAGCCAATGACTGTTTCCTTGGAGGAGGCTTTAGAATTACAAAAGATTGTTGAGCGTACGGGTCGTACTTTATGTTTGACTCATACCTATTCGGGCTATCCTATGGTAAAGCAAGCTAAAGCTATGATTAAGGAAGGTCATTTCGGAAAGATCCGCAAGATTTTGGTAGAGTATCCACAGGGTTGGTTGAGTCGATTGACAGAGCGTGAGGGCAATGCAGGTGCTGCCTGGCGTACAGACCCTAAGCGTTCAGGAAAATCCTTAGCTATGGGCGATATCGGTACACACGTAGCTCATTTGGCGGAATATGTTACTGGCCTTAGGATTACGGAGGTTTGTGCTGACTTAACATCATTTGTTGAAGGCCGCCAATTGGACGATGATGGATCAGTATTGTTAAGATTTACTGAAGGTGCCAAGGGAGTTCTTACAGCTTCTCAGATCTGCGCTGGAGAAGAAAATGCTGTTAGGTTCCGTATTTATGGTGAGAAAGGTGGCGTTGAATGGGCGAATGAGGATCCAAACAATCTTATTGTTAAGATGCTGGATCAGCCTAGACAATACTATCGCACAGGAAACGCTTATGCTGCTCCATTTACCTTGAGTACATTTGCGACACACAATACGAGAATTCCTGCTGGTCACCCAGAGGGCTTACTAGAGTCATTTGCGAATATCTACCGTAATTTTGCGGCCACTGTTGCTGCCAAGAAAGATGGTAAAACGCCTACACCTGAGCAGTTGGATTTTCCAAATGTAAATGATGGTGTTCGTGGTATGGCATTTATTGACACGGTAGTTGCCAGCAATGAAAGCAATGAAAAATGGACCAAGTTCGTGATTTAACAAAATTTCCAGAACTGATTCAGTTTATACATCAGGCGAAAGAGAACCTTTCGCCTGATTTTCTTTTAATCGTGCTTGGTCCTACAGCCTCTGGAAAGACCAAATTAGCCGTAAAACTAGCAGAGGTTTTTGACGGAGAGATAATCTCCGCCGATTCCAGGCAAGTATATAGAAAGCTAGATATAGGAACAGGGAAAGATTTAAAAGAATATAATCAAATCCCCTACCACCTTATTGATATCATAAATCCGGATGAGAAATATGATGTTGATGAGTTTAAAAATGATTTTTTGGTTGCCTACCAAGATATATTGGGTAGGAATAAGTTGCCTATATTATGCGGAGGATCTGGCTCCTATATTCAAAGTCTTTTAGAGTCAAGGCCTTACAGTTCCGTACCTAAAAACAGGGAATTGCAGAATGAGCTTTCAGTTTTTGACAAAGAGGAACTGATTGAAAAAATAAAATCCTATTCCATTCCGGCAGATTTTAAAATTGATTGGAACAATCAAAAGAGATTGGTGAGGTCTTTGGAGATTCTTGAATATTTATCAAATTATGAACTTCCCAATTCAAACGGTCCACTAGTAAAGAACTATTTAATCCTAGGGTTAAACCCTTCATTGGAGATTCGGCGAGAAAGAATTGACGTACGGTTGAATTCAAGGATGGAGGAAGGCTTGTTGGAAGAAGTTGAAGACTTGATTAATTCTGGAATTGACCATGAGCGGCTTCAATGGTTTGGATTAGAATATAAGTACGTCTCGCGATATTTGCAGAGGGATTTTGATTTTTCTCAGTTTAAGGAGAAGTTGCGGACTGAAATCCATCGTTTTGCGAAACGGCAGATGACCTATTTTCGCAAGATGGAGCGGGATGGCATTCGGATTATCTGGATTGACAGCCAATAAAAAAAGCAGGCTATATATTATATAACCTGCTTTTTTATATTACAATTTGATTTCTTCGTCTTTGGAGTTGAAGAAGTGAAATTCGGTGAGGTGATAAGCGCTCACTTCTTTCACTTTTATCCATTTCCAGTATTTCAGGAACCATTTCATTCTTCTGGAGATGAGTCCAGATTTGATGTAAGCGGCGATATATGGGTGGACACATAGTGTTACCCCTACTTCGTTTTGTTCTTGCAGAATAAAGCTCAAATTGTTTTCAATATCGTCTAAAAGGACGATACTCGATCTAATTTCGCCTGTTCCGTCACAAGCAGGGCACTTTTCATTAGTGACGATGCTCATTTCGGGTCTGACTCTTTGTCTAGTTATTTGGACGAGTCCAAATTTACTAGGAGGGAGAATGGTATGTCTAGCTCTATCGCTGAGCATGCATTCCTTTAAGAATCCATACAATTCTTTTCTGTTTGGTGCTTTGTGCATATCGATAAAATCGATTACTACAATTCCACCCATATCCCTTAGCCTAAGCTGTCGGGCAATTTCTTTTGCAGCTTCCTTATTTACGAGGAGTGCGTTATCTTCTTGATTTTCTTTGTTTGCAATTCTGTTACCGCTATTGACGTCGATGACGTGTAGTGCTTCTGTGTGTTCTACTACGAGGTATGCACCACCTTGGAGGTTAACAGTCTTGCCGAATGACGCCTTAATTTGCTTTTCTACGCCGAAATGGTCAAAAATAGGTTCTTTTCCTTTATAGAATTTCACTATTTTTTCCAGGTCTGGCGATATCTCTTGAATATATGATTTTACCTCCTCGAAGATTTCATTGTCATTTACATATATATGAGTGAATTCATCTGTTAGGATATCACGCAGGATGGTGGATGCACGATCCATTTCACCGAGCACTTTCTGAGGGGGTTCAGCAGTCTTAAGGCGTTTGGTGAACAATTCCCATTTGGATATTAGGTCCAGTAGGTCTTTTTGGAGTTCATCAACTCCTTTCCCTTCCGATACCGTTCTTATAATTACTCCGAAGTTTGCGGGTTTAATGCTTTCCACAATTTTCTTGAGCCTATTTCTTTCGGCACTGCCTTTTATCTTTTTGGAAATGGAAACCGAACTTGAAAATGGCACCAGTACTACGAATCGTCCCGCTATGGATAAGTCTGAGCTTAACCTTGGTCCTTTTGTAGAGATAGGTTCTTTGGCTATCTGCACTGGTAATAACATATTTCGGCTTAAAACATCAGATATTTTTCCAGCCTTGTCAATGTCCTTTTCAAGCTTCAAACTATTGAGCAGTTTCTCTTGATAACTGCCGTTCTTTACTACCCTTGTTAATTTGATCAAGGATTGTACTTGAGGTCCTAGGTCGAGGTAATGCAGGAATGCATCTTTTTCGTATCCAACGTCTACGAATGCGGCGTTCAGTCCGGGCATGATTTTCTTTACTCTCCCTAAGTAAATATCGCCTACGGCATAATGGTTGCCTGCTTGCTCCCTGTTTAGTTCTACTAGTTGTTTGTCCTGTAGTAAAGCAATAGTCACCCCTTTGTCGGGGACTGAATCGATAATTAATTCCTTTACCAACAGCTACTAAATTAAGGACTGTTGTGGACTCGCTCCACAACGTGTAATGTCCGGTTAAACATAAAACCGTTTAATGAAAAAAACAATCTATGATGATTACTCGATCATAGATTGTATGACTTGAATAATAAAGCTAGGCTTTATATTTATTTTTTCTTGTGTCTATTTTTTCTTAAACGTTTTTTACGTTTGTGAGTAGCCATTTTGTGTCTTTTTCTTTTTTTTCCGCTTGGCATAGCTTTAATGTTTTTAAATGATTTTAAAAAATGTGTTAATTACTTACTTAGTTCTTGGATCCTTCGATCGATGAACTGGGAGAGACTAGGATCTGCTGCCATTTCTTTGCTTTTCTGAAAAGCGGCGATGGCTTCATTCTTCATCCCTATATTTTCATATCCTGTTGCTAAATAAAAATAAGATTCAGCATCAGGTTTTTGTTCAATTACAATTTTAAAACGATCGATAGCACGGTCGAATTGGCGCGACTGTAATGAGAACAGGCCTAAAGTTTTGTTAGCCTCTAGGTTTTTAGGGTCTGCTTGCACGACTTCTCTCAAGATGGCGATTCCTGCCATTGGGTTGTTTGTTCCCGTAACCATTGCTGCACCTAATCCTGTTTTTGCGTCTAAGCTTGCGCCGTTCAAATCTACGGCTTTTTGATAAACTTCGATTGCTTTGAGGTTCAATGCTGTTGCAAGGGTCGTATCTTGGAGATTTGTGTATCCTTTTCTAAAGTTGTCCCCGGATTTCAACCAATATTCAAATTTAGGTTCTAATTTTGCCATTTCCTCGTACAGATAAGCTTGAGGCACTGATTTTTCGACGTCGTTCCATTTATCGGCAATTTGCTGATAAATTTTCACTTTTTCTGCACCATCAGCTTTATTGGCTTTAGCTTCTAGATCTGATATTTCATTAACAATTGCGGGGTTTAAACCTTTTTTTGCAGCTTCTGAAACGGAGCTCAGGTTAAACTGAGCTGAAGCGGCAGCACCTTGGGATGAAGTTGCTGCTGCTGCAGTTTTTTCATCTTCATTAACCAAGCCCTTCACAGGTTTAAACAAAAGGAACCCTATCACAAGGACTACTGCTGCTAAAACGATGATCTGGATTTGCTTGGTGTTTTTCATGTAGATGATTATTTTTTATTACCGTTTTTAACTTTCTCTACAAATACTTTTGCAGGTTTGAAGCTAGGCACATAGTGCTCAGGAATGATAATAGCTGTGTTTTTAGAGATGTTACGTGCTGTTTTTTCGGCTCTCTTTTTAACCACAAAACTTCCAAAACCTCTTACGTAAACATTCTCACCGCCAATCATAGCGCTTTTAACTACTTTGAAGAATGCTTCAACGGTTTCTTGTACATCAACCTTCTCTAAACCAGTCTTGTTAGAGATTTCTGCAATAATTTCTGCTTTAGTCATATCTATTTTTACTCTTATTAATCTATACCCTAAGCTTAACAGCCCGTTTGGGGATGCAAAAGTATCTTTTTAAAATGAGTAATGGAAATATTTTTACGTTTTTTTTTAATCCAAACCACTATCATTCAATGATTTAGTAGATTACTTCCCCAATATTACATTTCAAAAGGCTTGCAAAGCTACAATTATTTTATTGACTATCAAAGTATTAATGATTTTTCTGAACACAATATTTCAGACAGATGACGAACATCATTTTCAGTGTGCAACGCCGAAATTACTATTCTATTTAATAATGGACTAGTCGCTAAAGGATATGGAAAGCTAGAAATCAATATATTGTGATTCAATAAATTTCTGTAAAGAAATGGCTTGGTAGAACTGAACACTGGAAAATCCGGTATGTGGCTCAGGTTTGTTTCACTGGTTAATTTAGCTAATAGCTGAGTGTTTTCTTTCATTCTGTCGTATGCTTCAGCATAGATTTTTTCACCTTTAATCAGAGCATACAAGGCCGCTGGGGAAGTTGGTGACGCACCATTAAAAATTGGGTTTTTCTTTATTTGTGCAATGATTTCATTGCTTCCCAAAACTACTCCAGCATCCGTTCCCATACCTTTTGCCAGAGATGCCAAAACAACTATTTCAATGTTGGCTTTTCTTAAATTCTCTAGATCTGTAGATATTTTGTTTTTATGTAGCACCCCTATCCCATGTGAATCATCAAGAACCAATAGAAGGTTTTTATTCGGATTTACATTTTTAAAGATTGAAAAGTCATATCGTTGGGGAGTTAGGTTGTCTATACAATTTGAGACGACGATAAAATCCGTTTCAATAGCATTATTAATAAACTCGATTGTATTCTTGGACCAAGTTTCAAAATCAATTTCTGTAACAATTGGGCTTTGGTCCATCCAAAGTGCTGGATGGCTTCCTGGGGCGTACAGCAAAGTTCTGTTAGCTTTTAGCGAACGTACCACAACTTGACCTGCTAAATAACCGCTCGAAAGTAATGCTGAAGATTGGAATCCGAATCGTTCTGCAAGATGGGATTCTACCTCATCATAAATTCCTAGTTGTACATTATTAGTTCTTGAGGTTCCATTATTCAGCCCGTATTTGTCGATACCCGACTTATATAATTCGATATATTCAGGATTCGACAATAATCCCAAATAAGCAGTTCCGCCAAAAAAAAGGTAGTCTATTCCGTCAAGGCTAATAATTCGTCCTGTAGTTTGATCAAGGTTTCTAAAGGAGGTCATGGTAAAAGTTATCTGACCACAAATGTACAAAAACCTTTCAAACTACGGATTCCACGACTCATCAGGGTTATTCTCCAATTGAGATTCAAATAATTTATCAATTTCATTTATAAGGATATTATTGTACAAAATCGCTATTATGAAATTTTGGCTAACCCTTTTTCTGTTATTTATCTTTTCATTTTCACTTTCTGGACAGACCATCAGTGGAAAGGTAACTAATCAGAAACATCAAGGCATTTCAGATGTAAATATTTTTATAGCTGGGAGTTATGATGGATCTTCCAGCGATTCTACGGGTCAATTTAAGTTTTCTACGACTACCACTGGGAAGCAGCGTCTTGTTTTGAGTTGTGTTGGTTATACGACACAGCAACTGGAAATTGAGATTCGAGACAGTTTATATTTCGACCTTGTGATGGTTTCTGAGAGCAACTCTATTGAAGCTGTGACTGTTAGGGCGGGACAGATCAGTGTCAGCAACCAATCTAATTCTGTATTAACGCCATTGGATATAGTGACCACTGCTGGAAGTATGGGAAATATTATTGCGGCCTTGGGAAAACTTCCAGGGGCGCAGATCGCGGGTGAAAATGGTCGATTGATGGTTAGAGGCGGCGACCCCAGTGAAACCCAGACTTTCATAAATGGCATTTTGGTAAATCAACCCTATACCGCATCCGCCAATGGTGTTCCTGTTCGCGGTCGTTTTTCACCATTTTTGTTTAAGGGGACCAACTTTTCTACTGGAGGTTATGGTGCAGAGTTTGGGAATGCCCTATCGGGAATTCTCAATTTGACCAGCTCACAGATGATTGATCAACCCAAAACGGAACTTTCATTTTCTACCGTAGGTTTAGGAGCTAGCAATTCCCAAAAATGGGGAAATAGTTCGCTAAGTATTAATGCCAACTATACAAATCTCAAACCTTACACAGGGATCATAAAGCAAGATTTAAAATGGCACAAACCATACGAGCAGGCATCAGGGGAAGCGATTTTCAGAAATAAAGGTGACAAACATTTCTTCAATCTTTATGCCTCATTTGCATCAGAAAATTTCAGCTTCGACGACTATAGTGCTATTTACAGTCAAGAAATAAACACTTCCGTAAAGAGCAAAAATTACTATATGAACAGCAATTTTTCATATTACCTGCCTTCGAATTGGAAGCTTGAAGCTGGCTTGGGACTTGGATACCTAGATAAGAAACTAGGCTACTACAATTTTAATCTTCCATCAAAAGAAACAAGTACTCACGCTAAAATATTGGTCAAGAAAAATGCAAATCGCTGGAATTGGATGATCGGTGGAGAGCATTTTCTAACCGATATAAATGAGCAATTCATTCCTGCGGATAGTAATCCGTTTTCCTATGGTTTCAATCGTTCAATCATAGGAGTATTTTCTGAAGGTCAATATCGGATATTTCCTCAATTGACGTTTGATTTAGGTTTGCGATACACCGATAACTTGAGAAACCAGCGTTTTTTGGAACCCAGGGCAGCAATAGGTTATAACCCTTTCAAGAACCATCTTCTTTCCCTCTCCTATGGAAAATATCATCAAGAACCCGGGGTTGATATCTACAAATTTCAGAGCGACCTATTGTGGCAATCTGCCGATCACTATATCTTAAATTACACTTATCAAAATAAGGGTCAGATGGTCCGTTTAGAAGGTTTTTATAAGGATTACAAAAGATTGATCACCTACAATGATGTCATTCCACAGTACAATTCAATCTTCACGAATAAGGGATATGGCCAACTAAAGGGAATAGATTTTTTCTGGAAAGACAGCCAAAGCATTCCCAATTTGCATTATTGGATTTCGTATTCCTATACGGATGCCAAAAAGCTTGAAAGGAATTATGAATTTTCTGTTCAACCAGACTATTTATCCAAGCATTATTTTTCTGTTGTAGGTAAATATTGGATATCAAATCTTAGATCACAATTGGGTTTGACGAATACCTATATTTCTGGGCGCCCATACCACGATCCTAATTTATCGGGGTTTATGCAATCTATGACGAAACCTCAGAACGACCTTTCCTTTAGTTGGTCATTTTTATTGACACAGCAGAAGATTCTATTTTTTTCAGTTACCAATTTATTGGGCAATAAGCCGATTTACACCTATGAATTTAGTCCACAACCCAATTCAAACGGACGATTTGATAGTAGAGCAATAACCCCAACTGCCAAAAGGTTTTTATTCTTAGGATTTTTTTGGACCATCAGTAAAAACAAAAAGGATAATCAATTGGACCAATTGTAACAGTTCATCATTTATTATCTACAATTCATCAAAGGATATTTTAAAACATTTATAGGAATTAGGAAATTTATTATACAAAACAAAAAAACATGAAGACACTAATTTTAACAGTATTGACATTCTTTTGCCTGTCAAGCTATGGACAAGGAAATTATGAGAAAGCTATGGGTGAGGCCTTACAATTATGGGGGACTGGGAAGACAAAAGAAGCCAGTGCTCAACTTGAAAGAATAGCCCAGGCAGAGCAGGATAAATGGCTACCAAAATATTATCAAACATTGACACTTATTACTCATTCATTTGGTATTCAGGATGAGGCAGAAAAGACTAATGCATTGAAGAAGATCAATGAATTGATCCCTAAAGAAAACTTAAATTCCGAATGGCTGGTGTTAAGGGCTTTAGCGAGCACATCTGACCTTACCAGCGACCCAATGAACAAAGCCATGATATTATCTCCGTCCATTATAGCAGATTATGAGACTGCGATTAAGATGGATCCTAAAAATCCAAGAGCATTGATTGGTTTAGCGGAATTCAATATTCAATCCAAGAAATATATGGGTGGAGATACCAAGGAAGAATGCGAAAGTTTACAGAAAGCATTAACTTTATTCAGCGATGAAAAGCCCGCCGAATTATTTTATCCTACTTGGGGAAAAGAAAGGGCAGAAGCGCTGCTAAAAGAGTGTAAATAATTTTATGAAGACATTTCTAACCTCGTTGTTATATGCAATCATCATTAGTTTAATGATTTATTTTTGCATTGCAATTTTTGTTTTATTTGCGACTGGGAGCTTAGAAATGTCTTTTATTACTGCTCCAGAATCTGTAGCCGGAATTGCCTATGGTATTTTTCTTTATTTAACTGGTTCTTTTACGGGTTTATTGTTGAAAAAGCTGATTCCCGACAGGTCCAAGGCAATTTCTCATATCCTTGGATATATTATTTTAACCATCATTTTTGCACCTATTGTAGTTTTTCTCATAAATTTTTCCATCGAAGTTTTATGGCTCGGGAAGTCGTTTGATCATTTTATACAGAATGAATTTTGGTATGGCTATATTCCAATAACTATAATTGCGATTCTGATAGGTCTTGGCTGGTATGGCTTTTACTATTACAAACAATTCAAGAACCGACAGATAGCACATCAAAAACTTATTGCTGGCGAGGCGACAGCCCAGCTGGAGTCCTTAAAAAACCAGATAGATCCGCACTTTCTATTCAACAGCCTTAATGTCTTGATTGGCTTAATTGAGGAAGATCAAAAAAACGCGATTTCATACACAAAATCATTATCAGGAATTTACAGGTACATTTTGGAACATAAAGAACAGGAATATGTAACTATTAAGGAAGAATTGGAATTTGCTAAGGATTATATTACTCTCTTACAATTGAGGTTTGAGAACTCTATTCAATACGAAAACTTAATTGATGATAAGAACCTGAATAAAAAAACGGTTCCTTTGTCCTTACAGTTACTTTTAGAAAACTGCATAAAGCACAATAAAATATCCGAAGAACAACCATTAAAAATAAGGATTTATGATGAAACGGACATGTTGGTCGTTGAAAACAACTTGCAAGAAAAATCAAGTCATTCCGCATCTACAAAAATAGGATTGCGAAATATCCGCGACCGATACTTACTTACGAGCAAGAAAGATATTCATATTTCAAAATCTCAAGACATGTTTATTGTTAAAATGCCAATGCTATAAGATGAAAGATTATTCTACAGTTATTATTGAGGATGAAAAACCAGCTGCTAGACTACTGATGCGAAAACTTAATGATTTAGGTTTAGTTGATGTCAAAATGCTACATTCAGTAGCACAAGCTAGAAAGTGGTTTTCTGAGAATGCCTGTCCTGACTTGATATTCCTCGATATACAGCTATCAGATGCATTGTCGTTTGAAATCTTTGATGGGAATGATATAGATAGCTCCATTATATTTACTACAGCTTACGATGAATTTGCCTTAAAGGCATTTAAGATGAATAGCATCGATTATTTACTGAAGCCCATCTCCCAGGATGAATTGTCATTTGCTATCGATAAATTCGAACGTTTAAGAGATGATCGACAAGAATTAAACCTCAAACAGATTAAGGAGATTTTCAACAACAATCACACAAATTTTAAAAACCGATTTACAGTAAAAATTGGCCAGAACATTAAGTTAATCAACATCGAAGATATTGAATGTTTTTATTCTGAAAACAAAGGAACGTATATTTTTACCAAGGACAGTGACCAATATTTATTGGATCACAGTCTAGATCAAATTGAAGGTTTATTACATCCGGAGCATTTTTTTAGAATAAGTCGTGGTCATTTAATCAACATCTCGGCTATCAAAAACATTTCTATCCATTCCAATTCCAGGCTTAGAATTGAATTGTTTCATTACCCTAGCAAAGATGTTATTGTTAGTCGGGAACGGGTTCAGGATTTTAAAACTTGGTTAGGTTAGTTAAGGTGAAATTTTAAAGGTACATTAATACCTACCCCAATTGTAAAACCATCAATTGGTTTAAAGTTTTCTTTTGTATTTATGTCGAA
This sequence comes from Sphingobacterium sp. 1.A.5, assembly GCF_002734235.1. NCBI lineage: Bacteria > Pseudomonadati > Bacteroidota > Sphingobacteriia > Sphingobacteriales > Sphingobacteriaceae > Sphingobacterium > Sphingobacterium sp. 1.A.5. The sequence goes on from NZ_PEBA01000003.1 coordinate 18,009, forward strand.
TCCATATCCTGCAGATAGTTCTAGCATTGAAAAAATACTTATTCCTGCTTTAGCAGTTGCTGTATAGGGTGTGATTTCGCCTTTTATGAATGGCCAGACGGCAACATTATTGAGGTAATAGGTTACTCCAAATTCTGGTATGACTGTCGTTTGATCTAGCATCCAAGTGAAGTTAGCACCTGCATCAAATTTGATATATTGAGATTGATTAGGGGCAAATAATGTCCATGCTGAAGCTTTCAAAAAACTCCCACTTTGATATTGATATCCAATGGAGGGTCCAAAGATCCAGCCCTTCGCTTTATTTTCTTGAGCGCTAGAAACGTTTACAAGTGTTAAGACACACACTAATATTATTAAATATTTCTTCATTTTTAAATTACCTAAAATCAATACTGTTTATGAAGACATTCAGTAAAGATATTTGTTATTTTTAGAAAATTATCACAATCACACAAAACTATCAGTCTGAAAATGATTGTTCAAACATTTGTTTTTCAGCGCATTAATTCTTGTTAAATGTTACTTTAACATATATTTTACAATTAAAACATTAATTAATTTTTATCAATTCCTTAACAGGAATATAACAACAAACATTTAACTTTCAATCGATTAAACTCTTTGTAAAAATGGCGTTTAATTATGCGTGTTGTTACATGTATTTTGATCATACTTAGAAAGACAAAAAATAATTCCATAGTTTGGGCGTTTTATTTTACTAAACCCTAAACCTTATCTTTTCTAAGATAATGGTCTTTAATTAATTCATTCAAATTTTTTAGAACTATTGTATGAAGATTATTAGTTTAAAAAGCACTGCACTGAGCCAAGCACATCCATTATGTCCACACTGTGGGGAAGCATATCTTTTTTCCCGCGTTCGTAGACCTTGGTGGGTGAAATCATTTTTGTTTTTTTTGCCAGTAAAGAGGTATTCTTGCAATCAATGCAACAAGAGCTCGTACATTTTACGAAACAAAGTTTAATGGGTTATCACACTAACGCTCATCAATAACTTTAACAAATTTTATTAAAAGAATTATCGTATACAGTTGCTGTCTTCAATATTAAGATATCGCCAGGTACTTAATTAAGATCATAGCAATTTAGTATACCTGGCAATCGATTGGATTTTTTTTAGCCTTAAATAGTTCTTCATTTTGTTAAACAAAGTAATACTAATCTTTATTCAGGTTGGTGGAGCATTAATTCATCTATGGTTTCTTCTATCTTTTGGTAAGGGAATTTATGGATAACAAACCTATGTTTTCCTTTGTCATTTGGCTCCCAGTGATTCGAACCATCTGCACTTACTATCATTGTTCCATTTCCGCTGAGATAAAAATATTTTTCAGGATTATCTGCTGCTATTAATACTGCGGTTTGATCCCATGAGCTTCTAGAATTCACTTTATCTTTGGCATAGGTGTCAAAATTGATTTTATATCCCACTGAGACAGGGCTATTCTTCAGATTTAAGTCAGCAATTTTGCCACCTGTTTTTATTTTGTCCCCAATTTCGAAGCCCGTAAAAAGGATAGGCTTTTGGAAATTCTCAAAAGCATATTTTGCTGATTCAGCGTCTTCGTGAATATTGAATTCTTTTCCTTGCGGAAAGGCCCCAGCCATTGCCACCCAGTTTTTCACTTTTTGGTTCACTAATTCCTGTCCGGTTAAGTTAGAATATTTATCTGCTTTAGATTTTAGTAATTCTGCAATATTGGTCATAAACCCTACTGTCACTATTGTTACGCTGTTATCGGGTTGTTCTGCCAGTACTTTTCTATAGATTTCCACTGAAGGATGATACTGTTTATTCAACAATTCGGGGCAGAATAGTTCGATTATTTTTCTATTCCAATTGTTTGCAGCGGTGAAGTTTGGAGCCAAAGGATTTGTTGTCTTTCCAACGGGGATATTATCTTTTTTGAAATATCGATTATATACCTCAATGGTTGCAGGGATGTCTTGATGAGAATCACTAGCCACAGTTGCCAATATCTCAATTTCACCTCGGTCTGCAAAAGCATGTAACAGGGCTATGGCACCGATGTCGTCATAGTCGGGTCCCATATCTGTATCAAAAATCACTTTGATTTTGGAGGAATCTGGGTTGTTGATTTTCGAGGCCATTGAATTTTGGACATGACCAAATATGAACATGATGGATATCAACAGATGAATCCATTTTGGCGTAGGCTTACTCATAATTTATAGTTTAGGTATCTGAACCTTCAATATAAGAAAAAGAATTGTAAGGTCTATGCTATATGGTGACGAACAATTTGAACAAAAAAGGCTTTTAACGAATTAAAAGCCTATTTTCCCATTGTTTATTTTTTTCCTCCACCTCTTAGTAAAGCGACCAATAATAGAATGAATACGGCTCCGCCAACTACCCATACCCATGGTTTGGCAAACATTCCTTCGTCGCCTTTGTCAATATCTACATTGATATCTAATCCTTTTTCTTGCGCCCAGGCTTGTACAGATACAAAAAGCATTATCAATAATGCCACTGGTCTTGTTCTCAATTTCCAAATTCCTTTCATATTTGATGTTTTAAAGTTTATAATTTGGATATAAACAGTTTGTGATGACAAATGTTTTGGTTTAATAATAGAAAACTTTCACAACATTTAAAATAACTGAAAACCAATGATATCGCGAATTTCGATAATTTTTAATGCAGAGTTAATTTTAGTGATGATTTTACGTAGCGGAACATCGACAATTGAAAGTTTAATGCGATTTTTCTATTCCATGTAGTTGATTATTAGCGAACTTTGCCATATCAAACTAATTTTAACTTAAATGGCTTAATAGCTGTTATCACACTTACAGACAATGAACCCATATCTTAATTCACACAATCAAGATCTTTTGGCGTATGCTAAAGAGCATAAGACCAAGTATAAAAATGCGAAACCATTTCCGAGCATTTATTTTGAAAATTTTTTCAACCCTTATTTTTTATCCTCTGTTGTTGACGAATTTCCTGATTTGTCTAAGGGCAATAATATAGTTTATAATGATCCTTTACAGAAGAAATTGGCTGGAAATGGGGAGGAACTTTTTGGTGATAAGACGAAGTTGTTGATGCATTTTTTAAATTCAGAACCCTTTTTAAATTTTGTAAAAGAACTTACTGGAATAGATGAGACTTTATTTGGGGATCCTTATTTTTCAGGTGCTGGTTTGCACGAGACGAAAAAAGGTGGGTTACTCAAAGTTCATGCAGATTTCAACAAGCATCCTATCAATGGGTTAGATAGGCGTGTGAATATCATCGTATATCTTAACAAGGATTGGAAGGACGAGTATGGTGGACACTTTGAATTATGGGATGAAGAAATGATAGGCTGTGTCGATAAGTTTGCTCCGAATTTCAATTCTATTGCGATGTTTTCTACGACCTCCAAATCCTATCACGGTTTGCCAAACCCCTTGGCATGTCCCGATGGGATGAGCAGAAGATCATTGGCCCTGTATTACTATTCAAACGGTCGGCCTGAAAGTGAATCCATAGCTTTCAAGGAGGGGCACAATTCTATCTTTGTCAAGAGAAGGGATTCCGAAGACGATGCTTCTGCCTGGACCGACTTTGAGCGCAGAAGGCTGAAAAAGACCTTGTTCGCCAAACTGTACCAGAAGGTGATGGCAAAATTACTCTAAGGGCGATACCTCACTCCACGAAATGCCCAAAAGGGAAACAGGTCCCCCATGGGGCAAGTTGGGCCTCAAGCTTTATGGGTACGTTCCCCAAATTGGCCATCACTTTCCTGTTTCAGAACTGGGAGCATCCACAGGTTTGGATTCTGGAGAGCCCTGTTGCCGAAGAAATATTGATAGGACCACTATCGCTGCCACAGATATGAACTTGCTCTGCCAATTTTGAAAGGACTCGAACCAGAACTTGGGCTCGAGCAAATACTGAACGATGGTCAGCGATGGCAAATCCTCGGCATGTTGCTGCATATTGAACTCTGCATGACTACCCATCAGATGCACGAGCCAACAGATGACAAAAAGGGAGACAAATGCCAGTGAAAGGGAATTCCGGTAGAGGGCGAGCGCCCACCCACCTTTCCTAACTGGCCATGGAGCTCCCGGCCGGTGTGGGTCTGGATCCCTGTCCACCACATCTTTGCCCTCTAGCGATTTTGATTCAGCAGACCCCTTTTGCCTCAGGGAGATCGTAAGGAGCACGTACATTGCCATCTGCAGGAACTCGCTCTGAAAGTTCTCAAAGGTGGCCGAGGCAAAGTGTCCGGAAGACAGGTAAGCACTCAGTGATAGGGAAGGCATCCACATTTCCAGGAGCTCCCCGTTGTATTACTTCCACCCAAAGAATACCTGGCCAAATATGGTTGCGGCAAAAAGGGAAAGAAAAACTACCGATAGCCCGTTGCTGTATAAAAAAGCGTTTTTTCTTGACATACAGAAGATTGTTTTGTACCATTCAACAGGATTAACACCTGGGGGGAACGTTTAGTTCTACCTGTCATTCGGCTTTATGATATAATCGATGTCATAGAAAAGGTCTTGTGCCCTATTGGTTCAGCAATCCAGGACCGTACCGCTCTTGTCAACCTTGAAGACGAGGTCATCTATGCACTTCAGTACCGGTTTAAGTTCTTTTAGCTCAGATTCCAGCTTTGCTATTTCTAGGTGCTTGTTTATCCTGTTAATTATAGTTGGCATGTTGCGTTCGGCCCGTACGGTGCGTGCCCGTACAAATAATAGGAAGGACCATCGATCGTTCTCAGCTATGTGTCCAAGGACTCTCGAACCGATGCATGGTTAAACCATAAATATAGACCAATTCTCGAGCATGGCCAAGAAAAGCTGTAAAATTTTCTACTTCTTGCAAAAAGTGAAAGTGACCGACCGGTGACCCTAGCCTCAGATTTAAGCATCGGTAGAAGTCTGGGTACATCTGTATCTTAAGGCGGGCCAGAATCCCACAAAGCGGGCTCTTGTTAAGCCGAACTGCCGGTGCTGAAAATAAAGTGTTCGGCACCGCCAGTATTATTTGAATATCTAGTGGGTTCTAGGGACAGGAAATCCTTTTCTTCCCCGAACCCTTACCAATGATGATCGTCCTTCCGGCGACCTTCTGCGTAACGACGACCTTGTTCTCTCCCTCTGAATTCCAGACAACCCTTTTGAAGGATTGCCCCCCCCATTAGCTTCAGTGGAAATAGCGGACCACCGTTGGTCTTACTTCCCAGCATCGTTACCTCCCCGTTCCTACTGATCATGATCCTCAGCAGAGGGGCATTGAGCGTACCCTTCATGTTGTAGATCTGATCAATGCCCCCGATAGTATATTCGGAACCGTCAGCGAACTGTATGTTACGGTTAATCTTCAGTGAACTCGCAGTCTCGAACTGTACCTGTTCCAGATCGGAGCTGCCGAAAATGTACTGTCCGTTAACGCTCATGTTGAAGGCGTTGTCCATCTCGGTGATGTCGAACTGGAAACCGTAATTCGCCCGGGGTGCGTTGAACTCGTTCTTTATGACCTCGTTGTTCTTATAGTACTTATTCTCGTCGGTCTTATAGATCCCGGTGTATGTTTCATAAGCGATGAACCAATTTCCCTCTTCCCAGCTTTTCTGGGCATATCTCCAGTTCAGGCCCTCTGCAGTGACGTCCACAGAGCAGGTCCTGAACTTGAGCACCAGGTTGTATCTGTGGCCAGGGACTATTTTTATTCCGGGCACGGTAATATTGTTCTTAGTCTCCGAATCGATCCTCAATGAGGCGATCTTGAGCGTGGCGCTACTGGTTTGGGGACTGATCAGCGCCACTGGATTGCTTGTAATGACCCTGGATCCCGCAGCAATTGCGGGAAAGGTAACCGTTGGGCTTACCGATTCTTGCGGATAGCTTAAGGAACCGTCCGAGATATTCAATGTAGCACTTTCTTTGGCAGAACCGATCTGCATGCCCTGAATGGACTCTATGGATCCCGTCATGCTGTTGTCCATCTCAACTATGGTCGTGATCTCGCTGAACTGGTGCTGCAGTACGGCACTCAGGTCAGTCTCGCCGAAACCGAGCTTCATCGTTTTCTTGAAGAACATAAGTGAGCTCTTGACGTTAACCAGCCTGGCCGTGGAAATCGATCCCCCATTTTGGATTTCGGGAAGCTCTGTCTGGCTGTTGACCGAATACACCAAGAAAGTATAGGTCTTGCCAGCATCCAGTTGAAAGCGGTCTTTTGGGTTGCCCTTGCCAACTGTATAGTCATGGGACACAATGTGTTTCCCACCCTCAGCATAGACCACTACCCTGTACCTCACCCCTTCGCCCAATGCCTTGGTGCGTTCCTGTACCACAGCGCTTGCAGCTCCGCTTGACCTTGTATCAGACACGTCCGCGTAAGAGCCGAAATGTCCATAGGAGGCCCCGTGAAGTTCGACCTCTAGTGACCTGCCCCCCCAAGCTGGACAGTGGCTGACTGAACATCGGGCTCACTTGTCCTTCTGACCGACCTGCTGCTGCCCACCGTGAGGCGGTCCTCCTCCGGTTCGCCCACCGATACATTTACCCTTATCTCAGCCGAGACGGAGGAAGATGAGTCAGAATCACCTTTTTTGCAGGAAAGGAATGCAGGAAAAATAATGCACATGGCCAAGATCCTCAGCACTATGCCTCTTGAAAAAATCTGTTGATACATCTGATGATAGTTGTTAAAATTAATCGATTATAGTTCGTTCCAATCGAAATCTTTGGTCTGGGTGTCGTCCTGATACCAGTTTTCCATGACTTGGTCCGAACCTTTGTGTGGACGGACAAATGCAGAACCCGCGGCGATGCCCTCCTCAAGGAATACGCACAAAGCTTCGATCTTAGGTGTTGAATATTGTTTTTTCATTGTTAAACAGTGTGATTCTTCTTATTTTTCGCCTGAATCGTGGGACGATCCAGTGAAAACATGCGCAAATACACAGGGTTAATATATTTAACTCTATAAAATCCGGCTCCAGGAACTGGGATAAATTTTATTTGTGGAGATTGTCCGACAGGACAGGATCAATACTCTCCGGAAATTCCGTGTACTCTTGCGAAACAAAATTTATTTCTGCCAACAAACTTCCAGATTAAGGTTAAAAAATGCTGAACATCAATATTTTATACATATTTCATATATTTGTGAAATATCAACCGGCGTTACCGATCGCCACAAACTGATTTAAATCGTGAAAAAAGACTTGCGAAGAAACATTGCTTCAGGACTACATGGACGAAAGTTCCCTCCGCCCCCGACAAAAGAGTATCTTGATAGCCTTCAGTGCGCTGCACGGAAGGAAGCGGAGGAGCATGGGGAAAAACAGGCCCTAGAGACAATAAGAGAGGGGCTGGCAGAGTGGCCGGAGCTCATCCCTTTCGAATACTCTAGAGCTATGGAAAACTATGAGATGGCCAAAAAATTGAACTCCGTAACCCTGCCACAGTAAAAGAGAGCCGCCCATAACATAGGCTTAGGAGAATTAAATTGGTATCACGGGCTTGAAATGGGTGCGATCCACTACCCCATTTGGCCAATGGAACTATCTAAGGAAATATGGCCAGAAAGGAGAGCTTTCTCACCGGCTTTTTTAATCAATCAGTCACTTGATAAAGGCCACGCAGTTCAGCCCATGAATCGGCACCTCTGACAAATAGCCTCCGCATAGTGTAACTGGAATGTTGCGGCACTATTTCGGCGTCCGGACTAAACAGGCGAATGTTGGCTCGGTTCTTGTTTGTGTCTATATCCTCTATTTGGGCAGTCCCAAACCACCATGAAAAAGCGAAGTGAGATAAAAAATACTGAAATGAGTTCAAAAAACAGAAACTCCGACGGGAGAAACCATTACCACCTGACCCTCGCAATGCTCGGGATATTTACTTTCTTGGCAGTTTGGCAAGGCCTCAAGTTCCTTCTGGGTTAACTTGAATTATTGGTTAAGGTCCCCCGTGTCCCCAAAATTTCACAAATCAGCGCTTTGAGGAAAACCTTAATTCGCGAATTCAGTCGGACAAAGGCCCCAGAAACTTTCTCTTCCCCAGCTTTGGAAAAAATTCGGAAAGTTGTGCCGTTCTGGAATTTTTTTTTAACTTGAATCACTAGCACCCCCACATAACTGGACCTATAATTCGGACCAGTTGGCGGGGCTCAAAATCAACCATTAAAAATGAATGCATTCAAGTACGAATATCTTGACAAGGAAACTTTTGAACGGGTTGCAAGTTCGGTCAGGCAGTGGGTAGGCAGGAAGGGATATCTCAGGCCCCAATCATCCCTCACCTTCGTATCTCGGGATTTGGGTTGGAACAAGAAGTACGTATCTCACGTAGTCAATCGCGAATACGGGCTCCCCTTCCCACATTTCGTAAACAGGCTGCGGGTAAATCACCTGAAGGATATGCTCCAGGAGTCAGAGAGTGCAAGAGATCTGAAGATCTCCTACCTTTGCCGGGTTGCTGGATTCAGCACCTATGGAAAATTCTCTTTTACGATTCGTCGAATGTACAACATGTCTCCCAGAGAATTCATTTCGATCCTAGCCCAGGATCCCTTGGCTTCCAGTTTTCAGCAATAGGCAAACCTGCCAGACCATTTGGACAAACTGGTTCCCGATGGAATGCAGCCTCCCTGTTCTGCGCCAAAGGATCTCTGAACTTTCACAATTGGAAGAGATGGAAGTGGAAATATTTGGGCCTCTCATGCGGTCAGAAAAATATTTCTCGCAATCGCCAAATATTCATATATTGACATGAAATTCTTGGTGGAGACCATTCCTTTCTATAAGATATAAAGAGGAGAGAATGGGAGGACCAAGCGCGACCTCAGCAATGTCGCAGAGAAATTTAATCAGATTCAAACATGGGTACTTCTTTAGACTACAATAAGACAAACGAACCTCGCTCCACAGGGGATCTTCACGAAGCTATTGCCAATTGGGTAGGAGCTAAACGGTATCTGTTGCCCGAATGCTCACTGACAAGCATATCCTCCGAGATTGGATTCAAACCTAGTCACATCAACAGGGCACTCATTCAAACATATGGAACCTCGTTCTCTAAGTTCATCGATAACCTCAGGATAGATTACATCAAAGAGATCGACCTAAATTCCCAGGACACAGAAAAGATCAAACTCTCATCTCTGGCCCGTTCCGGCGGTTTCAAGACCTATATCCGATTTGCATCCGCAGTTCGAAGACGTTACAAAATGTGCCCCCGAACATTCATGGTCCTTCTTCCTTAGCCAGCTCAAGACGAAAACTCTCAGTCCCCAACAGCATAGGGTTACAGTACAGAGATTATCCGGCAGCCTTTTTGGGCACCAACCCCACCGATCGTTCCCCTTCATGGGTTTACAGTAATTTTACCAGACAGCCCTCCCACCCCAACTCGCAAACATAGTAAAGCACATGCGTCTGGGAGACCACTTTGCGTTCCCGAGCAACTCAAAGATAAGTTAATCTCATGAAGGGCAGACACTCCTCAGCTTTAGAAAAACTGCTTCAAGCAACCTCGCACCTCAACACTCAAAAACTGTTCCCTATCTTTAGTCCTTGAGAGTTCCATACAATCTGCTGATGAATTTGGCAGCCCCCCTCCACGTAAGACCTGACTTTTCCCAGGCCTCCGCAGTCTCCTCTAAGGCAGAGGTATACTTAGAACGCACTGGGGGACACAATTGGCCCACAAGAGTGCCCAAGGGCCTGTACACTAACCCCAGCCCAACGAGCCCACAAGATTCCATTGTCCCTAAAGGTTGTGCCGGCAAGCCTTTTTTCTTATTTTTGTTCCACTCATTACCCAGAATGGAAAGACTCCGCCGGTCCTGGCACAAACTGCTAAATCTCGGTTCACGTGCCGGGATGACCTCCAATCAGCAAGATCGAATACGCATGGTCAACCTTATCGCCTGCTTCTGTATACCACCTACCCTGTTCTTCTCATTTGTGAACCTCCTCTCGGATAGGCCAATCCTCTCGGCCATAAACCTTTCAAATTCTCTCTGTGCATTAGCAACGATCTTTTTTTTCAATACAAGAAAAATCCTACAATTGCCAGAGATACGCTTCTTATCAGCAATTTTGCTTTTTTCTTGGCCGGGGCAGTATTTTTCAGCAATGGTGCCGAGTATTTCCTGCTGTGTATCATGATCCTGTCCATGCTCATGTACGAAAATAGAAAAACCCATGTCATTTACGGAGCAGCGGTCATCCTTTCCATGGGCTTTATTTTCCTCTCCCAGGGCCGGTACTCAATTGACTCGGCTGTCCCACGGACCAGAGCCGTATTCAATTTGGTATGCGCACTGGCGTTCATCATTTACATAACAAACTACTTCCTGCTCAAGATCTACAAAAACATGGATGACATTGAGCAAAAGAAAAAAAGGCTGCAGCAGGTCAATTATGAAAAGGAAAAAATCATTTCCATGCTGGCACACGATGTCAGGGCCCCTTTTGTGGATTTTGAAAACCTGATCTGGAGCCTCAAAGAGCAGCTAATCAGCAATGTGGCTTCCAGGGTCTATATCAAGGATATCCAAGAGAGCTTACAAAGGCAGACCGAAGTACTTGATACTCTGTTGAGGTGGGCTAACAGCAGCCGAAATGGTCTATCCCAGCAGAGAGAACCATTCCAGCTGAGGTCCATGGTCGAAGAGGCGATTGAGGGTTATCGAGATCAGATCATGGCCAAGAACCTGTTGGTAGATTGCAAATTGGGTGAAACCGATAGCGTACTGGCCAACAGGGACCAGATCCTTATCGTATTTAGGAACCTGATCGGTAACGCCATCAAATTCAGTTTTCGACATGGGGTCATAACGGTTACCTCGAATCGGGAATCAGGGATGCAATATGTGCATATACGAGATCAGGGCACCGGAATGGACAAAGCCACTCTAGAGACCTTATTCCGCATGCCACAGGGAAAATCACTCGGCACCCAGAACGAAAAGGGAATGGAATGGGGCTGCTCCTTTGCTGGGACATTGTGGAACGCAACAAGGGAAGGATCGAGGTAAGCAGTTCTGATTCGGGATCGGTCTTCAGCGTTGCCCTAGAGGATGGAATGGCAAACTGAGATTCCGGATACTGGAAAACGGAACCCAATCGGTTTAAACCAAATCCGACGAATTCGATTCTCAAGAAAGGGTGCAAAAAGGCCAAACTCGGAATTAAACCTGCCTGGTAATTACGATAGAAATAGATTTACGATCGGAAATAACGTTGCCGGCAAGACAGCCCATCAGTTCAATTTTTTCCCGATATACGGCAACAGCATAAGAAGGGGTGGGATCTCACCAGACAATTCACTGCCTTTAATAGGATCTGACAAAGAAAACAGTGTTGTTATCGTGGGCAGATGGACAGGTACAGCATGAAAGCTCAGGAATAGTTTTGAACGACTCTACCCCTGAGGACCAGGTGTACTGGTTGCCGGGGGACGACCTCTCGTAAAATTCCCGAACAGGTACATATTGACATCAGCCCTTCCTAATACTCTCTTGAACCGTTAAAGAAATGGAGTATGAGCAATGGGGCGGGATCCGCAAATGAGGATACAGAAAGAAGATCTCAATGTACTTCAATAAGCTCATCACGTACTAGAAGTAGCAGAAATAAACCATGATCAGGTAAAAGAGAGAGTCCTAGGAATTTTTGCCGAGTTTTCCACAGACAACAGATTTCTGCTTACTGTTTCAGATTGTTTTCTCGCTCCTGAATCGATGAAGGCCATTGGTTCCTGAAAGTTTTTCCTTGAGATGGAATAAAGCAAAAAATGACTATAGCAAAGCGTGACACAGGCTGGTTTCTAAGGCCTATCGGTCCCCATAAGAGCGATTGGAATAAGGCCGTGGAGACCTTAAGGAAAAAGAGGTCTTGGAAGTTTAACAAACCCATCAATCCATTGAGCGATTATATTGCAAGCCTGCATTGCCTGAAACAAAAAGCAGAAATCCTTCAAGTAAACTCAAATGGCGAAAAGAGTTAGAGCTAAAACGATTGTGTAACAACAATATAACAGACCTTAACCCTTATTGTTTGATAAAAATGTTGTAAATTAAGTCCTAATTATCAACGACATAAACCTAAATTATGAAAAGAAGAGACTTTATAAGTGCATTAAATATAAGCCTGGCTTCATCCATGCTTATACCTTCTAAATCTTACGGAACAGATATACTTTCCTCTTTAGATTTACCCTACCAAGAAAAGGATCTAGCGTTACATAAAATAGATAGCGTTGTTTTTTCTCGTGTAAAATTAAATTACCCTCGACTTGTAGGCAAGAATGCTAAGCTTGATTTACATGGATATGGTCCCGATCTAGATATTTGTGCCCTTCGCACCGACCAAGGTGCAATGGGATGGGCATCCCTGCGAGGCTCTAAACAAAACGCGAAAAAGCTAGTTCCAGAACTGATAGGAAAGAAAGTATCAGACCTCTTTTCAACAAAAACTGGAAACTTGTCTGAGAAAAACATCCCTTTTGACATTGCACTGCATGACCTCGCCGGCGTTATCCTACAAAAACCAGTTTATGAACTTCTTGGTAAAAAAGATCCTTTTATTACCAAGTATTATAGTGGCATGATTTATTTCGATGATCTAGAACCCAAAGATAAACCGGCCGGGATAGACCGCATCTTGGAAGAATGCCAGTTTGACTATGGGGTTGGCTATAGACAGTTTAAATTGAAAATTGGAAGAGGTCACAAATGGATGCCTGCCAGTGAAGGATTGAAACGTGATATCGAAGTGACCAAAGCCGTTGCTGCAGCATTTCCAGATTGTGAAATCTTAGTAGATGGCAATAATGGTTTTACATCGGATGACTTCATAAAATATTTACAGGCTATCGCTGGCATTAAGCTATTTTGGATCGAAGAGCCCTTTCATGAGACCGTCGAAGATTACCAAAAACTAAGACAATTTGTAAAAGCGGAAAAACTAAATACACTATTAGCTGACGGAGAAGCCGATCCTGATCAAGCATTCCTGAAAAAACTGTTTGAGCAGAAGCTTCTTGATGTTCAACTTACAGATATTGAAGGCCTCGGATTTACGAACTGGCGCAAAATGATGCCTGAATTGGTGAAAACCGGCACCTCTGCATCGCCACACGCTTGGGGATCATTATTAAAAACAAACTATACCGCACACCTAGCCGGAGGATTAGGAAATACAGTCACTATTGAAGGAGTAACCAGCAGCTCAGATGATGTAGACCTAACAGCTTATACCGTTAAAGACGGAAAACTTATTCCGCCGATGCTTCCAGGATTTGGAATGCAATTACTCAAAACAATAGGCTAGTAACCACCAAATAAAAAGAGCAGGAATTAAAATCACCTGCTCTTTCTTTTTGACAATTGAATTATTGTCTTATAAAGATTTCTTTTTCGGAACTTTCGCACCCTCTTTCCTAGCTTCCGACAAACCAATTGCCACTGCTTGCTTTTTCGAGGTTACCTTCTTGCCTGTTCCAGTTTTTAACTTTCCTTCTTTCATCTCGTGCATTGATTTTTCTACCTTATCAGATGCCTTTTCTGAATACTTTGCCATAGCGTTTTGAATTAATGTTCTTATCCAATGAACACTTGAGAAAGTTAATTCGTTGATGGAAAAATTCTACCAATTTGGATTCTGATCCAATTGAGGGTTTAGCACAATTGAATTTGCTGGAATTGGGTATAGATACTGCCTTCCATCAGCATACCATGTCCGTGGTTGAGCCTTAAACCATTCCAGGTGATTAGTAGACGTCATCGTTTGAAAATTATTGGCTTTTCCACCGATTGGCACCTTAGCTATTCCTGCTGGTACGGAAATGCCCGGCGCTTCCTTGTTACCGTCAAAAAATACAACATCCACTTTGCCATCATGGTCTAAGTCAATCAGTTTGTCTAATGCTGGAACATAAATTCCAGTCCAAGGAAGACTTGCCATCAACTCCCCTCTTTTCCATCTCTTAAGATCATTGAACCGGAAGCCTTCTAAAGCAAGTTCAACCTGTCTCTCTCTTCTTACTTCTAAAATAATAGGGCTGGTGACATCAGAAAAGAATGTCTTTTGTAAATAAGTATCAATTTTAGATGGCAATACTTTTGTACCTCCTGTAACTCCACTTCTTTCTCTTAATGCCCCAACAGTTTTCGCCCAATCTTGGTCATTCAATGTGCCCAGTTCAGCCTTAGCTTCAGCATAGTTCAATAGAATTTCTGCATAGCGCATCAGTGGGACAGCATTTGTATTTGTCCCTCCATTATCATAAGAAGGATCATCCATTGTATATTTGATCGGTTGATATCCTGTGTAGGTGAAACTCGCAAAATTCGGTGGTGCTGAAGCACCGCCTCTCCTATACCCCGGGGTACGGATGAGTTGAGCAAGTCGTTTATCTCTATTCTGACATTCTTCAAAAAATTCTTCGGTCATAAAGTTTGCTTTGTCCGTATATGGCGTTCCATCAATATTAAGGATAGTATTGATAAAAGGTCTTACCAAGCTGTATCTAGGACCATAAGTTGCTGAAGTCCACCACCAGTTTGCATCATTCATAATGGCCAATTCACTGCTGAATGCTACAGCCAACATCACTTCATTGGTAACCGGTTTTGTGCTGATAAATAACTGCCTTTGCGACAAATCAGGACCTTCAGCGGTATTTAATTTATGGGGGCCTTTAGTCATTACCTCCTCAGCAGCAGTTGCTGCCAATTGCAGATATTGGTTTGCAGTGGAGGCTAAGTTCAATTCTTTATGATATTTTCTGAAGGTTCCTTCAAACAATGCTACCCGTGACTTAAGCCCCATCGCAGTCCATTTGGTTACTAACGTACCATCAGAAGAAGTTGCAGCAATATTAGCATAGGCAAAGTCTAGATCTTCCATTATTTTTTCCATGATAAGTACCCTAGAATCCCTTTTACCATACAATTTTTCTTCATCTTCCAATCCTAATGGACGGTCTACCCAAGGCACGTCTCCAAACCTAACCACCATATTATAATAGAACCAAGCTCTGAAAAAGCGAGCTATTCCGATATAATTATTCTTGACAGACTCACTTAAATTAGGGTTGTTGCATTTCACAATGAAATGATTAATATTCCGCAGTGCAGACCATGACCAGCCTGTACTAGTTTCTGCAGAGTATGAACCATCGACAATAAAATCATTCAGATTATTAACTGCTCCATAATCAGCCATTGCATCTCCTTTGAATGCATCCGAACCTGATGTTATATTGTTGTAGAAAGAATAACTGTATGTTTTTAAGCCACTTTCTGTGCCGAAGATATCATCTTCCGTTGCAGTAGCTTCTGGTATCTCGTTTAATTCGCATGAAGTAAATAATAGAACTGAAATACTTAATGCTAAAAATATATTTTTCATAATTTAGTTCTTAAAAATTGATAGATAAGTTGAAACTAATACTTCTCATAGTCGGATAGTTAAATCCATCACCGCTTCCCGTACCTATATCAGGGTCAGAACTTCCGATATTAGCAATATCAATATCTTTCGTTCGCTTATAAAGCGGAGACCAAGTCCACAAGTTTTCAGCAGATAATCCAGCTCTCAAACCTTGTAACTTAAGTTTTGAAACAAAGCTTTGAGGGAAACTATAGCCCAACTGAATATTTTTCAAACGGATATAGGCTGCATTTTGGAGATAACGTGTTTGGGTAGTTTGTTTTAAAGAAGTATTGTAACCTGCGTATCTTGGAAAATATGCCCCCATATTGTCTTCTGTCCAATAATTGTCCAGGTGCCAAGTAGGCAAGTTGTTATAAGGTCTGTTATATTGTCCCCAGAAAATTGATTCATTACTTGGGTACCAATCCTGTTTTCCAACTCCTTGAAAAAACGCTGAGAAATAAACATTCGAATAATCTAAGTTTAGATTAAGTCCATAAATATACCTTGGTTCTTCATTACCAATCACGGACAAATCACCATGATTATCCAATGTGTTGCTGCCATAATCGATAACGCCATTTCCATCCAAGTCTGCAAATCGAATATCACCAGGATAAATTTTGCCTGAATTAGATGATTTGATCAAGGTTTGTTTGGGTGCTCCGTCAATTTCCTCTTGTGATGAAAATAGACCCTGTGTGGTATAACCCCAAATCTCCCCGTATCTCTTTCCAGCATAGTAATCGTTCAAATTACCTGTTTCATTGTTAAATCTATCAATCGTAGATCTATAATCCGCCAAGGTTGCTTTTACTCCAAATCCTAGTTCTTTCTCACCAATTTGAAAACGGTCGCGATAAGAAAGGGTCATTTCAAAACCTGTGGTGGTCATATCTGCATAGTTACCTTTAGGAGAAGTAGCTCCAAAGATTTCCGGCAATTGTTGACCAGCAGTGTACATATTCAATGTTTCCCTGCGGTAGATATCTCCAGTAAAGTTGATTTTGTTGTTTAAGAAAGTAAGGTCGACCCCTAAGTTGGCAGTTCTGGCAGTCTCCCAAGTCAGGTTGTTAGGAATCACAGTAGGAACACTGGTATACATGTTCTTTCTGCCATCCAAAACCCTGCCTGAAGCATTGATATTATATAGATCCAAAAATGAATAAGGAGCAATATTACCATTTCCTAGCGAGCCATAGGATGCCCTGATCTTGAACTCAGAAATGGCTTCAGGACTAACTTCCCAGAATGGTTCTTGAGAAACTCTCCAACCTGCAGAAACCGAAGGGAAGAATGCCCACTGTTCGTTGGTCGGGAATTTTGATGAACCATCATAACGACCATTTGCCTCAAACAAGTAACGGTCTTTATAGATATAGTTTAAACGGAAGAATAAACCCGCAAGACGGTATCTATTATATCCTGCTGTTGCTTGGACCGCATCGCCAAGTGCTAAATTAATATTATCAACATCAGTGGTCAACAAACCTGTTTTGGTAATATAGGTGGAATTATATCGCTGTTGCTCATAATTATAACCCAGCAATCCTTTAAAATAATGATCTTCGGCAAATGTATTCTCATATTCACCATATAGGTTTGTAAACAAATAATTTGTTTCTTGAGCTACTTGATAAATATTATCATTCATTCCTGTCTTTAGAGGAATAATTTCACCTTCTTTTACGCTGTAAGGAACGGGTACACGAACGCGAGTAGAACCATAATCTCTATTACGGAATGTTAGGTCCCCCTTTATTCTAAAGGTATTATTGAAAAACTTGGTAGCAAAGGAAGTCGTATTCCTAAGGTCTTTTTTCTCGAAATCCGTACCATTCTTTCCGTAGATAAAATCACCAAGTGTATATGCTGCAGAAAAGGAAAAACTGCCGTCAGGATTATAGATCGGAGAAGAAGGGTGACCTTCATCTGCAATATTTCTCCATATATTTCCACCTTCACCAGCTGTGGAAGGGTCGTGATATTTGACAAATGAATAATCAATATTATTTTCTACTCGCAACCAGTCAGTCACTTGCAATCCGGCTTTTGCTCTCGTATTGTAACTCTTATATGTGTCGGTATTGTACCTATACAGACCAGAATTATCAAAAAGCCTACCTGACAAGAAGTAATCTATTTTTCCAGAAGTACCACTCGCAGATAGATTGTGGTCTTGTACAAAGGTTCTGTCTTTTAACAATGCGCCATAGTAATCTTCATTCGCATAGTAAACATATTCACCATTATCATTAACGGTAACCGTTTCAGTATTCCCCGCTTCTTTTCTTTTGCGGAATTCTTCCAACCAATCCACAGTAAATATTTGCGTTTTGTTCAATTTACTTGGAATAGAAGAATAGTTGTTCCATGCATTATAGGCAGCGAAGAATCGCTCTGCATAGGTATAACCGTCCGTAACAAAATCTGGCAAAGTAGTTGGAGACTGTGAAGTCAGGCCTCCAGAATAATTAATGGTGCTACGCCCTTCTTTTGCTCTTTTTGTGGTAATCAAAACCACCCCGAAAGTACCTCTCGAACCGTATATTGCGGCTGATGACGCGTCTTTCAAAACAGATACGGATTCAATGTCGTTTGGGTTTAAAATAGAAGGATCGCCTTCAACACCATCAATTAAGATCAAGGCACTTCCGCCCTGTCCTATTGAAGTGGTACCGCGAATGTTGAAACTAGGTGCTCTTGTTGGTTTACCATCGGCAGGCATAATGTTCAAGTTCGGAACAGCACCTTGAAGCATTTGACTAACATTTGCTAAGGGTCGACCTTCGAAAACTTCAGGACCAACTTGGTCAACTGCCCCAGTTAGATTAGCTTTCTTTTGTGTTCCGTAACCTACCACAACTACCTCGTCCAAGGCTGTATTGTCAAGCTCCAAACGTATAGTAACCTGGCTTTGATCCTGAATCGTTAATTCCTGCGAAACAAATCCTTGGTAGCTAAAACGCAATCGCTGACCATTTTCAGCAGAAATACTAAAGGATCCATCTTCATTTGATTGGGCTGATGCTTGGGTTTGTAGGTTTATTACTGTAACTCCTGACAAAGGAACTCCGGTTGCATCAAACACGCGGCCAGTAATTTCTTTTTGTTGATTGATGGATGTTTCTGCATTGGCCATTTTACCTCCAAATACCATGTTTGGAGAAAATGAGGTTAGCGCCATGCCTAAGACATACAATGCATGCAGTCTGTGTTTTTTCATCGGTTAGTAGATTTAGATTATTCTCCAAACCTACAAGTAATTCATTAAGAAGTAATCAGCTAAATATTAACAATATGTTAACAAACTATGCTTGTTGCAACAAACACAACATCGAATTAAGCAAAACCTATCGAAACACTCCCCCTAAACTCGATAACAAGCCGCATTGATGTTCATACCCGCTCCTACTGAAGCAAAAAGAACAAGATCCCCTTTTTCTAATGAATACCCCTCGATCTCCCCTTTCAATACCTGATGCAATAGCGTAGGAATGGTCGCAACAGAACTATTTCCCATCGTACTTATATTCATCGGAAGAACGTTCGCCGGCAGTTCATTTATGCCATATAGCTCAAAGAATCTAGATGTTATTGCTTCATCCATTTTTTCATTGGCTTGATGGATAAAAACCATTTTAAGATTTTCTATATTTTCCCCAGAAGCATCAAAACACTCCTTCATCGCTTGGGGAACATAGGTCAAGGCATACTCATATACCTTGCGACCTTTCATTTTTATAAAGCGAGTATCATTGTTAGTGCCGCAATTCCCACCTCCAGAACTAATATAATCCAGTTCCTCGATAGAATGCGATCTGGCAGCAGTAATTAAAATACCACTGTTGTCATCTTCATTTTTTTGAAGAATACATGCTCCGGCACCGTCGGAAAAAATCATGCTATCACGATCCGCGGGGTCTAAAATCCGCGACAAGGTATCTACACCAATAATGAGACAGGTATTTGCTTCATTAGCACGGATTGCTAAGTCTGCATGGATAACACCTTGCAGCCAGCCGGGGCATCCAAAAATAAGATCATAAGGTATGCACTTTGTATTCTTGATGCCTAGATTATGCTTGACTTTAGATGCTAGGGAAGGAACCATCTCACGAGTTCCGCCAAATGAATCAATATCGCCGTAATTGTGTGCAACAATAATCTGATCTATTGTTTCAGGATCTATTCCTGCTATCATAATTGCTTCTTTGGCCGCAATACTAGCCATGTCAGAAGATTTTATGCTCTTTTCAGCATATCTTCTTTCAGATATCCCTGTGATGTTCTTGAACTTTCGGATTATTTCTTGATTTGGCTGTCGAATAAGTTTTTGATCAGCATCATAAAAAGTATGGTTCAGAAAGTTCTCGTTCGGGATAATCTCTGTTGGTATATACGCCCCTGTTGCAATTATTTTAGATTTCAGCATCTTGATAAAGAAATTTTATGTTAGTTGAAATGATAAAGAAAAATAACATCCCCTTGATATGCCGGTTTGGCCTGATCTTTAATCAATAATTTTGCATTAATGATGGCTTTTACAGTTCCTCTCAGGTTAGTAATAGATTTTACGGTTGCTTGCAATTGCACTTCACCATTTACAGGGACTGCTTGTCCAAATTTGAAGTTCTCAATCCCGTAATTGATTTCCATTTTCACATTCCTCACGTCCGCAATTTGTTTCCATAAGTAAGGAATCAACGACAGAGTAAGATATCCATGGGCAATAGTCGAATTAAAAGGTCCTTCTGTTTTGGCTCTTTGCTCATCTGTATGGATCCATTGATGGTCCAAGGTAGCATCCGCAAAACGGTTAATCTGCTCTTGATCAATTTTATGCCAGTCAGATACTCCCAGAACCTTTCCTTCATGGGCTTTATATTCTTCAAAATTGTTTATTACAATCATGTTTCTTTGAGTTTTTAATTTGTATGGTAGAAGAACCAAGTTAAACATTAATTAAATCAAATAGGAATTCTATTGCATTAATCTTACGTAAGATTAAACAATCTACGGTAAGTAAAGTTGATTTTTCTATTTAGGTTTGTATAACTCCTTTATCCAAATATTCTTAAAGTCAACAGGTTGACCTTCGCTCTGAAGTGTGATAAATCCACTGCTCAACAGTTTTCCGTCGACCTTGATCTTAGGGTCAAAACCATTGGCGGTTCCTCCTCCAATCTGAGGTTTGGAATATTCTAGAACAGTATCTCCCTCAATAATATGTTGTATCAAAGAGTCTCCGTAAACTATTAATTCGCCTTTTACCCATTGATCTTTATCATAAGTCTTGGAAGTTGAATTCAAACAATGCGAATCTGCAATTTTCCCCTTATAGACTACATTAGCCCCTGGCGAACACATATTGCCTGTTGGTCTTGGTTTTCCATCTCCTAAGCCCGCCAACAACTGCATCTCAACAGAAATGGGCCAGTCCTGTTCCTTCAAAATCGTCCGAGGATCCTGAGAATGAAACATAACACCTCTATATTATTTTCATTACCAGTATATAATAAACATTTCTGGGGTTTAAAAAACTACTACATAAACCAATGTCTTTAAGTTGAGACTTAGATCTGATTATATTGCATCTTTTACACAACGAATAGGATTAAGTTCAAGTTTCCACCATCCTCCTAAACTGGAATATCCCTGCCTAACATGAAGTGAATTGTAGTTTTCGTTTGACTCAGCCGTGCCTGACCAATAATTAGCACCATCCACCATGTCTCGGCTGATATTTCCATTCCTAAAAGTTCCAGTATACGGAAGAAATAAATATTTTTTCTGTTCAGAAATATCGGAAGGAATTACCACAAGACTGGATGGTCCATAGTACCTACCTTTAGTAGATGACGCTCCATAGGTTCCAGGGATACCAGGATTACCGTTAAACTTTGCCCCTGAAAATAGTTTTTGAAAATCACCCTTGGTAGGAGTCCTCCATTCTGGGGAAACTTTTGAGCAAGGATCACCAGAGGGGTAATCATTATATCTAGAAATCGGAGAGTTCATATTAGTAAAGCTTCTTCCGGGAATAACTTTTCCCGCCATCCAAAAATCTCCTGACTTTTCGTCCTTAGAATATTGATCTTGATCTGAAAGAAATGAATATGCCCAGGAGGTTCCATTATATAACGACACTAAATTCCCAGGAGCCCAAATAAGGTCTCCTATTTGTATTCCATCGCTAGAAAACTCCTTTATGTTCAATGTAATCTCATATCGGGTTCCTGGAATAATATTCAGAGGTACTTCCAAATTCTTTTTTGTCACACCCCCAATAGATAGAGATCCGATCTTTAGAACAGCACCTGTCGTTCCAGATGGAATTGCTACTTTAACAGGAAGTGAATTGGTTGAAATAATTTCCCTAGAATTGACAATTGCTGGAAAATCAAATCCTTTCTGAATCAAATTTGACGAAAAGCTTAGACTTCCATCAGCTATTTTAGCATTGCCCTCACCATACGAGTCCAAATACACATTCCTAATAGCATTGAAGTTCCCAGGAATTTTTACTGAATTTATATTCAATTTAAGAGTTTTAATTTCAGCTATTTTATTGTCCAGTATTACGTCAACTCTATTCTCTGTTTCTCCAGAAAAGCTGATGTTGCCTTTGAAAAAGTACAAAAACTTCGTGTCTGACTCAAGTGGTATAGAAGCTTCGCTAAGTCTTTGAGATGCATTTATCTGAGTTATTGAAGTATTACCAAATGAATAAGCAACTAAACTGTAACCTGAGCCTGCATCAAGACCGGTAAATGGGGTATTAGTTCCGTTTGGAGAGAATGTTTTTTGTTGCACTAGATTATCACCTTTATAAATTGCAACATGGTATTTTATATTGCTTCCCAGAGGTTGCTGTATAGAAGTTGAGTTGTTAGATGCCCTCAATTCTTTATTGCTCTCTCCCTGAAATTCATTGACAAAATTTATTTCTTCAACTGGATTTAATATTACTTCCACCACATGATCTTTATCAAACTTTATTTGATAGCCCTTTTCATTCGCCACTTTTTGCCTGCCATTGTGAGAAGCTTTAATAATTTTTTGGTTATTATTTCCAGAAGAGGTTGCTTTACTATTTTTGATCGATTCTCCAATTAAGTTAACGCTGAGGCTCGCTTTTCCATTAACAGAAAAATCCTGTTTTTCAGAACATGAAAAAAGAAAAAAAAGGCTGATGCACAAAATTGACGCGAAAACTTTTTGCTTTGATATAAACTCGTTCATTTTAATTTTTATTTTCTATTTAATTTACCAACTTACGTCCTGGGTAAAATTATCTTCAGTCCATTTTTCATCCACTTGGTAATCTCCATTGTTTCCCATAGGGATAATCTTAGCAGAACCTGCTGCAATAGACTCTTCTAACTCCACTTCACAAATTGTAATCTTTGGGGAAATATAAATTTTAGATTTACAAATTTTGCTATATTTTGACATTTTTAAAAACTTAGTATTTGACTATTTGAGTCGGTTTTTAATAAAACCACGCAAATTTAATTGATTTCAGCCTGCTTTTAAGTGTTGTGGGAAAAGTGAAATTCATTCTGTAGTTTTTATGCTACAGCAGTAATGGTTATTACTGATGTTCTTGAAGAATAACAAATTCTCTTGATCAGACCATTTTATTTTTATTATCGTCCAGATTGTCCCATACTAAAAATCCTGGATTGTAGGTTATATACTGTTCTTCATTTATACATGCTACCATAATTATACTTTCGGGAATGCTATTTGTTCAAAAGTTAGTTCCCACCCATTAACTTAGGTAGGATTATCCTTTATCGTTTGTAGGACAGATTGAGGACCTTTAGGGTGAGACAGGACGTTAACGAATGGCAGGTTAAATGTAATAGCACCATAGAATGATCGGGGCCTCCGTAAACTATCCCTTTTGACATCGAATTATTCAATTTTGTATTGAATTGAATAGTTCCCTTTTTCCCGATGCATTTGTAAAGCTGCTGGTCAATATAATGTTCAAGATCCATGTTAAACGAATATATTTCCTTGTATTTATCTTAACTCGCTAGTCTTACTAAAGAAAATAATTTTTTAGGAAACAGACAACCCGCATCCAGCAATAAAGTCAATAAAAAGCTTTCTTTAGAAAAAAAAAACAGTCTAAAGCATGTTCAAAATAAAAAAAGTCAAATTAAAACCTTTTTTAACCGCTAAAATTTATAAATTTAATTCGAACAATGTATTCTATATATTAAAAAATACTACTAACAGAATTTTATAGACATAAACGTGCGTTTTGTTTTCACAAAACAACTCATTAATCAAAATAATATATGATTTTTTAATAATTTCTTGATAAAAATCAATAAAAATCCAAATCATCACAACATTAATCGCAACATAACACAATTTATTTATCAAAAAACACAGTATTAATTAAAAAAAATGATTACTTTTACGTGAAATACATTAATAACGTTAATTTTTACTAAAATTGCCCTCTCATAACAAACATAGGTTTATAATTGGTTGATTAATGGTCTCCTTCTCCAGGGGACCTTAATCTATTTAAGTTTTGTTATAAAAATTTCACTTTGAAATTCTCCATATAATTGGAAATGCTAGCTGTTATTTTTTTGTCAATAACTATACTCTAATGCCATATATAGCCCTAATAAAAAAGATATTTTCTTTCCCCCGTTTTTGGTATGATGCAGATAACTGTTGCCAAATAGTAGAATATTAATACCTCCTTCCAATTCAAGTTCGCTCCACTCCCCTTGGGATAAGGTAAATTCTATATCCGCAGTTTCCTTCCAAATATGAAAGGTTCTTGCTGGAACAGGAACAAGATACTGTGGTTTTTAAACAACCCCCCTAAGGCTATCTGTTCAACGGTCATTCTTCTTGTTAGTCTGAATTTATTCAGTTCATTTAATGATTTTAAGGTTTTCCTTTTTTGCTCCGGTTATAAATAGTGGAAAAATATGACTATTATCATTCTGTTTTATCCGAACACCAACCCTTATTAAGTGATTTGAAAACGGCAAACTTTTAGAGGTTTTCTTTTGTCATTTTTTCTGAAAACTGTTTTTCAGGAACTCGAGAATTTGCTTGAAAGTTTGACCTCACATGAATTGTAACTGACAGTTAAAATATTACGAAGGTTAATGTTGGAAGGTGTGATGAATAAGGTACTCTCATCGAATAATACAACCTGATTGAAGCGAGAGATTTCTATTCCATTAATTCATGAAGTTTCTTCAAATGGGCTCTCCTTATTTCTGAGAAAATATTATTGTAGACCTTTTGTCATACCTGTCGTCTATGACAGCCATCAATGTTTCGCGATATTGACTGTCGAATGCCCGCAATCTGATGTCATCGAATATCAACACTTCCAATTAGGACAATTTTTCTAGCTCCTAAAGATATGAGCTCTGGTAAGTGAAGGGCAAATGATTCAAATTGCCCTTAGAAACGAAAAAAGCCGTATTTTCATTCAGAAAAACGACTTTTAAATTTGTACGCCCCCCTGGGTTCGAACCAGGGAGAAAAAGATTATGAGACTTTCGGGAGGAGTGTCGCTAATTTTTGTTTCCTCTTTGTGATAGACTCTAATTTTTACATTCTAGGTTCCATCTGCTTTTTTGTGGTGTTCATAAACCTCTGCGCCTACGGTTGCCATAATCTTTTCATTACCACGAAAACCTTTGTGACGTATTTGTGGCGGTTTTACGTGAGGTTCAACAAAAAACTATGCAAAACACACCGTTTTGAGGGTTTTCGAAACGGGTAACGAGGATGTTCCAAAACCACCCTAAGGAAAGCAAAAAAGCCGATTTCCTCAAGTAATCCGACTTTTTTTTGATAGTAACCCCGCTGGTATAAAACTCGAAACCGTTTTTGGAAATTTAAGGCAATAAAAATCGTACATTAAATATATTGTAGAAAGCGAAAGGGAACGCATCAAGAATGATCCCGATTTACAGCATTTGATACGGCAAGACTAAGCTAATTCCTTATCATTTTTGCAAGGCTACCAAGCCGTTTCAATTTTAACTTTAGGTCATCTGTCCACGGCAGACCAATGCAGAGACGCATACAATTATGAAACTGGTTTTGTAGTGTAAAAATCCTTCCGGGTGATATACTTATTTGTTTTTTAAGTGCATAGTTATATAATTCTCCCGTATCAATATCTTTTGGAAATTCCACCCACAAGGCAAGTCCGCCCTGTGGTCGGCTTATCTTGGTTCCCTCGGGGAAATACTCTGCTATGGCATCTGCACATTTCTGATAATTTTCCTGTAATGTCCTGCGTAAGTGACGAAGATGGTTCTCATATCTTCCGGTCATTATAAAGTTTCCTACCGCTTCATTAATGACAGAGGTCGAAGATAGAGAATGTATAAGTTTCAGTTTAAGTATCTGCTCCTTATACTTGCCCGGAGCAACCCAACCTACACGGTACCCGGGGGCAAGTGTTTTGGAAACCGAACCGCACCACAGGACATTGCCATCCCTGTCAAAAGACTTACAGCATTTCGGACGTTCATTACCAAAATGAATATCCCCGTAAGTATCATCCTCAATAAGCGGAATATTATCCTTTGACAGCAGGCCTACAATTTCTTTTTTACTTTCATCGGGCATACAATATCCCAAAGGCGTATTGAAATTAGGTACTAAAAGGCATACATCTATCTTAGGTAACACTTTTGTTAATGCATCAATGTCTATTCCCGTTACAGGATGTGTGGCTACTTCCAAGACTTTCAATCCTAAACTAACAGCAAGTTGGAGGATACCGGGATAGCATGGACTTTCGAGGGCAATGGTGTCACCCCGTTTGGTCAAAGCCATTAGACATAACGCTAAGGCATTCATACAACCGTTTGTAGTAATTACATCATCTTCCTTTAAATTTCCTTCCCAAGCCAACGAGCGAACTGCCACCATCCTACGGAGTTTCACATTGCCCTGTAGTGGCTCGTATTCTGTTCCACCCTCTTTCAGTTCCCTCGTGGCAAGTACGATTTCTTTTTTTAGCTTTGCCAATGGTAGAAGATTGCCGGATGGTACACCGATAGAAAATAGGGTTAAATCCCTGCGCCCCATTGTTGAATAAACTCCGTTCATTAATTCGTCCGGTTCCCGGATATTGGCAACAGGTACAGGTTGACTTATTTCGGGTAACGGTAGCTTTAAATAATTCAATGGACTGGTAAAATAACCCGATTGCGGTTTTGACTGTACAAGTGATTGGGCTTCCAGTTCAAGAAAAACCCTTTTCGCCGTATTAATGCTAATTCCATGTTCCTTGCTCAACTTCCTTACAGATGGTAGGCGTTCGCCTGCTTTCAACACACCTGTTCTAATTTTGTTGGCAATATTACCTGCTATCTCATTATATAAAAACTCCTTTTTCATCGTAACATATAGATCTGGGATTGTTCCCTGTCCAAGTTTCAATTTATTATTACAAATATGTAATATGAAATCAATTTCAACCTCACAAAGATAGCTGTGTCCACTAAAATATCAAAAACTGTGACTGTGTTTATTCTAAATTCAGCTTTAAATTTGTTCAATCTAATACTTCTATAAAATGAGAATTCATAATTTCAGTGCCGGAACTGCCGTATTGCCCGATTTCGTGTACAATAAGACTGCTGATGCAAACAGGGATTATAACAAAACCGGACTTTCCTTGTTGGAAACATCACACAGGTCTGTTGTCTTTGCCGACATTCTTACCGAAGCCGAAGCACTTCTGCGTGAGCTGAAGAGTATTCCCCAAGAGTATACAGTACTATTTCTTGCAGATGGAGCAAGTCAGCATTTTGCGCAAATCCCACTCAACCTATTAAATAATGATACCGAAGCTTCTTATCTTGATAGTGGCGTTTGGGCATCCAAAGCCATTAATGAGGCGAGACTTGACGGAAAGGTCAATGTTGTTGCATCGGGGAAAGATGACGAATACCGTTCAATTCCCACAGATTTCTATATTCCCGAAGATAATACCCATTTCCACTACACGTCTAACAACACAATCAATGGAACAACGCTATTGGTTGTGCCAAAAACATCTGTACCCGTTATATGCGATATGTCAACGGACATTTTGAGTTCGGAAATTGATGTTACAAAATTTGGAATGATATATGCCAGCGAACAGAAAAATGCAGGGGTGGCAGGTGTGTCGATAATTATTATAAGAAATGACATATTGGATAAAGTAAACCGAAACATACCCAATATATCTAACTATGCGATACCTGCAGATAATAAGCCGCTTTACATTACGTCTCAGGTATTCGCTATTTATGCAACCTCGCTCAATCTCAAATGGCTGAAAAGTCAAGGTGGCGTCCCGGCTATCGAAAAAAGAAACATTGAAAAAAGCGGATTGCTTTATAAGGAAATTGACAGGAACAGCCTTTTTACAGGCAGAGTTAGCAACATTTCACAACGAAGCAGAATGAACGTTACCTTTTTACCTAACAATCCCGAACACGAACAGGAGTTTTTGGATTTCGCTGCAGAACGTAAGGTTGTGGTCATCAAACAATATGCAGATTACGGTGGGTTTAGGGCTTCATTATACAATGCACTACCTATTGAGAGCGCAAAAACTTTAATAGCCGTTATGCAGGAATATGAAAACCATAAGAAGTTGAACGCTTGATAATAAAACTTAACATAATACAATGTCAGAAATAAGTATGAGTAAAATAAAAGAAAACATGGCACAAGGTTGGTTAAACGGCTTTATTGGCGTGGTGTTATTTAGCGGTTCATTACCTGCGACGAGAGTAGCGGTTTTAGAATTTAATCCTGTATTCCTTACGGTTGCAAGGGCTTCCATTGCGGGAATACTTGCCCTTATCGCCTTGTTTGTCTTTAAGGAAAAATACCCAGACCGAAAACAGATTTTTCCGTTGGCTATTGTAGCTCTTGGTGGAGTAGCAGGTTTTCCTTTGTTAAGCGCATTAGCGTTGAAATACGTTACTTCGGCACATTCCATTGTTTTTATCGGCATATTGCCTGTTGCAACGGCTTTATTCGGTATCATTCGGGGTGGCGAACGTCCACGACCTGTATTTTGGGTATTCTCAATTATCGGCAGTCTTTTAGTGGTAGGTTATGCGGTGGCACAAGGTCTGACAGCTTCGCCTGTTGGCGATATGCTGATGCTCGGGGCAGTCATTCTATGTGGCTTGGGCTATGCGGAGGGGGCAAAGCTCACAAAAACATTGGGCGGTTGGCAGGTTATCTCATGGGCATTGGTGCTTTCATTGCCTGTAATGTTTCCACTTACATTTATTTATATGCCAGTATCGTTTGAGGGCATTAGTACAGGGGCTTGGGTTAGCTTGGCTTATGTGTCGCTGTTCAGTATGTTCATTGCTTTTATTTTTTGGTACAAAGGTATGGCACAGGGTGGAACGGCTACCATAGGACAATTACAGTTATTACAGCCGTTTTTCGGCTTGGGATTAGCTTCTTTCCTACTTCACGAAAAAGTAAGTATCGGAATGTTAGCCGTTACCGTCGGGGTAATTCTATGTGTGGCAGGAACAAAAAAATTTGCAAGATGATGATTATAAATGAAACACATCTTTTGAAATAATATGAATTAAAATACAGCAGGAAATATGTTCATACCCAGTACATTTAGGCTTGAGAACAGTTCCGAAAAAATTGCTTTTATGAAGCAATACAGCTTTGCTACAATCATTACGGTCAATGACAATGTTCCCATTGTTACGCAACTGCCATTTGTTGTAGATAATAGTTCGGGTAAACTGATATTGAGTTCTAATTTTGCCACAGCCAATGAGCAGACCAAATACATGTTTATTCTCGGATGGATTTTTACAATTGCTTAGTACACTTAAAAAAAACAGGAGCCTTCTCGATTGAGTTAGCTCCTTTTTTCATATTTTGGCCTTACCACAAATCAGAAATATGGTTTGGTAGTGAAAAAAAATATTTCCAGGTTAGGATTTGAACACTGTTGGACATAAAAGTTACTTTTGCGTCATGAAACAATTTGAAATTTTAGAAGCTTATATAAAAGAAGAAAAAGATTATTTAAATAATCATCCTCTATACCGTAAAATCACCACTATAGATCATTTAAGACTATTTACCCAAGGACATGTTTATGCTGTTTGGGATTTTATGTCGTTACTGAAAGCATTGCAAATTGAACTTACATGTGTCTCCATTCCATGGTTTGCATCTGATTTTGCTAATACAAGATATTTGATTAATGAAATAGTTTTAGCTGAGGAATCTGATCAATATATTGATGGGAATAGGATGAGTCATTTTGAGATGTACTTAGATGCTATGGAATCGATGAGTGCTAAAACTGAAGATATAAGAGAATTTTTAATTGATATCCAAAGGACACAAAATATATATCAAAGTATCGAAAACTTAAATACTGATAACAGAATAAGAGAATTTTTAAAATCCACATTTAATATTATTGAAACTAAAGAGTCACACAAAATTGCAGCAGCATTTACATTTGGTAGAGAAGGTTTGATTCCAGATATGTTCACATCAATATTAAAGGAAATAAAGATAAATTTCCCCGATTCGGAGTTAGATAAATTCATTTATTATTTTCAAAGACATATCGATCTTGATGGAGATGAACACGGCCCCTTAGCTTTAAAAATGATAGAAGAATTAGCTCAAGGTGATGATCAGAAATGGTTAGACATGCAATCTGTTTCTAAACTAGCCCTTCAAAAAAGAATTGACTTATGGGATGCAATTTATGAGAGCATTTCTTAAAAGAAAGAAAGCAAATAATATAAATACAGAAAGCTGAAAAGAGTGCCGTTCCACCAAAAAGGTCAAATTCAGTATCTCTATTAGAGACAGTTAAAGCTGACTCTCTCTTTTTTTGTTTTCAGTCTTTAGATAAGAAATCCAACTAAATAGGAGAAGGATAGATCCGTTTGTTTTTGACATATCCGCCAATCCGCTGTCTCGTACCAAACGCCATTTAAACCGCCTTAGGGGCTATTCCCTATAGCTTACTCTATCGGTTCCACCAAAGTCAACATGGCCGATATGGCTTCATTGCTGCTCATAGGGTCCGGAGCGATTTCTTCTGTATCCGGGTGCGAAGAAGGCCCAAACGTCCCGGATAATGTGATCAACTGATTGTCTTGATTATTGATATGAGCCAGCCTGATGTGTAGTTCGTACCTCCAATCGCTTTTCTTATTATCCTTATATCGTAGGGCAAATACGTTTTCATATGGCGCTTTCCCCAACCTTCCGTCTGCAACTTCTTCTATATCATCGAACATTTCCAATATTTCACCTTTGCTATCTTTTCCCATTCCGGTCTGTGCACTGACCGAACGCGCGGCATAGGTATACTCGTTAAGGTCTTTTTGAAAATTTACGGTATAATAATAGATATGTGGTACTTCGGGATAATTTCCTGTATTCGTAAACCCACCCGTGCCCTGCATCGTATATCCCTGCATAGATTCGCCCAGAGAACCGGCAACTTGGGGGGCAGTAACAAGATGTTTCAACCGAACCCCCGAACCTGATGTTTCTGTTGGATCTTTATCATCATTCTTACTGCAGGCAGAGAGCATAATGCTTCCTGTAAGAAAAACTAACGCAAATGACAAAACCGATAGTTTGTTGAGCCTAGTGAAGATTGTTTTTATCATAGTATTCTTTCTTTTTATTTATCCGATCGCTCAGATTTTTAAAAGTTCCACCCTTCGGTTCTGCGCTTTCCCTTCCTCTGTATCATTGGTAGCTACCGGATTCTCCTGTCCGAATCCTGCTGATGTTAAGCGGTCGGCACCTATGCCGGCTTTTAAAATTTCCTTTTTAACTGTTGACGCCCGGTCTTTCGACAATTTTTGATTGTGTTCTTTTCCTCCCGAATTATCCGTGTATCCGTTTATGGCTATTTTCAGTTCCGGATTATCCCTTAACACCTTGATGATTTCCTGGACAGTTTCCAATCCATCTGTTTTCAATGTGGCTCTGTCCGTATCAAAATTTATCTGCAATACAGATTTACCCGCATTCAACAAATCGTTTTCTATCTCGGCCGAGGTGACTTTCTGTATGGTCTGCTCAAAGGCTTTTTCCTGCACGATCTGTATGGAAGTACTGTTTCCCGTAGCTTTTTCCATAGCTATATAGACGTTCCCCTCATGTCTTCTGATCACATACATTACAACCACTTCGTTCCAGATATCCAGGCTTCCATTGCTTCCTCCATAGGTGGCTAGTTCCTTGTATTTGTCCTTTTGCTCTTTCGTTAGGTTACCTTCAAAGACCTTTACCCCTCCGGCATTCAGGATCGCATCTTCAAAACTTTTGTTCAGGTATCGACCGCTGATCTCCACACTGCTCTCTCTGTCTTTATGAACATGTGACCTGAAAGTTTTCCCCTCTACTTCATAGATGTTTTCAGGTGTCACGAATACGATAAAATCAAAATCTTTTACTTTCGGTCTGTTAATGTATTTAGCACCTTCGGGAGCAGTGAAGAATGGAAAGTCACCGATTTCTGCCGTGGAGACCGGAATGCTGTTTATGTCAAAATCAGCAGTACTGTCCTGCTCCAGGGATGGAATTTCTTCCGGTTGGGATAAAGTAAGGGTATCTGTCCCCTTAACCGGTGTTTCACCTCCCGCATTGTTTTCTTTGTTGGAATTGTTACAGGAACTCATTAGAAGCATACCCGTAATTAGGGCGATCGTGACTGTTCTTTTCATATGTATATTATTTGCTTTTTTAATTGTCATCCCCCAGCTGGTGGATTCATTCGGGTTTGTGTCTTGGCTAACATTCATATTCCGTATACGTTTTATGCGTTTTAAAATGATTGATCTATGGTCTCTTCGTTTATCCAGGCATGCCATGGTTTTTAGATGAATTTCATTTCCGTTGCCCTGTGTATCAGGGATACGGAATTGGTCACGCAAAACTTTTGCAGTAGATTCCGCCGGTGACTTTCGACTGTCAGCGGACTGATAAACATGAGTTCGCCAATCTTTGGTGTTGTATATCCTTTTGCCATCAAAGCGAGTACTTCCCGTTCCCTTTCCGTGATTTTAGGTACGGTATCCTGTTTATCTGACAATATATCGTTCATTTCCTTGCTCAATACCTGCTCTCCATCATATACGGCTTGTATAGCTTCTGTCAGTTCTTCTGCAGATACATTCTTAAGGAGGTAGCCGGCCGCGCCAGCCTGCATCATACGCGAAGCAATACTTCCTTCGTTTAGATTGCTAATGGCGATTATCCGTGTCTCGGGGTACGACTTTCGTATAATTTCAGTCGCGTCGATTCCATTCATATCGGGCATATTGATATCCATCAGCACGACATCTATGTGGTCGGTCATTAAAAAGTTCAAAGCATCTGCAGCGCAGGTAAACGTTTTTCTGAGTAAGATATTGGCATTCCTATTTAGAATAAACTCAAAACCATTTAATACCAACGGATGGTCGTCAATAATGATGACGGAGATAACATTATCCATATATATCGAGTTGAATATGAAACGATGCTCCCCGACCTAATGTTGCATCGATATCAAACTGTCCATTTAATATTTCTGCGCGGTTGCGGATATTGGAAAGTCCTATTCCTTCTTTTTCGAACAGGTCATTCCTGGCATCAAATCCGCGGCCATTGTCCTCCACCGAAATGAAAAACTTCCCATCTTCTTCACTACATTGCACCCAAACCTGCGAAGCTCCGCTGTGTTTTACAGCATTGGTTAATAGTTCCTGCACGATACGGTACACCGCGATTTGAAAAGGTTGCGGATAATTGTCATTCAAGTTTGTCGTCTGGAAATCTATCTTTAATTCCGGATTGCTCATGGCATTGCATAGGTCCTTCAAAGCCGCTTGCAGCCCCATGTACAATAAAGCCTCGGGCATCATATTACGTGCCACCCGACGCAGTTCATTGACCGAATGGTCTAATTGATTGATAATGGTGTATAATTCCATATGGGATTCCTGATTAATGTCTTGTTTATCAACATTGGTGGCAACTGCGGATAGTTTCAATTTAACATTTGCCAACATTCCACCCAAGCCATCGTGCAGATCTCTAGCTATTCGACTGCGTTCGCTTTCCTGTCCTTGCAGCATCGCATGATACAAATTCAGTTTTTCTTGCTGCCGGTGGTTTTTGAGCTCCTCCTGTAAAAGCATTTCTTTGTGTGCGGCTAATCTTTTTTTGTTCTTCAAGGCATTATGCCAACTATAACCAACTGCGGCCAATATAATACTGGTTAACAACAGAACACCGACCAACATGCGCGTATTTTGTAGGGAAAGCTGCTGTTTTTGATTTTCCGTTTTTATCTGAAGAATAGTTTTTTCTTTTTCCGAGGTCTGATATTTTTTTTCCAATTCCTGTATATGGGCTTGACTTTGATCATAAAAAAGGGTGTCAGATACGCTTTTATGTGCTTCATACCATTTCACAGCCTCTTGATATTGATTTAATCTAGTTGCGATATTAGCGAGATTGTAATATACCATCTGCTTGTTTCGCAAAGAAGATTGCTGCTGTACATAAGGCAATACTTCCAATAACTTTTCCCTTGCAGCGGCATATCGGTTGTTCATCTGATAGGCGGTAAATTGATCAAAAAGTAGGGTTGCGACCATATCCTCGTTGCTCTGTGTCTTTGCTGCGGAGAGGCCGTTTTCAAAATGTGCATCTGCTTTTTCATGATTTTTGACTGCCGCCCAGTGACTTCCCGAGACAGCATGATATATAGGAATGTAGGATGAATTCGGGACCTGAACAGCCAATACAGCCGCGCTGTCTATAAATTCACCCGACTTACGATAATTTTTGTGCAGCAAAGCATTGCGTGCTGCATTGATAAATAGTGTAAAGCGTCCCTCCAAGGCCTCTTTCTTTCCTTTAAGTAACTGCAGCGCTTTGTTATAATAGTCATCTGCATTTTTATAATCGCCTAAATTCATTAAATTCATGGCGACATTCTGATAATTATTCCCTAATAGGGATGAGTCTGCGATACTTTTGGCTAAGGGAATGACTTTTTCTATTAGAATTTCCACATATTCGTGGGCTTTACCTTCGCGTTGCAATAAAGCACCATAGCTGCCCCATAACCGTGCGCGGTAACGTGACGCCTCGAGACGTTTTTCTGCACCTACACCTTTCAAGCTGCCTTCGGCCTCCATGTATTTTTGTTTGGCTTTGGCAGGATCGGTATCAAAATAGACTGAGGCACGGTAAAAGCTTTTCAATCCCCGATAATACGTGGAATTACCTCTTTCCCCTAAGACATTCTCAGCTTCGCGTATATACGAAAACGCCTTCGCTGTATCGTAGTCTGACCAAAAAAAACTTAGATCGAATAACGCCTGTGCCTTTGCTTCGTGCTCTTGTATTTGTTGGATTTGGCGATACAAACTATCATTGTAGTGTTTTAGGTCGTCTTTCGATTGACTAAATCCCGATGTTATTATAAACAACCAATACAAAACAAGCAATCCGAGTTTCTCTGTCATTTGGAATATAATCACTGATTGTTTTGAAATTACGGATAAATACACAAACTAACAATCGGGCACCATACCCATAGTCATGCCGTTAGGTCCCCATATCGGAACCATGCGCATTTGACAGCCAGATCCGCCGTCGTCATTTTCCGTGATATCGCGACTGGTATCAAAATTAAGTTCCAATCCTGTTCCCTCGGGAAAGCTCTCGGTCTCCTGTTTGAATATGGCGACCATTTTCATTTGACCCTTATCCCGTCTCAAATTTCCGTCGAAGGACATCTCCTGCGCTTCCGAGATAAACTTTCCATTTATAGTCTGATCCATAATTCTAAAAAATATATCGGAATTTTCTTTCCCCATATAAAAAGACTCCCGGTCGAACCGTCCACGTATCTTGATATTGATCTCGCCGAGATCGTCGATATCCGCCAGAAAAACAATGGATACAGAATCTTTTGCGTCCTCGATAAGAGCGATAGTTCCATCTCCTGAAAGATCTAATCTATTGCCTTCCAGCGACATCCGTCCTTGGACTGTTCCTTTGTAAGGTATGCCGCCGTAGAGGCTGTTAAAATCTTCGTTTTTCCGAGTTGGACCATCATCTTTGGCACATCCCAAAAGAAGAATATACACCATGTACAACATTATTTTCTTCATCGCTATTTAATTTAAATTACCTCCATACCATCTGTCCGCTACCGGTTTCGATTTTTTCTTTCCCTTTCCAGATGACAGGAATCACACCCGGTGAATTGTCTTCTGCATCGGGATTTGTAGTGTACTGCCTGCCGTCATTGGGGATGATGCTCAGTTGCCATAATCGCCCAAAGCCTTCGCCACTATATCGATAGTAACTGCCAAGGAGCAGATATTTTCCATCTGGGGAGAATACGGGCTCAGATTCCGTAAAATTGCTGTTGGTCACCTGCTTGAGATTGGACCCATCGATACCCATGGTGTGGATATGGTTGCCGATCCGGAGTGCGAGCTGGGTACCCTTCCGATCTACCGCCAGTTCACCCCAATCTTCATAATCCATTTCCTTGACCAAAGTCCCGGAAGTATATGGGGGAGCAACACGGATAATATAATCTCCATGGGTCATGAGGAAATGGTTGTCCGGAAGCCATAGGGCACTTACATTAAAATCGACCCGTTCTCCATTGATATCCACAATCCGGGAAACAAACTCACCATTCCTTTTCAGAACCGTGATACCGTCTTCCTTTTCGTTCGAGGTGACCAGAATCAAGCTGTTATCCGGCGAGAGATGACCCTTGCAATAAGCGCTGAGCCCAGGCCCGTTATAGATAAATTCCTCAACGACGGCCCCTGTATTGATATCGCTGATCGTGAATCGGACATCATATTGTCCCAAAGTGCTGACGTTAACAACCGTCAGCTTCGTCTTTCCATCCCGTGAAATATCAAAGTTGTTGAGTTTGCTGTCGTCGGGAATAAACGATCCGCCCGTCCCGTCCGGCAAACTTATTTTGAGTATACCTTCGGTAGCCCAATCGTAATAAATGGTACCTTTCAATTCCGAGAGATATAGATCCTCTGCTCGGTTGTCACCGCCGTTGTTTTCCTCTTTGGAGCATCCGAGGAAAAAACAACAAATCGTGATCAATATCGGTGCAGCTAAGTGTTTCATTCCTTCATCTTTAAAATATTTACTCTCAAAGTTACGGTAGGGTACGAATGCATGCAATCCACGAAAACTAGGATTTTTGACCAAGATATATGACAAGGGCTGTAAATAAAAATAGCACCCGGAAAATTACACAGTTTCTTAGCTGAGAAATTAGTAATTACTGCGAACGTAAATTGAAAACTAGAAATGAGAGGACAGAATTACTGGAAAAGCCAAGTGAAAAAGTAAAAGGTTAAACCGCCCTTATTTTTTACAATTGGACGCTTTAATGGTATATTTATCTGTTACCAAAAGATAAAGTTCATGAAAAACCTTACTTATTTCCGCACACGTCCACGTTTTGGAAAAGCGCAGCATCCGTTCTATATAGTATGCCTTTCTTTTGGTGGAAGGGACATTATGACCTGCATTTCCTAAAAAGGCTCTAGGAGCGTACACAAGAGGAATTTTGCATACTATGAGCATCACCTGCAATTCTTTTCTGAAGGAGAACGAAGAAGCGACCGAAATCGAGTTTTTCAGGCACGTGAACCATATCGTCAGCGATGAACTGGGTAAGCTCATAGCGGACGATAAAAGGTAATCCAAATCAAAGCAGAAAAACATCGTACAGCAGAAAAAGATTCTAAGGGCATTCCTTGACCATCTCACTTCGATAGACCAATGGAACGTCAGCAGGACAAAAGACGAGATTTTAGCGGAAAAGGAAAGTGAGATCAAGGAGTTAAAGGAAATCGTGGTGCAACTTACCAAAGAAGCCCGAAAACTTGAAACGGATGGGTTTATTGATATCCCCAAAGGCTACGTTTTAACGGTACTTGACCTTTTTTCATAAGTTTTTGAACCAAATAAAAAAGTCTGAAAAACTTAAATGAGCTACATTTGTTAAAAAAAATGTTTAATTTAAAAAAATAAAAAGACATGAAAAAATTAGGATTATTAGTTCGACTAGAAGCAAAAGCTGGAAAAGAAAAAAACGTTGAAGAGTTTATTACAAGTGCGTTGCCACTTGCTAATGAAGAAGCCGGAACTATTACTTGGTATGCGTTCCGTATTGACTCTTCTACATTTGGCATTTATGACACATTTTCAGATGAAGAAGGCAGACAAGCACATCTTGGCGGTAAGATAGCAAAGGCGCTTATGGAAAATGCACCTGAATTGTTAGCTAATCCGCCATCTATTGAGAAATTGGACGTTTTAGCCGCTAAATAAACATACCAAAATTATTCTAAAATGGAAGTCTGTCAAAGTTCATCTAGATCCCATATTCTACGGAATGTTCTATCCATTAGTTGGGAATCTCTCTTTGATAATAGAGTCGAACTTAATAGCACAGTTAAAATCAAATTCCTTAGTAATGAAAAAGAATTGAACGTGAAATTGGTGGATTATATTATTAATGGTACTGAAATTATTGATGGAGTGCAGTAGTAATATTATAAAGCCTTTAGCTGCATCAACAAAAGGTAGAACAATTGGAGACAGGGTAACAATAGGCGATACAAACAGAGAAATTGAAATAATTGAAAGCGGATTTCTTCATCAGTTTTCTTAAACCCTCTTTTCAGAACAGACCCTTTCATTTCGGACAGGCATTCAAGGATATGGTGTATAACGGTTTCTATCCGTTGTATGGAACAATCGGCTTCAATCTCGAAGTCATTGATGACTGTTTCCAGTTTGTGTAACCTATCATTGTAAAATTTATCCATTTACTCGCATTTATCTCCTATTGAGTTCCGACCGGAGCGTGCCGATCCGCTCTTACGTTAGTATTTGTTAACCCATTAGCATAATTTTAGACGGTTCCCTATTGGTTGGAGAATAATTGTTTAGAATGCAGAAATAAGGAATAAAAAAAATATTCTTCAAGATTATTTAGGATGGCTGAATTTTATTCAGCCATCATTGAAAACTACTTCACTTGGATTGTGGGTGTGTTATTTATTATTTTCCAATGCTCATTATCCCGAATGCATATTATCAATGAATGAAAGATAAGAAACTCACTTTCCAACGTCGCGTGTGCAATAACCATATGGTCTGATTGCTTTATGCTGTTTATCACCAAGCTCCTTGGGCTTCCTCCGAATCGCTTGGTACGGATGAGTTCGATATAGTCAGATTTCGAGAATACAAAAATCCCGTTCTCATCGAAAAACCCGTCCTGTATATTCTGAAAGCCGGGATGTAAGATACTTTCCAATGCTGCTGCATCACGATTGTCGCCAGCTTTTACAAATGCTTCGATTGCTTTTTCTGCCTGTTCCATTTTTATTTGTTTAAGATGTTCGTAAATAATTCTTTTTGATGGTTTAGTTGTTGTTTGACAGATTCTTTATCATCCGTTCCGTCCAATGAATAATAGTAAATTTCCCTAATGCCAATAAAGTTCAATATCTGCTGCATATGCAATTCCACTAGATTGGGCAAAGCTGAATCCAGTTCCCCCATAGCGGAGAGAACGTATGCTTTTTTATTCTGAAGCAATCCGATTGCTTTGTCCTCGTCGTATCTGAAAGTTTTACCTGTCCGCAGCACAAGATCGAAATATGCTTTCAGCGAAGAGGGGATACCAAAATTATACATAGGCACTGTGATAAGGATTTCATCACACCCGAATAGTTCTGCTATCAACTGGTCAGACAATTTT
This sequence comes from Sphingobacterium sp. 1.A.5, assembly GCF_002734235.1. Taxonomy (NCBI): domain Bacteria; kingdom Pseudomonadati; phylum Bacteroidota; class Sphingobacteriia; order Sphingobacteriales; family Sphingobacteriaceae; genus Sphingobacterium; species Sphingobacterium sp. 1.A.5. The sequence continues at coordinate 57,327 of NZ_PEBA01000003.1, forward strand.
AGGCGGTCTGAAGTATCCCCGGCAGAATAAAATTTTTCAAGTACTTCCTGCTCAAGATGAGGAATGTGGGAGGTGCCTACTTCCCGTATACTGATGCTCCCTTCCGGATTAAGTTCTTTCCATGCCCGTACAAAATTGTCTCCCGCATTGCGGGAATAGGAGTTTTTTACACGTAAGCTACTGTCAATTCTCAATAATGTCTTCATCTTTTTTACTATTTCTATGGAAGACCATTTGAGTACTAAATATGTGACAGCTTGGTAATATTTTTTAGCTTATCCGGGTCTACAATGGAATATATTTCCTGGATCAATCCATCTTCACTTAATTGGAGTATATGACAGTTATGGAGCTTTTCATGCTCCCAAAAGCAGATGGCAGGTTGATGATTGAAAAATTGAAAGGTAAATGTTTTTCCCATCAGAAAATGCTGCTGTACATAAACCAATAAAGTGGCCGTAGCTGTTTTACCTATTTCCGAACCGCTCACTACCTGCACCTTCGTACCTCCGTCGGCACTGAGTTTTATGTCGTCTACCAATAAGTTCTGCAATTCCACGATGTCAGCCTGAGCCAACGCTTTCTGATACCTGCCTACAGTCTCAAATGAGTGCCCCAAATGTGGACTATAACTTGAGTATTTACTGTCCTTCAATTGTTTGTTGGCCCTGCTCAATAGCTGACGTGAATTTTCGGTGCTTATTTCAAGCAGTTCGGCTATCTCAGCATGCGAATAATCGAAGCCCTCTTTCAATATGAAAGCCGCTCTTTCTTTTGGGTTCAGGTACTCGAACAGCACGAGCATGGTATAGCTTGCCGTTTCGTCCCTAATAAGTTTTGCATCGGCATTATCAAACGAAACAGGTTCGGGGAGCCATTCGCCGAAAACTTCTTTTTTACTTTGGCGGGTTTTAAAATTTATGGCATGATTAATCGTGCTCTTGATCAGAAAGTTGGATTCCTGGCGGATGCTCGATTTATCCAATGTAATGTATTTTTCCAGTACATCCTGTACCAGATCTTTCGCATCTTCATAAGAACCGACAATATTGTAGGCATAGGTCAATAACTTATTATAATGTTTCTCCATCTTTTTATTCTATTTTTGATATTAGCGAATTTCAGGCTTTATGTTCCTCTATCGGCCAGAACTTCCTGCACCATAATCCTATTAAATTTTTCCGGTTCTACAAAAGCTGCATAGTGCCCTGAGTTTTCAAACCAAATGAATTGTTTTTGAGGCGCTTTTAGTTTCCTGAAAAATTTATAAGCAAGTGTGGAGGGGGTATTATAGTCACACCGCCCTGCGATAAAGTAAACGGGGACTTTTACTTCCCGAACCGTTTTAAATAAATCTACCTGCATTACTTCATCCCACATGGCATTCATTGTGAAGGCTTGTCCCTTAGCTATCAGGCTATCTTTGTAATATTGCGTGGCAAAGGAATCCATATTTTTATAGAGCTGGCCAACATTGGTACCTTCACAAAAATCACCATGAAAGTGCCGGAGCCATTTTCTTGATAAATACAGTTCTGATAATCCATTTTTTGAGCGGGACGGGTAATGCTTACGGAGTTTTTGCAATTGAGCCATTGCTACGCTGTCTTTTTTTAACCTGGCCTGTTGAATTGAATAATCGAGCGAAACCTTTTCATTCAAATACATACTGGTAACCTGTCCCACGCCAATGTAAGCCTGAAATAGCGATGGATACTTTTGAATCAGATGCATGCCCATAATAGAACCAAAAGAATAACCAACCAAATATATTTTCTCTTTCTTAAAACGCTCTTTAAGAATATGTATTAAACTTAGCGCATCATCTTCCAGCTGTTCAATAGTGATGCTTCCGGGAGGCAGGGTATCGTTGTAGGATAAACCCGTTCCCCTTTGGTCGTATGTAACCACCGTGAAGCGCTGTTCCAGTTCCTTATTGTGTGTTTGCCAAAAATAAAAATCAGAAAACCCAGGACCACCGTGCAATATTAGCAAAACAGGGTTCAGGGCATTTTCCCCTTTAATAAATACGCTGTGAATGACACCATTTAATTCGATACGGTTGTATTCATTGATGGAATTAATTTGGGCTGTACAAAACTGCCAGCTGATTGAGGTAATTATCAAGGTTATGAGGAACTTTTCTTTCATCTTATTTATATACCATGCAAATAGAAGCATAATCTCATCGTCCTGTTTTGTTAATCTTTACTGTTTTGCCGATTTCCTGTGTCTTATACAGGCTTTTGATTAAATAGCCATTCCGCTTCCGCCAACTACTTTTATGCCTTCGGGAAACTTTTTCCAAAAACGGATATATTTATATTTAGCTTCAAAAGGCTGGTTATTATAGTTCCCTTTTAACTCCACCTGCAAAGTAATGATAGCCAGATCCGCTATAATATGCAGTTCTTCTACTTTGGGAGTGATTTCGTTTACTTTTAAGTTTCCCTCACGATACGTTTGCAGATCCATTTCTTTGGTTACCGTCTGACCGCCGGGAATTATAAAAAGCAGATCAGTATGCAATAGGTTGTCGAGCACTTCCGTATCCCTATTTTGGATGGCTCCGTAAAGTGTGTTCTCGAGATTTAAAATTTCGTCCTTTGTTATCATTTCTTAGTCATTATTTTTGTTTTCACTAAACTTCCTCCTGTGCTGATTTTCTATCGTTGGTATTGTATAAAATTTCAGGAATTTCTGCGAGCGTCGATTCATGTCCTTTATCGCCAAGCGTATAAAACTCCTGAAAGCTCATAATGAGTGGTTTCCACTTGTCGGGATCAAACCGGTTTGGATGATTGCTCATTATGATTGATTTGTCGAGATATATCCTATTTATTTTAAGTTCAAATGTGATAATCTTCCCCTGTTGTGATGGTTCATCCTCTGCCAATTTATGAATGGCCATGACAACAGCTTCCATTTGTACAGGGCATTCGTTCACCCGGCAGGCATTGATGGTTTCGGACGGGGTCCCTGTCAATCCTGCTATTTCAAATTTATTTTCTTCGAAACGATACCCCTTTAACATTTTAGATTGGGGCACGGGATTAGAACCCGTGGTTCTGGCCAGTAGGTTCACTGCCTTTGCCTCGTTTACCGAGGGCAGGTTTAATACGGCCTCTTTGGTTACCAAAAGGTTTTTGGCAGTTTGGGAGGAAGTCCCAAGACCAATGATGCACCGCCACCCCAACCATAAGATCGAAGATATAGGTGCAAGATTATCTGTACCATTTGGATTTTTGGTACTGATAAGTACTACCGGTGTGCCGAAGTACAGAATGGAAGGGTAACTTTTAATGTGCATGTTAGAATACCTTTTATGATTTCATTACTCAGCTTTGCTGTTCCTTTTAAAATTAACGATACCATGCATCTATTGAAATCCGTTTCTTGCGGAATCCGGTCAAGTTCTCTTATAGACATTAAGACATCACTGTTTTATACTTTCTTGAAGATAATTATCAAGTCTGCTATAAATCTATAAGACTCACTCCTCGACCATCTGATAGATACCCCTTTCCATCGTAATACCATGTTGTTCTAAAAAGGCGGGCATTTTAATCCCCGCTTTTTGCATTGCCTCCCGTATGACCACTCTGGCATCGTCCATCCGCTGTCGGTCTGCCCAAGTGGCAACCGTAATGACCCGAAGGTCTCCACTATCGCCTGTCTGTTGAAAGATTTCATATTTTACAAAGCCGGGCTGCTGCCGAAGTATATTTCTGATGAAAAGCGATTTTTGGGAATACTCCGCGATAGCTTTTTTGGGAATGCTGATTTTATCGATGACGGCGACATGTTCCGTAACAGTACGCTCTTCTCCGTTATTCTGTTCCATTTCGACTTGATTTTGTTGTTGACCAAAAGTATTCACCGCCATAAGAATGGGTATGATAAGGATGACGGTTTTTAATGTCTGTTTCATAAGGCTTGAGTTTATTGTTTCCAGTTCAGCTTACCGTCTTTGTCAAACATTTCGATGGACGGGTTGCCCACACTATCAACCTTTAGAATAATTCTCGGTATTTCATTGTTATCCTTCATTACCAAAGCCGCATTCCCGTTTTCCGTTATCAGGTTGATACGGTTGATATTATGTCCGGGTTTCCCCGACAGGTCTTTGTCATTGATCACCAGCCCAGCCCTGAAATAATTGTCGCTTTTATTATCCTGTGCGAGAATTCCAATGGCATCTGCATTCTGGTAATCGAATGATAGGGCATTTAAGTTAGTCTGCTCATTATCGGTAATAGCAAGACCGCCTCTTTCGTCGCCGTTCTTGTCATAGAATATAAGACCTGCTGGGGCGTAAGCTCTTTTATACGTTTTTCCATCAATAATGGGCTCGGGAATATGGTCTGTGTTTGCAATAACGACACGGTTTTTTCCCGAAGCATCATTGATATTTATTCTTTCTGCATTAAAGTTTGGCCTGTTATTTAAATGTAGGTAGACAATACAAATCATCAACACGACATTGGAAATTACAAGGACAGATACCAGGATTTTGAATGGTTTAGGAATTGTTTGCATAATTGAGTATCATTTTTAGTTCATTATTCTTTTTATACTACTGTTTTCTTGGTACTGATTACAATCCTGTTCCATGCATTTATCGTAACAACCGCCATTATGATCTGTGCAATCTGGTTTCCATCAAAAAGTTGTTCGGCCTTTCTGTACGTTTCATCTCTTAACCCGTTTTGGCTGATTAAGGTTACTTCCTCGGTTATGGCTAAAATTATTTTCTCTTCCTCGGTAAATAATCCGGTTTCTTTCCAGGCGTTGAGCAGGAAAATTCGCTGTGCGGTTTCACCCTGCTTTAATGCATCCGTAGTGTGCATGTTGATACAAAAAGCGCAACCGTTGATTTGCGAAGCACGAATTTTAATCAGATAGAATTGCGTTCTAGATAGTCCTGAATTGTGCAGGTAATTTTCCAGAGCGAACATTGCCTTGAATGCATCCGGCTCAAGCTGCTGTATGTCTATTCTGTTTTCCATATTTATTTTGTTTGTCATTATTTAGCTTTTGAAATCACCATTTTTATGGCTAAAAAAGTCAGTACACTGGCCATAAACCATTTTTGCGCCCTTACCCAAAGTGGATTTTTTGTAAGGAAAGAAGCCATTTTTGCAGCGGTCATTACAATAATAAAATTGATGGTGAAGCTGATAAAAATCTGTGTAATACCCAATGCCATACTCTGACCTAATATGGAGCCATATTCCGGTTTGATAAATTGAGGAAAAAAAGACAGGTAAAAGACAGCCATCTTGGGATTCAACAGATTGGTTAAAAAGCCCATCAGGAACAGTTTTCGAGGCTTGTCTTTGGGGATATCCTCATTCACTTCAAAAAATGTTTTGCCATTGGGTTTAATGGCCTGATACGCCAAATACAACAAGTAAATAGCGCCCGAAATTTTCAGTATCCCGTAAGCAAAGGGAACAGCCAGTAATATGGCAGTCAATCCAAATCCCGCCAGGACGATATGAAATAAAAAACCACAGATAACGCCAACTAGTGAAACAAGCCCGGCTGTTTTACCCTGCGTAATGCTTTGTGAAATAAGATAAATCATATTCGGCCCCGGGCTGATAACCATCAGGAATGCAGCCAAAGCAAACCACAAAAGTTCATGAATCGGAATCATCGTTGTTTAAATTTAAGCTGTGAGTTTTTTGGATATCAAATTGTCCAGTGAATATTTTCCACTTCCCTGAATGAAAAGTGCCAGACATAAGCCGAGCATCAGCAAGTGATATTCGAATCCTTCACCTTCCTTATCGCCAAACCAGTTCATGAAAAAGCCATGCTCGAGATGTCCGCCAAATAAAATTATTCCGATAAAAAGTCCACCCAATGCAATTGCCCAAAAACGGGAGGCAAAGCCCATTATTATAAAAATGGGTGCAAAGAACTCTATTACAATAACCAATAGCCCCACCAGCCACGGATGTCCCATCTGTTGCAACCCCTCCAAAGTTTGGGTAAACCCATAGCCACCAAACCAGCCCAACATAGCCCGTGCTCCGTGTGGAAACATAACGATAACGATTGTCAGGCGAATGATCAGACCTGTATAATCATTGTGCGTATTAAAAAATTTCTGTTTCATCATTTTCCTCTTTTATTCTAGTTATATCTTGTTTGTATCCCCTTCAAATATTGTGGTCAATGCTGGTAATTGCTATTGTTTCCCTATTAGTTCGAATAAACTCGAAAATCCCTGCGCTCCATGCCCATCAGCTATTCTACGGTCCATGAGATTTTTGATCTCTTGCATGCGCAGAGTTTCCACATTTTTTGATTTTCGATGATTGATGAGGTCATCAAACATAGCGGCCTGAACCTGAAGCGGCCCCAAGTCGGGCTTGTAAGTACCCAACTGAATTTCACTGACCATTAGGGACAGCAATGGGCCATAACCCTGTAGGGTTCCCGCAACCCGCTGTGCAAAAGCGGTTAAATCCACACCTTCCTGATGCACCAATTGAAGGGTATGCAAAAAGCCGATTAAAAATTCATAGCCAATAGTTACCTGAGCCAAAAATTCCACCGCTGCTGCGCCGTACTCTTCGCCATAGTAGGTAATAGTACCCAATTTTTTCAAAATGTGTTCTTGGGAGATAAAAACATCTGACTTCCCGCTGAACATAAACTGAGCCTTTGGTGTCCCAACATCGGGTGGGTCGGCCAAGATTTTTCCGTCGATATAGGAAGCGTTATGACTTTCTGCCCACTCCGCAAAAACACGAGCCTGGGCAGGAGTACCGCTCGTTAAATTGATGAATACTTTTCCGGCAACCGAGCCGGTTAGCTGTCCAAGCACTTCATCTACCGCAAAATTGTTTAACAGGCAGATAACAATATTCTTGCTGGCAGCAACTGCTCCATCAAGGGTTTCCACAGTTGCAGCACCTGCCTGAATCAATGGTTTACATTTTTCAATATTGCGATTCCATACAACAGTATCATAACCTTGATTGATAAATGTATGGGCTAAAGAGGCTCCCATATTACCCAATCCAAGTACCGTTATGCTCTCCCTTTTGTTGTGGGTTTTTCTGTTTTGATGTTATCTATATTCATATTTAATTGTATTTTAAAAGTTCTGTTAGAATACTCTTCGCACAAAAAGTCCAAAGTTGCTGTAGTGTTCAGTATTTGGGCCGTATTGGTCAAAGTTTATACCCAAACCATATTGTACACCTTTATTGTCCACTCCTAATCTTGCATATTGCACGCTCTTTAAGTGCCCGTTCCTATGCATTGAAGTAATATATTGAAGCTGCAAACGCGCATAAAGATTAAAATCCTGATTTTTGCTTCCTTGATATTCCACAGAACCGAACAGCTCAAGACTGGGTTTAGACCAAACATCCATTCTCGTAAAAATGAGATACGATAAATCATTTTTTTTATTGAAAAACCAAACAAAAACCGAAGGCACAAACCGATTTCCCGGTGCATAGATAGAACCCAAACCAGTTGCCCAGCGTTTATTTATTTCGTAAGTAAGATACGATTGGCTCATCACTTCAATTCCGCGTTTTTTGTCGTAAGGAAGCAAAATAGAAGACGCATTAAAAAATCCAAACGGCTTTTCCGCTATGATTTTACCGGAAAACATATGCTGATAATAGTAACTCGAATTCCCTGCAGTGATTTCTACAGGAACTTGCGCCCGGCTGTGCAAGTAGCACATGCTGAAAAACAAGCAGGCCAGCAAGTATTTTATTTTCGTTGTTTCTTTCATCGTTCCCTTCAAATTTCTTTTTGTTAGGCTGTGGTCGGATAATTATTACAGTCAACCACTGTTTAAAATATGGACACATGAAGTGCAGAAAACGTGACAACCTATTCAGGATATTTTCTTCCGTTGGTGATTTGTCTTGTCTTTTCGTAACGAAAGAAATACATCTTATCTAAACTTCATTGTACGTTTTATGTAATACCATACGAAGATATGAAGGAGCCTAGCCGTCAATACTGTAAGTATGACGGCAAAAAATGTAGTTTTTTCTGTTTTTGATGTAGAACCCGCGATTATGCAGGAATTTCAATTGTATTTTTGAACTCAGTGGGGAGCTGGCCTTCGTAGCTTCTGAATGCACGGGAAAAATGAGAAGAGTCTGTATAGCCAAGTTGATAGGACACTTCCTTGACAGACATATTCCAAAAGCTCAACAGGTACTTTGCCTCCTGCATGATATGGAACTCAATCCATTTTTTCGCCGAAAGCCCGGTGTATTCTACTAATATTTCGCTCAGGTATTTTGGTGATATATGCAACTGTTCTGCATAAAAAGCAACATCTTTATACTGCGAGAAATTCTTTGAAACTAATTCTCTAAACTTTACAACGGTATGTTCTTTACCGTTGAGTTCCTTTTTATTGGCCCGGTACTGGTTCCAGAAATATTTCTGTGAAATGATCAGGATCGAATATAGTATTCCCGATACTGCTTCGGGCTTATCAGCTATTGCCCGAAGCGTGCTGAAAAGCTGTTGCATTTCCTCGAATTGCCTGTCGGTGAGTTGCATTACACTCTTTTCATCGGGACAAAAAAATTCGAGAGAATAGAAAAATGACCTGCTGAAATTATTCACGAAAATATCATCATAAAAAAACAGGGTGTCATTTGAGGGAAAACTGGTATTGAGCCATTGACAGGTCATTCCGGGGCCAATCGTCAACAGGCTTCCTCGTGTTAAATCATAATCGGTAGTGCCTATCCTGATGCGAGCTCCCTCACCATAATACAGACCTATAGTATAAAAGTAGTTGTTAAAGGGATTGGTGATTTTCAAGTCTTCAAGACACGTTTTTGATGCCAGATAATAAGGCGCTATATGTCCATCATTTTTTTTAGACCTTAAATTTCTGAGCAGATCAAAGTTATCTGAATGTTTTTGTATCATAAGGAAGATGTCTAAAAAATAGTATAGTCCTGGGAATGCTTTTCCGTCCAAATTGAAAAATGATAATTATGAAATGTGAAGTTTATTCTCATGTCAAACTTAGTATATCAGAGAATACTAAAATACGCAATTATTATCATTTGATAATGTATGGTTATTTATACTTAGTTGTCTATAAATGTCCAGAATAAACAAGGAGTAGATACTGCTTATCCACTCCTTACTGTGACTGGTTTTATTTTCGTATTACTTTTCCCAATCTGCCAGCGCATCAGCCACAGCAATGGCTTCAATCTCAATCAATGCATCCGGCGAAAACAATGACGATACTTCAAAAATAGTATCTGCCGGATAAGGGGGGGGGTAAGGTATTTGCCTCTCAATTCGACAATCTTCTCAAAGTTCTTCATGTCACGGAGCATGATAGTGACCTTTACCACGTTTTTCAGACTTGAACCTCCAGCTCTCAATACCTTGTCCAGATTTTCAAAAGCCATTTTTGCCTGTGCATCAAAGTCACCTATGCCTATCAGATTTCCTTCCTTGCCAACAGCGGTCTGTCCCTAAATAAACAACAAATCGCCTACACGTTGTCCCTGTGCCAGACGGAATAGTTCATAAGCGCCCGGCGTAATTTTAATTTGTTGCTGAAAGATCTCTACAAAGAAACCTATACCAACAAAGTTTTAGTATTTCCAAATAGTCGTGGACGGGCCGAAGAAGTAGCCGTCAAGCTAAAAAGGATTGCAGAAAAAGTAAATGGACATACGTCATATTATTCACACCATTCATCAGTCGACCGTGAGCTTAGGGAATGGATTGTTTTTTCTTCTTATCCAATCCTGCATCACAAAAACGTTGATGGCCTGTACCAATAGACAATACCGGTAAGTCAGACAAATTAAGGTTGAATGCATTTTTTGCTTCGATGATTCCGTTTAACGTTGGATTATTGGCAAAGACACCTCCATCCACCTTATTTTGAAATGGTCTTTCCAACCCATTCAAATCGATGTACTCTGTAGAAAAAGGATCGAAATAGGTTGGAGCAGCCGATGTTGCTAAAGCTGCTTGATAAGCAGGTATATGATAATCTCTTACAAAAGCATCGTGATATTTACTTTTTAAAACAGAAGGTCTACCTTCCATTAAATCGTAAATAGGAATTGCGACATGTGTTTTACAATGCTTTAACCGAGGGTCTTCGCCATCTTCTCCATTATGATATTCTCTGTATTTATCTTTTATTAGTTTCTCTAATGAGTCCCGACTATGAGCAGAAAATTTGAACCGCTTTAGAAATCCTCTTTTGTTACCGAATAAAATTTGAGCATTATTGAGGTATAACTCATAGATTTCTTTCGCTGGAATCCCTAATGCCAAAGCAACAGCCATTATACCGCCTGTTCCAAAGAGATGATTTAAAAGCAACGTTTTATCTAAGGGGAATCTTAGTGTGTCCTCTCTGAAACAGAAAACTCTGTGGAAGCTTCTCCCGAGGTTCAACAAAACGATACCCGTATTACCATTGTCAAAAAAGATGCAAAACAAGAATCAATGTGCTCTTGCTGAACGAGTGCTGTGAACGTAAACTTCGACATTGGGTACTCTCAAACGGAGCGATGGATTTATTCAAGAGCATCTTAGAGGATTGGAATACAGGCACACAAAAGTCCATGTATTTACAGCATCGAAATCTGGTCGTTAGGAAACTGATTGAACAGGAATCAACCCTTTCCCAAGCCCGAAAGCTATTTGTCGCCGATGTACTCAAATCCGATGATTACAGTGCGGTAAAAAGAGAATGTCATGTCAATTCCAAATGTCTGAAAAGGGAACTGAACGACATCAATGTTAAATTAGAAGACATCGATAAACAAAGCCTGTTGGGATGCCGTTCTTTTGTCTTTATTCTTAAAAAGTTTCCAAGCTTGGATACGGCGGACAAAAAGCATCTTGTCAGCCTTATTGCTCCGCTTAATATTGATTTCCAAACAGGGGAAATGTCTTTTATGGGTATCGTTCAATAACACCCCTTTGAAAAAACCAATATTGGCAGATGCCTTTAATGCCCCAACTGAAACTATATTTTTTCCATTGTAGGTATAAATTGGAGCACCCCATTTTATTTCTTCCTTTAACCCTGTTTCTAAAACGATTTGTCGGATTTTCCGTCCATATTTTTTTGCATTCCGCCAATACTTTCGGTTTGATTATGGTGGAAGCCTTGTTTTATCAATTATTTGCTAATTCTAACTGTGCTTTTTCAATCAAATTTAAGGCAATCTGTAACGCTTTAATTCTACGTTCAAGTAAAGCTTGTTGAGAATAATTTTCCTTTAAATTAGGTAGTGCTTTTTACATTTGCTTAGAAGTGACATAATTGCAACTTTGGCTTCATTCAATTCTTCTTTTCTATGATTCATTTTTTATAGTTTTTCGTATGTTGTTTATTACGCACAAGCCGAGCTGAAAAAAAATTGTTTCCAGCTTCCATGATTTCCTCTTTGTTTATTTTTATTTTGTTGATACTACAATGATTTTATGGTTTCCAATTAAGATTTCCATTTTTGTCAAACATTTCGATAGATGGATTCCCTAAACTGTCAACCTTTAAGATAATTCTTGGTACCTCGTTGGCATCTTTCATAATCAGAGCGGCATTTCCGTTTTCTGTTACCAGGTTAATTCTATTAATATTGTGACCTGGTTTGCCAGACAAGTCTTTGTCATTAATAATCAAACCGGCTTTAAAATAACTATCTTCTTTATTATCCTGAGCGAGAACACCAATAGCATCGGCATTTTGATAGTCTAAAGCTATAGCATTTAAATTTGTGGTTTCATTATCAGTTATGGCAATCCCCCCTCGTTCATCACCGTGATTATCATAAAAAATAACCCCTGCCGGATTAACTGCCCTTTGAAATGTTTTACCATTGATGATGGGAGGCGGAATATTATCCATATTAGAAATTACGATTCTGTTTTTTCCGGTTTTGTCTTTAATGTTAATCCTTTCAGCGTCCATAAATCCATTTGAGCCATTTAGTAGTATAAAACTTAAAGCGGTTAAGAGCGCGATATTGAACACAACAAGTGTATAAAACAGAATTTTAAAAGTTTTTGATGTTGTTTGCATGGTTTAAAAATGTATTTAGATTGATGATGTATGCTGTTTTTTTATCCTTCGTATATGTGAAATTCTGTTACCGTTATGAAATAGCCATCGGGGTCCCTGAACGAGAATTCCTGTCTGCGTGAATTTTTATTTAGGTGAATTTCTTCTTCAACCGTCCATTCGATTTCTTCGAGGTTATGCTTCACTTTCTTCCAATCAGAAAAGCCATTTCCTGCTGTTAAACTTTGGTTTCTCATCGTTGGGTGACCGTCCCTTTCCCAAGCGTGCAGGCAAAGCACAATTTCATTGTCTTTATTCGTCAGAACGGAAAAATGGACTCCATCGTGTACAATGTTGAACCCAAATATGTTACTATACCATGCAGCACTTACTTCAACATCTTTTACGGCAATCATTGGATCAAGTTTTGTCATTTTGTTTTCTATTTATTGTTTATGGAGTATGTTAATTGTTTTGTTAAGCTTTAACAGCAGGCATAATTTTTCAAATATAATAAATCAACGATTCCTGAAAAGTGTCATCCTAAAAACTAGTTTTGTAATCTTCCCTACAAACAGCTACGATTATTAATGTAGTTTTATAATTTAGGGGCAATGAATAAAAGTAAGTTTAGCGAATCGCAGATCATTAAGATTTTATCACAGCAGGAGTCGGGACAATCGGTTTCCGATATTTGCCGGGAACATGGTATTAGCTAAGGTACATTCTATTCATGGAAGAGCAAATACTCTGGTATGGAAGTATCTCAGCTCAAACAACTCCGTGAAATGGAAAAGGAGCTGGCCCAATATAAAAAGATCGTTGCCGAGCAGACCCTTCAGATTAACGTGCTAAAAGACGTTATCGAAAAAAAGCTTTAGGGCCTGCCGAAAAGCGTGAGCTTGTAGGTTATGCCCGTGAAGATTTTGGGATGAGCCTCCGGCAGGCCTGTGCCGTATTTAATATCAGTACGTCTGTTTTTATTACCGTGCAAAGCGCAGAGAAGACACAGAAGTCATCGAGCAGCTTTCAAAGCTGGCCAGTCTGCACCGTACATGGGGCTTCTGGATGATATACCACCGTCTCCGAAAGTTACAATATATGTGGAACCACAAACGTGTTTACAGAATATACACCGCCATGCGATTAAATTTGCGGAATAAGCGCAAGAAGCGTCTTCCTGCTCGGGTAAAAGCACCACTGCTGTGTCCTGTTGGGCCGAACATCACCTGGAGCCTTGATTTCATGCACGATACGCTTGCCAGTGGGAAAACGATCCGTACACTAAACGCCATCGATGATTTCAGCCGGGAGGCTCTTTCTATTACGATGGACACCAGTCTGCCTGCACAACGGGTGATCCGAGAACTAGAAAAACTACTGGAGTGGCGCGGCAAACCCGACAAGATCCGTTCTGACAATGGTCCTGAGTTTGTTGCTGAGTCTATGCGGGGATGGTGTGAGCAGAACGGTATACAATGGGAGTTTATCCAACCGGGCAAGCCTACACAGAACAGTTTGATCGAACGGTTTAACAGGACATTCAGGCAAGATGTACTAGATAGCTATATGTTTGAAAGTTTGCCCGAAATAAGGAAATATGCAGATGCATGGGCATGGATGTACAACATTGAAAGACCCCATTCCTCATTGGGACAATTAACGCTGACAGAGTTCCTGTTGAAATATGGAAAACTCTCCGAATTTCCCACATTCCAATAGGATAGCAATCGCAAAACTGATTGAAATTTTTTAGTTTTGAATGTAGCTAGCTAGGGGAAGATTACAGTACAACATCGAACTCCGAGACTAAATTCTGCTATTGCTCTTATTTATCAGGATAACAGCAAGTTACAGGGCAAAAAAAATGGGACAAGTACATCATTTTTAGACCTGTCCCAAGAGGTGACCCCGCTGAGGCTCGAACTCAGGACCCACAGATTAAGAGTCTGCAGGCCGGCTCTCCTCAACAGGAGTAAAAATCTATGTTTCCTGCTTGCTTTAGCAATTTATGAACTTCTTTTTATTATTCAAAATTTACAGCTGTGACGTATTTGTGACGGTTGATTTAAAGGAAACAGTAAGTTATTTCAAAGGGTCCTCCAAGAAAGCTTTGAGACCTCTAATTTCCCATAATGAAGGATTACAGGTTGGATTTTTGATTAATGTTTTTAGGGAGTCTAATTGTCGATAAGTTCATTACATGCTAAAGTATTAATTCATAATATTAAATTTTATACTTGAATGAAAATTTACTAAACCATATATTTACGTTGGACCAACTGAAAAAACAGAACAAGAAATATAAAAAAAGAGAAGCAAAAAAATTTCCTAAAACTACTTTCAGTTTTTGGATAAACTTATCACAGTTGGGGTTTAGGAAACTTTCCCACCAATTTATGGAAATCAACCAAATTGGAAGTTAATTACTTCATTTATACCTTTTTATCGATTAATTCTAATAAATTTCATTAATTCTTTTCAAATATTTATAAGAAATTGTCATATGGAAACCACAATAACTTGATATTCAGACCTACCTAAGATTTTAACGTATACAACAAGATTAGGTTATTAAGCGGAATAATGCTAAATTTTAAAAACATTTGGCGAAATCAGAATTTACTAAAAAATAGAAAATGAGATCTATCCTAATAAGCTATAATAAATAAATGCAACTTGTTTAACTAAAAGTTGCATTTGTTCAATAATATAAGAGAATTTAATAGATTACTACTTCAAATGTGCTCTTAACATCCACGCCATTTTTTCGTGGGTTTCAATAAATCCGGTGATGTAATCGCTGGTACCGGCATCGTTATATTTTTCCTGAACCGCATCAATACTACCCCTGATAAAATCGATTATAGTATCATGATCAGCCAAGAGTTCTGTTATAAAACCAGCACTGTCATTCTTTTGGTTAGTGACTTCGCTAAGATGCGTAAGTTCCAAAAATTCTTTTAATGTTCCGGGGGCATAATGACCTATCGTACGGATACGTTCAGCTACACCATCCATCAAGTCTGCCAATTGTTGATACTGACCTTCGAAGAAAATGTGCATAGAATGAAAGTCAGGTCCTTCAACATTCCAGTGTGCATTTCTTGTTTTGGTGTACAATACAAATTCATCTGCCAATAATTTACAAAGAATTTCGGCTACTGCCTGCCTGTTTTCGCTTTTAATTCCAATTTGCGTTTTCATTTCTTGATTTTTTTATTTATTAATAATACTTTTTTACATAGTCATCCCACCATCAACAGCTATGGCTTGCCCTGTGATATGGGGAGCAGAAGCGATGAATAAAACCGCATCAGCAATATCCCCTGCACTCTGATCCACACCTTGCGGTATCAGTGTTTTCTTGTTACGTTCCCATGACTGACTTTCGGTTTCTCCGGCTTGTTTCCAGCGGTCTGCGATACCACCTTCACCACGCCACATCCCTGTACCAATGATACCAGGGCAAATAGCATTTACGGTAATTCCCGTTTCGGCAACCTCTTTTGCAATACTATTGGTAAAACCAATCACCGCAAATTTAGAAGCTACATAGTGTGATAAATGTGCCATACCCATTTTGCCGGCTATAGAGGCCGTATTGATAATGGCTCCGCTTTTTTGTGGTTTCATGACTTCTAACACCGCTTTAGTACATATAAAAACACCTTTTGCATTTACCGAAAGTACTCTGTCCCATTCATGATCATCTATTTCCTCGATACTTCCTATACCCACTACACCAGCGTTATTTACGGCTACGTCTAAACTTCCAAAGGTATTTATTGTTTCACTTACTGCACTTTTTACGGAAGCATAATCTGTTACGTCTACAGCCAAGGCCAAAGCTTTACCTCCAATTGATTTGATTTCTTTAGCCACTTTTTCTACGAATTCTTTTTTTACATCTGCCAAAGCTACATGGGCACCTTTCTTAGCAAAAGTCAAAGCAATTGCTTTTCCAATTCCGCCACCTGCTCCGGTTACAAATACTGTTTTATCTTTGAAATTGTCCATATTTCATCTTTCTAAGGTTAGCTATCTGTTCTTTATATTACAAATTTACTTTATTATCAGCCAAGTCTATTTGTAGAACGATGACAAAATGATGTAGAAAAGATTTAATCATTCTAAAATCTGTCAGATAACCAATAACTGCATAATGCTGTTCCAGAATGCTGTAGTAATAAAACCAACTAAAATGCTAACTCCGATAATCAGGTTAATTAACCTCGCATTAAGCCTGAATTGTTCTGCAATAATACTGGAAGTAATAAGGGTGGGCATTGCTGCTTCAAATACGCTTATACGTGCAATATCTCCTTTAATTCCTAACAAAATTGAAGCAATTAAAACCAATGCCGGAGCAATCATTAATTTGTATAGCATGGACATTGAAATCTGGGAGATTTCCTGTTTCCATCCCTTAAATTTCAATTGTAACCCTACGGAAAAAAGAGCTAATGGTCCTACCGTAGCTGCCAATTTATCAAAGAAAGGTTCAGCTATGCTCAAATCTGTCACCTTAGATAAGATAAGTGCACCCATACAACCTATAAAGGGCGGAAAAGTCAGCAATCTTTTAACCAAAACTGATGCTTTTATTCCTTCTTTATCTGAACGGTTTCCTTTAATTGCTGAAATTATACCTACAGTGGATAAAAGTACAAACATCACTTGGTCGCAAATGATGGCTATGCTTAAATCTTGTTCGCCATAATATGCCATAATCAATGGAAACCCTATAAAAGACGTATTGCTGTAACCTCCAGCAAGCTCAAGTGTACTTCGGGAGCGTTGACCATACCCTTTGTACCGGGAATAAAATTCCATAAAAATCCAGCATCCAGCCCAAACCAATATAGGAGAAAGAGCAGGAAATAACATTTGGCTGCTCCATTCAATCTTAGGAATATATTTAAAAGAAACAGCAGGGAGTGCCAGATATAAAATCCATGTGTTGATTCCCTTATGTGCATCTTGCGGAATTAATTTTGCTTTTCGAAATATCATTCCGGCAATTATGCAGAATGCTATCATCACAAAATTGACCATAATTTCAATAATATTTTAACTATGCAAAATTAGCAGATTGGAATACCGCCATGTATGTATAAAATAAATAAAGGTTTGTATATTTGTGTTATATTAACCTATCTGAAAAATAATTTGTGAAATTTGAAATTTTTAAAGACCCCCCAGATGCCGGTATTGTTGTAAAAGCTTCTTTACTTACGCTTGTTATCCTAATTTCTTATTTTTTAGGTCTTGGGATTAATAAGTTACTACAACTTTCTGATGATTATTTAAGTGGTATATGGTGTGCCGTATCCGCTATTGTGGTCTTTGATGACCTCCCAAAAAATGCTAAAAGTCTGATGAAAGACCGACTTTTGGGCACATTTGTAGGAGTTTTGCTGACAACAATAATAGTTTACTTTACTACAAATCTTTTTTTGTCAATTGGCATTGCATTGTTCTGTACCTGTATTTTTATTTCTGTTTTTAAATGGACAGGAGCGTTAAAAATTGGATGTATTACTGTTATTATTGTTGGATTGAGCACCCATGACAAAGCTTTTGAAATTGTCTGGCGGTCAGGATTAATGCGTTTTCTTGAATCTGTTGCCGGATGTACTCTCTCTCTTGTCGCTACTATCGTCATAGAGCAAATAAAAATAAAAACGAACAAGTAATTTTTGAGAGAGCAAAGCATGACTAAACTAAAACAGTTTTTCCCGTTAGAAATATTAGATTTTGAAGAAGCTTCGTTTCACCTTACGATTCACGGTCAAAATTATTTTGAGCTGGTGTATATTTATGATGGAATGGGGATTCATCAGATTAATCAAAATCATCTTTCATATTGTTCAGGAGACTTATTTGTGATTTCTCCGGAGGATGAGCATAATTTTAAAATGGATACAAAAACCAGGGTCATCTGCATTAAATTTACAGATGACTATTTTAGCAGTAAAGAGCACTGGAAATTTCAAGATTATATGAATAACAATCCTGAAAGCATTATGAACAACAAAATCTTGAAGGAAGTTAAATTAGAATTTAGCCCGGAAATTCATCAAATACTACGAAATACAATTGATAATATACTTCTTTACAACAACTCGCATAATGTTGTTACATCACCTGTCGTTTTTCATCAGGTGCTTTCTGTTTTCGGCATTATAAAGGAAGCTATGCAGGATATGTCGCTTAACGGAAATGACCATTTTCCAGCAAGGGAACAATTGATTTCATATATCCATCAGCACATTTACATTCCTGACAAAGTAAAAATAAAGAATATTGCTTCACATTTCAACATTGCCACTACGTATTTCAGTGCCTATTTCAAACGTAATTTTGATATAAATTACCGAGAATACCTTAATCATTACCGTTTGATGCTTATTAATAAAAGACTGAAATCTGGACAATTTAACATGAGCCAAATTGCTGAAGAATTTGGATTTAATGATGAAAGCCATTTTTCTCATTTTTATAAGAACAACACAGGTCACAGTCCATCTCTTTATGATCTTTCTAAAAAAAAGAAATGAAACAAGGAATTATAAAAAATAATTTTATTACAAAATGAGTTCATTAATCGGTCAAAATCTACTTCTCATAGCCAAACAAACCTGCCAAAAGTATAAGAGTAATTATCCTTATTAAATTCACTGTTCACAGCAAAATGAAGAACAATTATGGAAGTAATTGTAACCCTCCAAAAAAAGACAATCTAGAAAAATTTGTGATAAACTGTATTAGTGTTTTCAGTTCATAAAATAAAGAACTCTGGAAAATATCCTGTGACCATCCATGCTCTAATCAAATGTGCAATAATAATGAATTTCCTTTTGAATTTTATAGCACCGGTATGGTACGTTCGTTTTACATTATCAATGAGGATTTTAATAAAAAAGCGATATGACCCTAAAATAAAATTAGGGATAATCGATAGAGAATGAAAACAAAATAACACACAAAATGAATTGTCAATGTCTACTTGATCTTTTCAACAGCTGCTCGAACCTGCTGAAGATCGGGCTGTCTATCTATGCATTCCTGAACGCCCTCGGGATATCTCTCTAAGATGAATTCATTGAAATCCTTACAGCTCCTGAAAATATTGAACTGCTTGTCGTGGATGTTCCATACGATGCCTTTTCCCTTTATGGCGTTCTGTGCAATGGCAGCTCCACCGACTCCCCCCAGGCCATATCCCAGGCCCTGTTTCCATGAATTTGCCAACTCCAGCTCCATATATAGATAGTTATGGCCTCCAAAGAGCACCTGTCATTATAGACGAGTTACCGACAATTTATTTTAGAGGCTTGGACAATCTTATTGCAACGGCGAGAAGTAATAAGGTAGCGGTTTGCTTAGGCTTTCAGGATTTTTCCCAATTAATTCGTGACTATGGAGATAAGGAAGCTAAGGTAATTCAGAACACGGTCGGTAATATTTTTAGCGGTCAGGTCGTGGGCGAAACGGCAAAGAGCCTGTCAGAACGCTTTGGGAAAGTATTACAGAAACGCCAAAGTATGACGATTAACCGAAATGACAAATCAACTTCAATTTCTACCCAATTAGACAGTCTTATTCCAGCTTCAAAAATCAGTACACTTACACAAGGTATGTTTGTCGGTTCAGTGTCCGATAACTTTGACGAACGTATAGAACAAAAGATATTTCACGCAGAAATTGTAGTAGATAACGAGAAAGTTGCTGCCGAAACAAAAGCGTACCAGAAGATACCGGAAATTTTATCCTTTGTCGATGAAAGCGGAGAAGATAATATGAAACGGGATATTGAGAACAATTATCGTCAGATAAAATTAGACATTGTTCATATCGTGGAAAGTGAAATGGAGCGTATAAAAAACGACCCGAATTTACAGCATTTGATACAGGAGGGATAATATTGAATTTTTAAATCATTTATTTTGAAATATTTTAAATTACAGCGTCTTATAAAAGAGAGCAGACTTTTTTATTAACTTTGTTAAGTGAAAAAAATGTTTTCAATATTATTATTGTCTGTGTATTTAATTTCGACAACTGAATTAGGTCAGTTATTGAAGTTTCCTATACTTATAGAGCATTATTTCGATCACAAAGAAAAAAATCCGGAGGTTACTGTTTTGCAATTTTTGGAAGTTCATTACGCCGGGAGCCATCTGGAAAACCATCCACACGATGACGATTATGAACAAGACAAACAATTACCGTTTATCGTACATATCGATGTTTTGAATATCAGTTTTGTACTTGTCCCCCCTTTTAGTTTTGATATAGAAACCAAAAAACTTGTAGGCAAAGAACCCAAAACCTTGCCTTTGGACGATACATTTTCTGATAACAATTACCGTTCTGCCATCTGGCAACCTCCGAAATTCTGTTAATCTTTTTTGATTTCCACGATGAATCCTTTCATCGTGCATTTGCTGTTTGATAATACTTTCATTCGGGCAGTCGGTGTATTTTGTGTCCGCCTGTAGGATTGATCATGTATTGGAAACGTCAAATCTCTTTATTTATCATTTACGATTAACAGAATAAATTATGCTTACAAAAATCATTGAGTTTTCTGTAAAGAACAAACTCATTATAGCATTATTGGTTCTTGGTTTAATCGGCATTGGCTCTTATCAGGTAAGCAAATTACCGATTGATGCTGTGCCGGACATTACCAATAATCAGGTGCAGGTTATTACAATCGCTCCGTCTTTTGGGGCAACCGATATCGAACGTCTGGTTACTTTCCCAATTGAACAGGCGAACTCCAATATTTCCGGACTCAAAGAAATCCGCAGTTTCTCCCGTTTCGGATTGTCCTTGGTTACCATTGTTTTTGATGATGGTATTGATGTGTATTGGGCAAGACAACAAGTGGCAGAGCGGCTGCAACAGGTTCAGAATGAAATTCCGCAAGGTATCGGAACACCGCAATTAGGGCCGATTTCTACCGGTTTGGGCGAAATCTATCAATATGTCGTTCGTCCTAAAGAAGGTTTTGAACAAAAATACGACGTTACGGAACTCCGTACCATTCAGGATTGGATTGTGCGTCGACAGCTACTTCAGGTCAAAGGCGTAGCGGAAGTCAGCAGTTTTGGCGGTAAATTGAAGCAATACGAGATTGCCGTGAATCCCGACCGACTTAATGCTTACGGCATTACCATCAATGATGTTTTTGATGCACTGAATGCCAATAACCAGAACACCGGCGGTGCTTATATCGAAAAAGGGCCAACCGTTCTCTACATTCGGAGCGAAGGTTTGGTGGGCAATATTGAGGATATTCAAAACATTTCCATTACCAATAAAAACAACGATGTACCGCTGTTTATCCAAGATGTAGCTGATGTCAAAATTGGTTTTGCCACCCGTTACGGAGCGATGACTTACAACGATCAGGGCGAAGTTTCGGGTGCGGTGGTGATGATGCTGAAAGGTGCCAACAGTAGTCAGGTCATCAAAGATGTAAAAGCCAAAGTGGCTCAAATCCAGAAAACCCTGCCCGAAGGCGTGGTGATAGAACCCTTTCTTGACCGTACCAAAATGGTGAATAATGCCATCAGCACGGTAGAGAGAAACCTTATGGAAGGTGCTTTAATCGTGGTATTTGTCCTCGTTTTATTTCTCGGAAATTTCAGAGCCGGCTTACTCGTGGCTTCGGTGATTCCACTAGCAATGCTTTTTGCCATTTGTATGATGAACCTTTTCGGGGTGAGCGGCAATCTGATGAGTTTGGGTGCACTGGATTTTGGATTAATCATCGACGGAGCGGTCATTATTGTAGAAGCCGTCCTGCATCAGTTATCCCTCAATCCTAAGTTCAAGAGCCTGCTGAAAATTCCGTCCAATGATATGGATAGTGTAGTTACAGAATCTGCCGGAAGAATGATGAACAGTGCAGTTTTCGGACAAATTATCATCTTCATTGTGTACATTCCGATCCTAACATTGCAGGGGATTGAAGGGAAAATGTTCCGCCCGATGGCAGAAACGGTGGCGTTTGCATTATTAGGTGCATTTCTGCTTTCCCTAACCTACATTCCGATGATGAGTTCGGTTTTGTTGAAGAAAAGAAGTTTAAAACCTTCGTGGTCGGACAGGGTAATGAAGAAAGTAGAAGCGCTTTATTTGAAAACCTTGCTGAAAGTTTTACGCATTCCGAAAACCATTTTTACCATAATCGGGATATTGTTCATCACGGCAATAATTCTGCTAAGCAGAATGGGCGGCGAATTTATTCCGTCTTTGGAAGAAGGTGATTTTGCGGTGGATACCCGCGTTTTACCGGGCAGCAACCTTACCACCACGATTGAAAGTACGCAAAAAGCAGCCCATATCTTAAAAACCCGTTTCCCCGAAGTGGAAAAAGTGGTCACCAAGATAGGAAGTGGAGAAGTGCCTACCGATCCGATGCCAATGGATGCTTCGGATATGATGGTCATTCTGAAAGACAAAAAAGAATGGACTTCCGCCAAAACGTTTTCCGAATTATCAGAAAAAATGAGCAAAGCACTGGAAGATGTGCCCGGTATTACAGTTGGTTTTCAGTATCCGGTAGCGATGCGTTTTAATGAACTGATGACCGGTGCAAGACAGGATGTGGTCATCAAAATCTTTGGCGATAATCTGGATTCTTTGGTGCAAAATGCCAACCAACTCGGTAAAATCATTGAAACGGTAAAAGGTACACAAAACCTTTATATAGAACCGGTTTCCGGGCTTCCGCAGGTGGTGGTAAAATACAATCGTCCCGTGATTGCTCAGTATCATCTTTCTGTTGCAGATGTCAATCGGGTGATTAATACCGCATTTGCCGGACAGAGTACAGGTTTGGTTTTTGAAGGCGAAAAACGCTTTGATATGGTAGTACGCCTGAATGCCAGTGACCGAAAAAACATCAATGATATTCAAAATCTATTGGTTCCAACACCTGCAGGCAATCAGATCCCGCTCAATCAGCTGGCAACCGTAGATGTGGTGGAAGGTCCCAATCAAATTCAACGTGAAAATGCACAACGCCGTAT
Organism: Sphingobacterium sp. 1.A.5; assembly: GCF_002734235.1. Lineage (NCBI taxonomy): Bacteria > Pseudomonadati > Bacteroidota > Sphingobacteriia > Sphingobacteriales > Sphingobacteriaceae > Sphingobacterium > Sphingobacterium sp. 1.A.5. Next base: position 80,433 of record NZ_PEBA01000003.1, read on the forward strand.
TGTCGTCGGCTTCAACATCAAAGACCGTGATGTGCAAAGCATTGTGGAAGAATTGCAGGGTAAAGTGGACAAACAGATTAAACTTCCGGCCGGCTATTCTATTACGTATGGCGGTTCTTTTGAAAATCTGAACAACGCCAAACAACGGTTGATGATTGCCGTTCCGCTGGCATTGGCATTGATATTTGTCCTGTTGTTTATGGCGTTCAAGTCGATTAAAGAAAGTCTTCTGATTTACACCGCCATTCCGTTGTCGGTCATCGGAGGTGTATTTATGTTGAATTTACGCGGAATGCCTTTCAGCATCAGTGCTGCCGTTGGTTTTATCGCTCTTTTTGGCGTAGCGGTTTTGAACGGTATTGTATTGATTTCAGAATTTAACCGACTGCATAAAAACGGCATTAGAAATATCGTCAGAATTGTGATTGATGGCGGCGAAAGCCGATTGCGTCCGGTATTGATGACCGCAGCCGTTGCCTCCCTCGGCTTTATCCCGATGGCAATAAGCACAGGTGCTGGAGCAGAAGTGCAGCGACCTTTGGCGACCGTGGTAATTGGCGGACTGATATTGGCCACTTTGCTCACCCTTTTTGTCCTACCGCTTTTATATGTCAATATCGAAAATGGATTTAAAATGAAAAAACCAAAATCCAAACATGTCGCCTCTGTTCTGTTGATTTTTATGCTGTTTTCAGGAATAAAAATGAAGGCACAAACCATAATTTCTTTAGATGAAGCCGTGCAAACAGCGTTGCAAAACAATCGCAACCTGAAAAATGAAAAACTGCGTTCGGATTATGCCAAAGCATTGATTAAAACTTCTAATGCCGATATTCCGCAAACCGCAGTTACAGCAGATTACGGACAAATAAATAGTGCATACAACGATATGAAATTCGGGATTTCACAGAGCATCGCTTTTCCAACTGTGTATCAGAAACAGAAAAATTTGCATTCCGAAGAATGGAAAAAAAGCCAGTTGAATGTTTCGCTTAAAGAATTTGAACTGAAAAAAGCCGTCAGCCAAAGTTATTTCCAGATGGTGTATTGGAAAGATAAGGAAAAATTGCTGAATGAAACGTTGCAACTGTACACCCAATTTTTAGACAAAGCCAGTTTGCGTTTAAAAGCTGGAGAAAGCAATATTCTGGAAAAAACAACGGCTTCCAACCAAAAATCGGCAATTGAGATTCAGTTGAAACAAGTGCAGCAGGAAATAAAAACCTTGCAGTTGCAGTTCAGTTGGTTGCTCAATTCCGAAACGGAATATCTTCCTTTGGAAAATTCCAGACCGGTTCTTTTGCTTCAGGAAAATGCTTCGCATCCCTTGTTACATGTATTGGAACAGCAAAAAACGGTTGCCGGCAAACAAACCGAAGTGGAAAAATCCAGACTTCTTCCGGATTTGCAAATCGGTTATAATCTCAATTCGTTCAAAGGTATGGGACCTGATGATAAACTGTATTCTGCTACACCACAGTTTCATTCGGTGATGGTAGGTGTTGGCATTCCAATATTTTCAGGCGGACAAAAGGCAAGAATTCACGCTTCTAAAGTGGCGGAAAGCATTGCGGAAAACGATTGGCATAATACGGAATTTGCATTAGAGAAAAAACAGCAACAGCTCAAGCAAATGTATCAAACGAATCTCGAAATCATCAACCGTTACGAAACTGATGAACTGAAAAATGCAGACATCATTACCAAAACAGCACAGCAACAATTCATTAACGGAGAAATCAATTATCTGGAATTTGTAATGCTCGTCAATCAGGCAGTTTTGCTCAAAAGCAATTATGCAGATGCCCTATTGAAACTAAACGAAAGCGTGGTTGAACTGAATTATATCACGATTCAGTAGTTGATGAACAGGATATTTTAAACAGTAAACAGAATTTTTCAAATCAATATATAATTAGACAAGAAAATGAAAATATTAAAATTATACGGTTCTTATTTTTTGGTCTTGATAGTACTGCTTTCCGCAGTTCAATGTCAACAAAAACAAGAAACCACCGCCACCAAAACTGCAAATCCGAAAGACGAAAACACGGTTATTTTCACCGATGCACAGTTACACAATACCCCCATTGAAACCGCGGAACTGTCGATGCAGCATATTTCCACCGTATTGAAACTCAACGGTAAAATTGATGTACCACCGCAAAATCTGGTTTCCGTAAGTACACCGCTGGGCGGCTATCTGAAAAGCACCCGCCTTTTGCCAGGGATGAAAGTAGTTAAAGGTCAGGTAATTGCCGTTATTGAAAATCCGCAGTTTGTACAGTTGCAGCAGGATTATCTGATGGCAAAATCCAAATACCACTTTGCCCAACTGGATTATAACCGACAAACTAAGCTCAACCAAAGCCAGGCAAGTAGTGATAAAGTGATGCAGCAGGCACAATCCATTATGAGCGATCAGAAAATTCTGATGAATTCCATTGCCCAGCAACTGAAGTTGGTCAACATAAATCCGGCTAAGATATCTGCCGGAAATATTCAGCAGAGCGTACCTGTCTATAGTACCATCAACGGTTTTGTGAGCAAGGTGAATGTGAATGTAGGCAAATATGTAACGTCTTCGGATGTGCTGTTTAAACTCATCAATCCTTCTGATATTCACCTCAATTTAAAAGTGTATGAAAAGGATTTGGAAATGCTGAAAACCGGGCAACAGATTGTGGCTTATACCAATGTAGATCCTTCAAAAAAATATGCCGGTGAAATTTTGCTGACGAGTAAAGACGTGGACGGAAGCGGCATGGCTGAGGTTAATTGTCATTTTGAAAAATACGATCCTGCACTCATTCCCGGAATGTATATGAATGCCGAAGTGAAAACAGAAAATTCTTTTGCCAATGCTATTCCGGAAGAAAGCGTGGTGGATTTTGAAGGGAAAAGTTATGTCTTTACAGAAACCGGGAAACAGACCTGGAAGATGGTCCCGGTCACATTGGGAATTTCCGAAAATGGCTTTGTTGAAATCCTCAACTTTGCTGATTTTCAAGGTAAGAAAATCGTGGTCAAAAACGCCTATACCATATTGATGAAGTTGAAAAATACCAGTGAAGATGAAGAATAACAGTCAGATAAAATCTGATATAAAAATTTAAAATAATGAGAAATTCAACAAAAATATTTACCCCGCTTCATCGTGGTTTACACTGGGGCACAGCTCTACTAATGACGGTTTTGTTTATCACCGGATTTCTTCGGATCAACTGGATGGGTAAAAAAGCCATTCTGGGAGCTATTGAAAAAAATATGCAAGGCATTGATTTAACCAATGAACAAACCATCGTAACAGTAAAAAGCATTCTGGACCCTATGTGGCAATGGCACGTATATGCAGCGTATGTTTTCTTTGTAATCATTGCGGTTCGCATCATTTATATGTTGGTAAAGGGCATTCGTTTTCCAAATCCTTTTTCGGCAAATACATCAGCAAAAGAAAAATTTCAGGGATTTATTTATCTGCTATTTTACTTGTTTGTGATTGTTTCATCCATCACCGGAGCCTACCTGAAATGGTGGAATGGAGACCTGAAAGATACAATGGAAACCATTCATAAATGGGCAATTTACTGGTTTCCGATTTTTATTATTTTGCATTTTGGCGGGATTTGGCTGGCAGAAAAAACAGCTCAAAAGGGAATTGCTTCCAAAATGATTGGCGGAGATGATTAATAAATTTAAGAATGAGACATTTATTATTGATACTCATATTGTGCGTTTATCAATTGGGAATAGCACAAACGGATAGTTTGGTAACAGGTCAAAAGATGGATCAATCATTTGACCACGCCTATCAATTTAAATATAAAAAGCTGATTGTACCTTCTGTTTTTATCGGATACGGAATCCTAAGCCTGACGTCTGATGACCTGAAACAGCTGAACCGTTCCACCCAATATGAAATTGGGGAGCATCAGCCGGATAAAATAAAACTGGATAATTATACCCAATACGTACCTGCAATATTGGTTTATGGATTAAATGCTATTGGACTTAAAGGAAAACATAATTTGAAAGACCGAAGTATTATTTTAGGCACATCGTTGCTGATTTCAAGTGCTGTCGTATTACCTACCAAGCATTTGGTGAGAGAAGAACGACCAGATGGTTCTAATAATTTGTCGTTTCCTTCGGGACATACTACAACTGCTTTTACAACAGCACATTTTATGTTCCGTGAATATCAGGATGAAAATATTTGGTTAAGTTTGTCTGGTTATCCAATTGCTGTTTTTACGGGAGTTTATCGCATTTTGAATGATAAACATTGGGTGGGTGATGTGGTTGCAGGTGCCGGTATTGGAATTCTCTCCACAGAAGTTGCCTATTGGTTGTTCCCAAAAGTCAGTCAATTATTTTCAAAAGATCATAGCAAAAATAGTGCTCTTGTATATCCGTTTTATCAAAATAAAACAATGGGATTAGGTTTGTCTTTAAACTTTTAAAATTATAAAAATGAAAAATATATATAAATTCATTGTCGTTCTCAGCATTGCCTTAGTGGCACTTGTTCTGGAATTTATCCTGAAAGAACCGCATTATGCTAAAATCTTAATTACGGCAACCGGCATTTTGATGTCCATTGTTCTTCTGAAAGGAATGATCGACGTGCTTCGTTCCGGGAATTTTGGCGTGGATATTTTGGCGATTTCTGCCATTGCTGCAACCTTAGCTGTTGGTAATTATTGGGCGGCACTCATTATCCTCATTATGATTACCGGAGGTGATTCGTTGGAAGATTATGCCCAGAAAAAAGCCCGGAAAGATTTAAAATCATTGCTTGATAATACACCCCGAATTGCTCATAAAAAAACAGGAAACGATTTACATGATGTTCCTGTGGAGGATATTAAAATCGGTGACATCATCATCGTAAAACCCAAGGAAATTATTCCCGTGGACGGAATTTTACTGAGTGCAGAGGTGCTGCTGGACGAATCTTCGCTCACGGGCGAATCCAAACCCGTCAACAAAACCAAAGGCAACAGCTTATGGTCGGGTTCGGTGAATGGTTCGGGAGCCATTACCATTCAGGTTTCCAAACTCGCCAAAGACAGCCAGTACCAGCAACTCGTGCAATTGGTGCATAATTCCGAAAAAGAGCCGGCACATTTTGTGCGAATGGCGGATCGGTACGCTTTGCCTTTTACCATCGTTGCTTTTTTAATTGCCGGAATTGCTTATTTGATTACCAAAGATCCCAACCGCATTGCCGAAGTGTTGGTGGTGGCTTCGCCCTGCCCGCTGATTCTGGCGGCTCCCATTGCCCTGATAGCCGGAATGAGCCGTTCCAGCAGAAATGGGGTGGTGATAAAATCCGGGACTGTCATCGAAAAACTGGACAGAATGAAAGCCATCGCCTTCGATAAAACCGGAACCTTAACCAAAGGCGATCTTACTGTGGACGACATCATCCCGGAAAATTCTTATTCGCAAGACGAACTGATTGATTTTGTAGCCAGCGTAGAACAGCAGTCTTCCCACGTTTTGGCGGTTTCGGTGATGAAATATATCGGGGATAAACCGATTCCTCTGGCAACAGATTTAAAGGAAATAGAAGGAAATGGTATTGAAGGAAAAGTAAACGGCAAACTGGTGAAAGTGGGTAAACTGAATTTTGTAACGACCGAACCCATTTCAATTAAAACGGAAAAAACCTCGTTATTTGTTTCGGTGAATGACAAATATGCAGGGGAAATCACCTTTACCGATGAAGTGCGCCCCGAAGCCCGGCAAACCATTGCCCAATTAATAAAAATGGGTATCCAAAAAATTATGATGATTTCCGGCGACAAGCAAAGTATTTCTGAAAACATTGCCAAAGAAATTGGCATTACGGAAGTGCACGGTGGCTGTTTGCCGGAAGACAAACTGAAAATCCTGAAAAGTATGCCCGACGAATTTCGCCCGGTTGTAATGGTGGGTGATGGCGTGAACGATGCACCGTCGTTAACCGTTGCCGATGTAGGCATTGCGATGGGTGCTAAAGGATCGAGTGCCGCCAGCGATTCGGCTGATGTGGTGATTTTAAGAGACAATCTGCAAAAAGTGAGTGATACTATTCTCATTTCCAAAGAAACAATGAAGATTGCCCGTCAATCCGTTTTCATTGGCATTGCCGTTTGTACCGTGCTGATGCTGATTGCAGCCTTCGGTGTTTTACCGGCATTGATTGGTGCAGGATTGCAGGAAGTGGTGGATCTGATTTCCATTACCTCGGCATTAAGGGCTTTGAAGGACAAAACGTAACCACAACATTTGTTAATTGTCAGGAAAACCTTCAAAGGTCGCTGTTCAAGCAAAATAAAAACGTCCATAAAGACCGAAGGGTCGATAATGACCTGTTGAAAGGCATAAAGGGTTGTTAAAAAGAATCGCTTCTAATTAAGCAATTTTAAAAGGGGATTGTCATTCCTTTTTATTCGCCACGCAGCGGAGAGCTGCCCGTATCCGTTCAGGACGGTAATTATATACTAAATTTTCCAGTAGACGAGTACACTGAAGTATCATTGACTGACGAGCTGTTAACAGCTACCGACAAAAAACCTATAGCCGCATTTAAAGGAAAGACAGATTATATGCTGGTATTTGAAAAGGAAGAGGATGTTGCTTCTCTACTCCCTGATTTAGCGAAAATTGCCAAAATAAATGCACGAGGAATTATTGTAACCGCCAAAGGTAATCAATATGATTTCGTTTCCCGCTTTTTTGCTCCGGCATGTGGCGTTAACGAAGATGCCGTATGCGGTTCTGCACATACAACGCTCACTCCTTATTGGGCTGGACAATTAGGCAAAACTGAATTACTCGCTTTTCAACTTTCAGAAAAAACAGGCGAAGTACATTGTAAGATATTGGGTGACAGAGTTGAGCTGGGAGGAACAGCCGTACTGTATTTGAAAGGCGAAATATTCATCTGATAAAAATGGTGGAATGAGTATAGAATCAGCTAAAAAACATTTAAGCAAATGGAATATTTGATATAATAAAAAAGAACTACCATTGAACCAAAAGAATGCCCAAACAAGGTTAATTTGTTTTATCCCGTCTCTATTCTCAGCTGTTCCAGATCCTCGACTAGTACCATAAGATTCAAAGTGTTGGCAATCGAATCGGGCACTCTCGAGAGCAGACTTCCCCTCTGGTCATACAGTAGAAAACTATTCGAATGCGTATTATTTCGAAATGCATCTACAAGATAATAGAAGTTGTTTCCCGGTCCACCATGAAGGGAAACCACGGTATCACCATGTCCAATGGATGTTACGTAAAGTTTTGCTTTTGAATCAGCGGAAGGCAAGTACCAGGAGTTCATATCAAGTACATCAAGGATATCCTCAACAGATCGCTCTTGGCTCTTTAATCCCGGTGTAATCAAAAATAGTACAGTAATTAGAGACAGGATTTTTATTATTTTCATAACGAATTGGAGCATTGGTCAAAATCGAAATCACTAATAGTCAAATTCTCACGTTGAGTGTATAATGCCGCAAGGAATGTGCCATATTGCTTATTCGGAGGATGACTTTTCGAAGTTTACAGAGGATGTTTTGACTTTTTTAACCACACCATCATCATAAAAATCAATGTTTTCTATGGGGTTTTGTTGTAATCCAAAGGAATAAGAACCATACACCAAAAGCTACACTGAATCCGATCCAAGGAGACTTCATGCTGATCGCAGCAAAGAACCCGATTGTTGACAAGAAACACGTTAAAAAGAATAAAAGTAAATTTTTCATGAGTAAAAGTTTAAATATTAAAAAATTAAGTCTGTATCCAACGAATTGTAATCGTTGGATACAAATCAAGTTAAGCAGCTTTACCTGCTTATTTCTTTCTTCCTAATCAGTTCCAAAATTTTAGGCTCTGATTTCCTCAAGAACTGCATTACTTTATTTTGGACGTCATCTATAATTCTCCAATCCTTGGCGATATAAATATCTGTAACACGATTTCCATTATCGACATGGTTGAGTGCTAAAGCAACATCATCTTTACTCATCCTACAGTCATTTCTAGCTGTATTTGCGAAGGTATGGCGCGCACCATAAAGCGTTACTACCTGTACACCCGAAAGTTCTCGGAGTTTCTTCATTCCATGTTTTAATGAGGAATTGAAAGTGGTCCGGCTTGAATATCTTTGTGATAACTTTCCAATATATTTCTCCAATAAAGGTGTAGCTTCATCAATTATCCTTATACTAATAAATGCTCTGTCTTTTCGTTTCCCCTTAGTTTTAGATCGATTGTAGTCAACCCGACCATTTCGAACATTGTCAGTAGATATTTTAAATAAATCAACAGCATTCATCCCGCACAAATAGAATGAGAGCATATATAAGTCCCGAGCGAGTTCAGCCCTAGTGTTAGGTAACACTTTACAATCTCGAATTCTAATAACCTCTTCAAGATTATTATTTCTATTTTCGGTAAGAGGAGCTGAACCTACCTTATATTTTTTGAAGGGATAGTGTTTAATCAATATAATGCCCAGATCTTCATTATTGTAATGGTTCAACGCTTCATTAAATAATGTACGAAGATCTCTCATATAATTATATAAACTAGTATCCGAAACAGGCTTTGAAACAGTAGTAACGGGCTTTCCCAACTGGTTTATTCTTGTTATTGTCCGTTCAGATTTCAAGTAACGTTCAAACTGAACGAGCATATTAAAATGTATTTCATTTATTGAGACAGTTTCCCGATTAAAAAAATCAATGAGGTGGTTACGGACTGATCGATGGTTAGCGGCAGAACCATCACGACCGTCATCCTTCTCTTGTTGAATACAGTTCGCACAGAACTTGATAAAATCAATTTCTTCATCTATATTTTTGAGATAATCCCTTAATGAACCCGCGGTGAAAAAGTCAAGCTTCTCCTCGAGCTCGCTGATCGTTTTACGGTAGTCCTTTAGTTTCTTGTCAACTATTTCAAGGACAAAAGGATCTTTAATACTAAATTCTTTTTTTCCTTTCACCTTGGTGAGTTGTTTTAGGGAAAGGAAATGAGGAGTGTCTATAATTTTTTTTTCCTCTTTGTGATAGACCCTAATTTTCACATTGTAGGTTCCATCTGCTTTTTTGTGGTGTTCATAAACCTTTGCGCTTACGGTTGCCATAATCTTTTCATTACCACGAAAACCTTTGTGACGTATTTGTGACGGTTTTACGTGAAGTTCAACAAAAAACTATGCAAAACACACCGTTTTGAGGTTTTTCAAAACGTGTAGGGAGGATGTTCCAAAACCACCCTAAGGAAAGCAAAAAAGCCGTTTTACGCAAGTAAAAACGGCTTTTTTAGATAGTGACCCCGCTGAGGCTCGAACTCAGGACCCACAGATTAAGAGTCTGTTGCTCTACCAACTGAGCTACGAAGTCGTTTGATGAATCAAAGGTACAAGACATCCCAAACAATTCAAATATTTGCCATACCTTTTTTAATTCCCCAATCCTTCCGCTACGAAACTCAAAAATACCCACTAATAGGTATATATAACCTCTTTTAACAAGGCTAGATTTGTTTTTATGCTATTACAGCATTTGGATTCCAAACTAATTAGCTATGTATAAATTCAAATATACCATTTCGGCCGTCCTGGTTCTAGCTTTTTTTCTTTTTACTACCTGTACTAAAAAAGGATTAGGTGATGATCCCGACGGACCTGAAGGACCCGATGGACCAGACAAACCAAATTCAAAAAATGAGGTTACCATAAGCAAATCAAGTGGCCTACCAGGCGAAGCCATAGAATTAAAATTCGACTTCAAACTCGAAAAAGAACGCTACCCAATAAAGTTCGGCACCGAATCAATTGAAGTAATCCGCTTGGCTGATAGCACAGGAGTTATATATATCCCACCTGTTGCTCCCAAGGAGTATTTCATCGATCTTCAGGGGGTAAAAGCCAATCTACAAGTTCCATTTGAAGTCTCTCAGTATTCTTTCAGCACTTCCGAAAGTGTTCTAAAGCAGGAAATATATGGATTGACAGGAGGATTGTTTTCTGACCAAACGAGGTTCAAAAGTATGCAGCAAAAGTTTGAGGAGGGCTTACAGAAAATGAATCAAGAGGACCGCAACATCTACTTGCATGTGTACAGAAACTTAATCAAACAAACATTAAATGAACAAGAGTCTGCCAAGTTTTCAAACTTGGGTTTCAATGATATCGCAAAAATCGCAGTCCGCGAGAATTTAAACCTCCCGCTAATTGCGAAGGCTAACAACATGTCCTATTTGAAAGCTTTCAACACTATGCTGGAGGACGATTATGAAGCTCTCTTTATGAAACCTGCGGTAAAGTATTCAAATATCATGAAGGGTATAGTAATCTGGGCATTGGGACATGTAATTGTAACTGAAGCAACCAGCATAGCAGGAAGAATTTGGGGTCCGGTTGCTGTAATCGCCGGAACCACAATTTCCATTGGAGGCGCAATAGTTATTATGGGACTGATAGACAACGCTATAGCAGCGGTCAAATTACTCTACAGCAATATCGCTATTGTATTTACTGAAGATTTCTCGGATACCAAAATGCAAGCAGATCGAAGTCACACTAAAGCCAACACTAATCCTCCAGAACAAAAAATGGACTTTAAAGTCGGCAAACCGCTCGAGTCGAACATCAAATTTAACTTCTACAGCTTTTCTATTTTGATGAAGGACAAAACTCAAAGCAGTATTTTGAACTCGATGTTGGAAATCTACGAACGTGTTTTGCCACCTTATACAAAAGTTTATTCATTAGGAGACAGAGTCTTGTCTTTCTTCCAGATTAAGGATGTTTTTGTAAAACCGGAATCGCTTATTCCACAATCTTCCAATTCTGCTGAGCGAAATGTTAGATCTTCACAAATACGAATTGAAAACATCTCAAATACGAATATACAGATCAACCATAAGGATGGTGCACAAGGAATCATTTTTGAAGCAACAGCGACAGGTATTTCGCAAAAAGTAGATTTTACTTTCGATATTGTTTTTGAACAGCCTTTGATTGGAATAATGGCAAAAAAACATATTAAAGCTACATATGACGGCGAAGTGAAAGCGGAAGCACTCAAAGTCTATGGAGGTAATTTGCAGTTCGGAAAACCTGGGGTTGAACTAGACAATGAAATTTCAGCGAAACTAACCGATGTCCTGGGAAATCCTGCTCCTAACTATAAAATAAAATGGAAAATTGATGATGGAGGTGGCAGGCTTCAAAGGGCAGAATCAACCACCGATGAAAATGGAATTGCAACCAATAAATGGACTTTGGGAACTACCAGCCAGCAACGTGTAGAAGCATCTTTCCTTACGAAAGATGGAACAGAAGTAAATGTCATCTTCAATGCTTTGTGGGACTTGAACGGAACATGGAACGCAAAATCAATTTATTTCACCGAAGACCATAAAAATTGGAAAGGGGATTGGCTAAAACAGGTGTTTGCAGATCAAAAGATAGAATATTTTACCATGATTGTTGAGAATAATAATACATACACATTCAAAGACGCAGTTCTTGGTCGTGACCTTGATAATAACCCGAAAGTATTTGAGAAGATCACTCCTAGCTCAAGACTCATTATTGGCAGCGCTGAAGATAAAATACGGCTGAATTTTCAAGCGTTGGGGGGATCCGGACCAGCGATTTTAAAATATATTACTCCAAACAAAATTCAGATTAATTTTGATGCCCTCAAAGGCTTTGGAACACGCTGGCATTACGATAGATCAACAACAATTCCATATTGGTGGACCGAAGAAATTATATTGGAGAAACAACCATAAAATCCGTCAAGAAAATCCAAATCAAACATAATCCATAGAATAGTAGTTTAATGCTGGGCCTTTAATTAATTTTAAAGGCCCTTTTTTTATGACATTTAGTCAAGCACTTCGTTATTCATAACTAAAAATCTACAATTTTTAATTTCCTAATAAACCCAGTCTTCAATTGCGTAGTAAATACTCTATTTTTACTTCACTAACTTTAAAAACCAATTATCACCACAAATCCAATGAATATTTTCTATAAAGTTCTTAATAAAATCGACTGGAAAATCAATACCCCCAAGTCCAAAAATGCAAGGCTCAACAATAACCTCAAAGTCTTAAATTTCGAGGAAAGCATCAACTATATCATCAATTCAAAATGCTCATTAGCAAGATATGGAGATAATGAGTTTACCTTGATGCTGAATGGTGAATTTCTTTGCCCAAGAAACAATTCATTGCCATACCAATCTTCCGATCCACACCTAAAAAACAGACTTGTTAATATTTTAAAAGATACCGAGATTGAGAAATACAATTTGAAATTAGCAGTGCCCAGGACTTTAGTAGATATAGATCACGAAAACCTAACAGAAGGTTCGATCGGTTTTTGGGAGAATTATCTAAGCGAACTGTTTTATAAGATCTCCAAATTCTTGAGAAAGGATTACCTCTACCTGAATTCCCAAATCAGCAGATTCTATTTAGACGACAGAAATAAAAAACCAACTGACATTGAAAACAGAGTTTCATTGTGGAAAAAAGTGTGGGAGAATGAAGATTTGCTAATTATCGAAAGCAAGGGAAGCGCCTTAGGAAAAGACAAAACGATATATCAAAACTCTAAAAGCATTCAAAGGATCGAATGTCCAAACAGCAATACATACAATCATTATCAGGAAATATTTTCAGCAGCTAAGGAATTGGGAGAAAACAAACTCATCATACTTGCTTTGGGACCAACAGCTACAGTAATAGCTTATGATTTAGCCAAAGAAGGATTCAGAGCCTTAGACTTGGGCCATTTAGAACTTGAAAATTATTTCTACCAAACCCAAGCAACTGCAGAAACTGAAATCAATGGAATTAAGATTGGCCAAGTAGAGACTATCCAAAATGATCCCATACCAACAGCTAATCAAGGTATAAAGTACGAAATGAGTATAATTTAAAAATTAATGACAAATTATCTTCCCAGATATAGAAATCATTTTAACCTTCTTTCGGTTTACATTGGTTATTCATTAAAATTCATCCCTAAAACCGATAATTAATTCAAACAAAGATATTTAGGCACACACACTATTAATCAGGAAAATAAAATTCATTTAATTTAATTTTCTGTGGTAGTTTTTACGGATTTCCGTAATAATATCTTTTTGTTTAATTTTATCTTTGCGCCTGTTAATTTTAGTGGTTAAAAAATGATTTCCATAATTATCTCTTCTTATAATCAAACCTACTATGATAGGCTAAAGAAAAATATTGAAGAAACTATTGGTGTTCCATATGAAATGATCCAGATTTGGAACCCTGGTATATATAGCATTAACGAAGCTTATGAAATGGGGCTCCAAAAAGCTAGTTTCGAAAACCTATTGTTTATCCATGAAGATTTAGAATTTTTGAGTCGAAATTGGGGAGTAGAGCTTATGAAAAGCTTAGAAAAGAAGTAAAAGAATTCGCACAATAAAAAAAAGCCCCTTTTAAGGGGCTTTTGCATCAAATTCACAATTTATTGAATCACTTCAATATCTTTCTTAGCGGAATGAGTTCTTCCGAACATATCCACTGCTTCAACTTCTACAGTATGTTTACCTGCTTTCAGCTTCGGTAATTTCAGTTTCCAAAGGTGCGCTGAATTCACAGGTTCACTTGGTCTTCTGCCGACAACCAAAGATTCAGCACCGTCATATTCCAACAGGCTCTTCAAATATGCAGGATCAGTCCCTTCTACTTTATCCATTATGATCCAATCGGCATTGTCGATTCTATAACGTACCTGATCATTTGGAGAACCCAAAAAGAAGTTAGCATAGATATTATAGCGACCAGAATACTTAGCCTTAACCACCGAAGGACCAAATAATCCGATGCTGTAATTATCATCTTTTCCGACAACTTTATAGTCAAATTTATACTGGTTACCGTCGATATTCAAGATAGCATATCCTTTCGGAGTACCATCGCGCATCGTTGAAACTGGAACGCCTTGTTCATTTGGCAAACCTGAATACCAATCTCCTGAAGTTGTACCAACATTATATTCATGAAAAGGTTTGGCACCTTTCCAGCCATGCTCACTTGTATACAAGTTTTGTTGTTGATAGTGAGTATGTGCAGACAATCCCAAGGAATTAGGATATGCTGCTAGAATATCGAATAATTTCTGTCTGTCTTCATTGCGGAATCCCTTTCCATTTTCAGGATTTAAAGGAATATGGAATGCCAATACAATCAATTTATCTTTTGGAACAAACTTCAAATCGTTGGCAACAAATTCAATTTGATCTGGTCTCAATCCACCTTGGTATCCTTTACCTGTTTGAGGGTGAGGATAGATAATGTCATCAAGAACAATAAAATGAGCACCCCCAACATTGAAAGAGTAGTTTGCTGGTCCAAATGTTTTTTCAAAACCTTCATCAGCCAATGAATCTTGCTCAACATCATAGTTCATATCATGGTTACCCATAACATTATACCATGGCAAGCCCATTTGTCCAATAGTTTGCTTATAACTAGGATGTAGAGAAAGGTCATCTCCCACTAAATCCCCAAGACTAATCCCAAACAATGGGCCTTTTCTAGTCTTTGCTTCATCAATGACACCTTTCTTGAAGAATTCCATTTCTTCAGCAGTGTATGCTTGAGGATCGCCGAATACAAATGCTGAAAATGCTTGTGGCTCTTCAGCTTCTGTCAATGCAAAATCTATTGATTTAGGCAATTTACCAGTAGCAGTGACACCAGGATATTTTAACGCTGGCGAACCAGCAGGCTTATGGATATAGTAAAATTTAGAATGGTTATCTGCGTCTTTGGCTAATTGGTATCCCGAAGGCTTGACAACGAAGATAATATTATCATTCTGAACAGGAAGTTCATATTTACCATTGCGGTCGGTTTGCACGACCTCTCTACCGTTACTCACGCTGACACCTTCAAGGCCAACTTCTTTTCTGTCAAGTTTTCCATTTGAATTCGCATCAACAAAAACAGTTCCGCGGGCGATCTCTTGACCGAATACAGAACTTGTCATTAAGCATGCAAGTAAAGACCAATATAATTTTTTCATGTGTTATGGGTTGTTTATTTCAAACTTAAGGCATGTGGTTTAATAGAAGATTAAGACAATGTTAAGTTAAAATTTTCAGTCTGAAAACGAACCATATACATCAAAAATATTACAGGAATAAAGGCTTTTATTATAATTCGGAGCAAATATTATTGTCCAGTTAATATAAGCATGACAACATCTTAAGAAAGGATCGCCCCAGAATTCAAATAATAATTGTGCTTTCGCTTAAGTTAATTAATAATATTATTAAATGTTTATTTCATCCATAATTTAGTGAGCAAGAATGAAAGTTCCCACAGAATTAAAATTACTCTTCCATAATTACGCGAAAAGGCAGTTCCTATTGGGAGCTGCCTTTTTATTTCTTTAAACCAAGATTAATTCCGAACTTATTCTCAAATAAACCTCAATCACAATGAAAAAAGTAAATCCTGCGTTCATACTCAATATCATTCTTGCCAGTATTTCGCTTTTGATAATACTACAAAATAATCAGCAAGAACTCTGGAGATCCATATTTGCTGGAATAGGTTTTATAGCCTTCCTTACATTCTCTTTCTTGATCTTCAAGAAAAACAAAGCAAAAAAGAAAGTTAGATTCAATTAAAAAGAGGAGCTATTGCTCCTCCTTTCTATTAACAAAATAACTAAATTATATTTTTCTTTTTTATTGAATTGCTCCTTGGTCAGCTATAATAGGCCAGCCAGGATTTTGGTATAAAGTTGAATTTTGTGGAGTCCCATCCGACGAGGTAATCGAGAAATGGTTAAAGGCAATTGGACTTAGATAATGTGCCTCGGTCCATTTATATCCATTTAAAACCAAGTTGTTAGAACTTAAGTTAATCCTGTACGGTCTTAAATATGGACTCTCGGCTTTTGAAGATACATTTGCAGTTTTACCTGGAGTATTAGGTTGAATTAAAACACTTCCCGCTTCATTAACAAACCATTTTTCCATTGGCCCCCAAACTTTGATGCCTTCTAAGATCAATGGGTTGTTTTTTAATTGATCTAAAGACCTCCAACGCTTAAGGTCTCCAAAACGGAATCCCTCTGCCATTAATTCCAATCTCCGCTCACGTCGTATATTATACAATATCTTATCATTTAATACCACTCCATTACTATATGCCCCCAGATCTCTTTTTGCTTCTTCAGCCATATTGGTGTTAGCAATAGTGACATTAAAATCAGGATTTACCCCAGCACGTTCACGTATTCTGCTCCAGTAATCAGCAGCCTTTCCATTGATTGACTTGTTCTTTAAATAACTCGCCTCAATATAATTTAAATATGCTTCCACCGCTCTAAAGACAATAGAACCAGTCGTACCTGCAGATCCCTCAGCCTGCCCATTCAAATAACTCAAACCCTTTTTGAGAGCATAACCTGTTACATAGCGAACCTCAGCCTGTCCTGTAATGTCTGGATAACCTTCTAAAATAGGACTCCCATCTGTATTGTTACGGTCAGTAAACCGCAACTCTCTAGGTCCTTTCATAAAAATTTGAAGCCTATTATCTCGATCGGCCTTGACTGTTGAAATAGAGTCATCGCCTTTATAACCAGAAGCGGATGCATAAATAGGTAAACCATTGGCCATCGTAAAGTTTTCTACCAACCCTCTTGAATAACCGGTATTGCCTCCATTGGTGTTCAAATAATGGTTTACATTGTGTGAAACATTCTGAACAGTAGAATAACTTCTCCACAATAATACTTCACTGTATTTATTCAGGTCCATATCACCAAACATCGCAAAATATGGATTTGCCGATGAGTTGTATCCATCATCTTGGGTGTTTGACACCAATGGCACCGCATCAGCCACTTGCTCAGATGCAGACATCGCCTCAGTTAAGAAAAAATCAATTTCATTATCGATCTGCAATGTAAATGAAGGATGTGATTTCTTTCCTGGCCAGTTTGATGTTCCAGGTACCAAAGCTGAATTCTTATGATAATTCAACCAAGTAGCCTCATGCAAGGCAACACGAGACTTAAATAATAATGCCGCGTTTTTATTGATTCTATTTTGCTGATTAGGTGACGGACTCTTCAATAACATAATGGCTGAGTCTAGATCCGCCAAAATAAATCGAGCAACTACATTCCGAGGCTGCCTCACTGAAGCATCAACAAGCTGACCTAAATTATCTTGCATGGTACTCCTGACAATTGGAAAATCACCCAATGCCTGTACCTTGTTGAAATATTGATAAGCTCTCAGAAAATAAGCCTCTCCGATATAATGCTCAATATTGCCTGTAGCTCCCGAAATTTTGTTCTCTTTCCATTTAGGCAAAACCTGCTCGAAGAAATAATTCAATTGTCGGATATTGCTAAAATCGTATTCCCCACCGTTAGTAGGTACTTTCCATTCTCCAGGAACCCATCGCGTAGCATACGAACTTGTTAATTGATTGTCCGTATGATTATCGTTCGCAAATGTCCCTATCCCCCAGCCTGAATGTGTAGGAAAGGAATATTGGGATAAAGTATAAGTGGCTAGGTCGGCCTCCGTATTCAAATAATCACCAGGAGTAATATTCGAAAGGGGCTCACGGTCCAAGTATTTGTTGCAGCTTGTCGAAAACAAGGTTCCAAATGCAAGACCCATGAATATGATGTTTTTAAATGTTGTTTTCATGTTAATGATTGGATTAGAAATTTACATTAAGACCAAAGGAATAAACCGAAGAGAATGGATATGTTTTTCCATCATTCCAGCCGCCAAGACCTACAGTCTCAGGGTCAAATACCTTCGCCATCTTGCTAAAGGTTAATAAGTTTTCTCCAGATACATATAAGCGAATCCTAGAAATTCCAATGGTATTTAATCTCGAAGAATTAAAAGAGTATCCAATTTGAGCATTCTTTAAACGTAAATACGCCGCAGACTGAAGGTACCTTGTTTGAACATTTTGATTCTTTGTCGTATTAAAATACGGTCTAGGAAGATATGAGTCCATATTCACGTCCAATACACCATTTTGAACCATAACGGAATTCTCATCTCTGAAGAAATCCAAGTTCTCTTCAAATCCAGCAGATTGCCACATACCACCGCTAGCACCCCAAAAATAAGGTCCATTAGGCATATGGTCACGCTTTCCGACCCCTTGGAAAAACATCCTGAAATCAAAACCTTTGTATGATCCGTTCAAATCTAAACTATAGCGATAGCGTGGCTGTGAGTTACCGATAATGCTCAAATCACCATGGTCATTTAAGGTATTTGCTCCAGCGGAAACGATTCCATCACCATTCAAATCTTGGTACATGATATCACCTGCCTGCCATTTGCTAGCAAAGTTCTGTTTACTGTGTGCCAAGTGCGCATCCATTTCTTCTTGAGACTGCGCAATACCTAACGTAGTATATCCCCAAATCTCCCCATTACGCTTGCCATTGTACCAGTTGCTGATGGTACCTGTCAAATTTGGATATTCAGTAACGGTTTGTCTATCATCAGCAAATACTCCACGAACAGAATAATTGAAGTTGCCAATGTTATCTTTCCAGTTCAGTTCAACCTCAAATCCCTTAGAGTTCATCTCTGCATTGTTTAACCTTGGAACTTCTGTACCCAGAATAACAGGAAGTTCAGGAGCAGGACCAATCATGTTGAAGGTATTGCGTTGGAATAATTCAAAAGTAACTCCTAAACGGTTTTGTAAGGCCTGAAGGTCAAACCCTATGTTCCAGCTGGAAATTCTTTCCCATGTTAATGTCGAAGCAATTAAACCAGGAGCCCCAGCTAAATTCTGCTTTAAACCATTTAACAACCAAGAATTGCCATTTACATTGAAGGGAAGAATGGAATAAAACGGATACCAGTTATTAGTATATTGGTTCCCCAATTCACCATATGAACCTCTCAGCTTAAATACAGAGATTTGCTCATCCCAAGTCCAAAAATCTTCATTGGCGATGTTCCATCCCGCAGAAAATGAAGGAAATAAATTCCACCTTAAATCACGAGGAAATCTTGATGAACCATCGTACCTGCCATTCGCTTCAAATAAATACTTCTCTTTATAATTATAGTTTAACCTCCCAAAAAAACCAGCAGTAGCCCAATGTTGGTATTCACCCGAAGTTAATGGATTCAAGGTCGCAGTATTCAATGTTGGGATGTTATCCGATATTAAATCGGTCATCGATCCTGCAAGAGTCCTATATTTATTCAGCTCAGAGTTAAAACCAACCAAGAATTTAAAATTATGGTCATCGTTTAACCTTAATGAATAATCCGTAAAAATATTCGTGCTGAAATACTCGTCTTTTCTATTGCTTTCGGATACACTTGTAAAATCCGCAGCATTATAACCTACTGCTAATGGATATGGATTATTGTCCACATCATAGCTATATGCTTTTAAAATTTCGTTATGGCCATTTGAATTGGTAATTCTATAGTTCACATTCGCCGTAATATTCCAATTATCCAATGGCCTCGCCTGTAATTGGAGCTGTTGATATAATAAGTCTTTTACAGCTTTGGTACGCCCGCCCTCAGTTAATTGTGCCAACTCGCTGGCATCAGTGAACTGTCCGTTGTCATCTCTGGTAGGAACTGTTGGCCATCTCCTCGCGATATTATGATAATATAGATCATTCATATGACTCGCCTTCTCATAATCCTCGCGCACGAACCTCGTGTTCGACATCAAATCAATGCGATCATGAATCTTCACATTAATTTTATTCGCAAATGAATAGCGTTGGAAGTTGTCATCAGCATATTTGTTCAAACCACTTTGATCCATTAAATTCAGAGACGTATAGAAATTAACTTTCTCACCGCCCCCATTCGCGCTGAGGGTATGTTCATGTGAGGGTGAATAGTCTCTATATACCTCATCAAACCAATTGGTATTCGCATTGGAACCACCATAATATTGCCACCTGCCGTTTGGACCCGGAGTACTCACCGTATTGATTTCTCCTTTTTGATACGCAGTAATACGATCCAGAACTTCTTGAGAAAATACAGCCTGTTCACCATCATTCGCTTTTACCTCATTGAAATAATAGGCAAAAGTTCGCGAATCCAACATCGTCGGCAAGCCCCTTGGTTTGCTCAAGCGAAAGTTGTTATTATAGTTTACCAAAGTTTTTCCTGATTTACCCGTTTTGGTCGTTATCAGAATCACGCCGAATGGAGCACGAGAACCATAAATCGAAGAAGCAGCAGCATC
Organism: Sphingobacterium sp. 1.A.5; assembly: GCF_002734235.1. Lineage (NCBI taxonomy): Bacteria > Pseudomonadati > Bacteroidota > Sphingobacteriia > Sphingobacteriales > Sphingobacteriaceae > Sphingobacterium > Sphingobacterium sp. 1.A.5. The sequence continues at coordinate 100,731 of NZ_PEBA01000003.1, forward strand.
CTTCAAAACAGTGATGTTCTCAATATCATTTGGATTTAAGGCATTGATGTCACCTTCCATCCCGTCTATTAGGATTAAAGGTGAGGAGCTCGATCCTACCCCAATCGTACCTGCACCACGTATGTTGATGTTCATCGTTTGATTCAACTCGCCTCCCAACCCTGCATTCTGAACATTTAATCCCGGTACCATCCCCTGAAGCGCTTGTGCAGTATTTTGAACAGGACGGGCCTCTAATTCTTTTGCACTTACAGTAGAAACTGCACCTGTTAAATTAGCTTTCTTTTGTTGTCCATATCCTACTACCACAACCTCATCCATAAGATTCTCTTCTTCAGCTAATGTTATGGTCATCTCTTGTGTAGATGCCGACACAGATTGAGAAACATAACCCATGGAAGTAACAACCAATACAGCATTCGAACCAGATACTCTTAATGAAAATTCCCCGTTTTCATTTGTCGACGTGCTATTGGCAGTGCCTTTTTCAGAAACTGTTGCAAGAGCAATAGGCTGCCCTTCTTTATCTAGCACCCTACCCTTAACAGCAACTTGTACCAATTCGGTGTTTGAAACAGTTTTGACCTCCGTAGTATTTCCTTTTACAGAAGGTCTGATTAATATAATTTTATCTTTTACCTCATAACTTACATCCTGATTCACCAAGATCTTGTTCAATGCTGTTTGAAGGCTGATCTTTGAATCGACAATAGTTACCCTCGAAGAATTAGACAATAAGGATTCATTGTAGACAATCTGAAATCCGCTCTTTTTTCGAACCTCTTTTAAGGCTTCCTTGGCAGAAACATTCTTAAGATTTAAGGAAATGGTCTGGCTAAAACCAAGCGCAAAACCATTCAATGCTAAACAGGAAATTACTATGGCTAATTTAGAAGCTTTATTTATCCTTGGAATTATCAGCTTCCCAAATATCTCATAGCCCTGAAAAGGAATAAAGAATTTTTTGTTCATATAAGTAGGTGTTATAGATTATAAAGTGGTCTTTTATAATTTCATTACTTATATAGAGTTCAATTCTTTCGACTACCCTAAAAAAATTTTAATTTATTTTCTAAACGTTAGAACCTTGTCGTTTAGTTGTAGAATGGAATGACTCGAAGCGTCTAATAACAAAATCAATTCCTCTAATTTGTTTTCTCGAGCCAAATAAATAGTGAAGTTCTCTGCGGGAACACTATTACGGTCAAACTTAAAATCATAATATTTTTGAAGGTCTTCAAGGATAAATCCTAAGCTCCTGTTATCATAATATAGAAAACCATCTTTCCAAGCTAAATATTCTTCAATCTCCCCTTCATCAAGAGACTTCATCAATGCCTGATTCGAATTTACACGTATCAAATTGCCGGGCTTTAATTTATTGTTTTCCCCAGTATGTACAGCCTTTACATTTAAGCTCCCCTTATATAAAAAAGTTTCATCGTAGGAACCTGTGGTTTTCACGTTAAATGAAGTGCCCAATACCTGAATGGTCTGCTGTTCGGTCTTGACCTCAAAAGGGACTTTTTTATTGTCCTTTTTAAAACTCTTCACTTCGAAATAAGCTTCTCCTGCTAGAGTCAATTTACGATCTTTAGGATATGAAGCTGCATAATGTAAATTGGAATTTGCATTGAGGTTGACAATTGAACCGTCCGGAAGCTCAACTTTATAAACTTCTCCAATACCCGTTTTAATATTTAGAATATCATCCTCTCCTAGTCCAAGCCTGGAAATATTTAGGACCATTTTTTTATCCTTATCTAAGAAAATAGCTTTGGATTCGTCGTTGCCAACGGATAGAGGTTCTGTTTTAGAAAATGAATTGTTCTGTTCCGTTAGGGTACCTGCTAGGAAGTCTGCAGTGACTTCTTTCCCCTCAGTTCTCTTGAAAAAATCAAGGATATGATCCTGCTTGAAAAAAACTAAACATCCAACAATAGCAAAGACCAAAATAAAAGACACCGTCGAAAGATTTCTTTTAATCTTCCGCCTTCTATCTTTTTTAATGGAATGGATTAATCTATCGTGGATTTCTTTCCCTAAATCTTCTTTGCTTTTTTCATCCATATTCTCCGGTAATTAGAAGAATAAAATCGAGGTTGTAATAATTAAAATTGATTTTTTCAGCAAGCTCAAAACCTTGGACATATGATACTCAACAGATTTGACACTGAGGTTCATCCGTCCTGCAATTTCTTTGTACGTCAAATCTTCATTCCTATTCAACTCGAATATTGTTCTACTTTTTTTCGTCAATTTATTCTTTAGAACGTGATTTAATTGGAATTCAATATCCTTTAATGCTAATTGGTCGTATTCTGAGGTCATAATATCAAAGCTGTCTATATTCAGCATTTCAACCTTTTTCCTCTCTTTCAAGACAAAAATACATTTGTTTTTGATACAAACACTAATATACGCCTTGATCGAGTATCGAATTTCCAATTTATGACGAATTCTCCAAATATCCAGGAACACATCATGAAGAACATCCTTCGCTAGCTCCTCATCCCTTAAAAATGAATAACTGCTGTCGAAAAAATTCTCCCAATATTTAAAATAAATCTCCGAAAATGCTGTCTTATCGTTGTTCTTAAGCCTTGAAACAAGATCATAATCTTCCCAAGATAGTCCAGAAACTGAAGGCAATGGATTCATCAGATAATTTAGGTTATTTGTATTATGTATAATTTATTATAAAAATAATGGTTAAAATACAGTTTGCAACTTTTTGATTACTTTTTTTAAAAATTATTTCCAAAATCTATCGAAACGCAATAAAAACAATGAAAATCGAAAACTCTTGATTCAATCAGTCATAAAAAAAGCCCCCAAATAGCTTCTAACTTTCCGGGGGCACTTCATTTATCAAAACCTCTCTCGACAAGCCTATTTCTTCAAATCCTTTAGGATTTCATCAACGGCTCTTTCCAATTGAGGGTCTTTGTCAGCTACGCGATCTGCAACAGTATTCTTCACAGCAATATCTGGTGCAACTCCTGTCAATTCCAGGTCCTGACCATCCAAAGTATAACATCCCCAAGATGGCAATCGATAGAATGACCCATCGACCAATCCCTTTCCAGAGGTAAATATAATCCATCGATAAGTCTCAGTACCTATAACTTTCCCAAGCTTCAACGCCTTGAAACCGGCAGCAGTCATTTCAGCATCACTTAAAGACTGTTCGTTAATCAACAGTACGATAGGCTTACCAGCTGGAGAAAAGCTACTTTGCGGAGAACGCTTACCACCGCGATATTGCCACTGTAGATATGGTCGTTGCGATAAAAAGCGTAATACCTCGTCATGAACATTTCCACCCGTATTATATCTAAGATCTAAAATGACTGCGTCTTTATTGTTTTCTTGCTCAGCCATATCGATCAAAAAGGATTGAAGCTCATCACCGCCCATATTTTTCATATGCGAGTAGGCAATTCGGTTTTTGCTCAAATCATCAACTTTCTTTCTATTCCCCTTGATCCACTCATCATATAGTAATTCCTTGAATGATGAATTGCTCTGCGGCCTGATGTTGATGATTTGCTCCTTTCCTCCTCGATTCACAGTCAGTTGAATTTCTTTGGCTAGAGATGGCCACGTCAAATAAGAATCACGGTCCTGGGACTTGTCAATCTTATTTCCATTTACAGCAACCAATACATCTCCAACTTTCAAATCAACTTCCTTTTTTGATGCAGGTCCCTTGGCAACAATATGGGTAACCTTGTAGGGATCTTTATCATCATAAACTACTCCTAATTCATTGGTCACAAAATTAAATTGCTTGCGTTCATCTGTACCGAAAGTGCTGAAACCCATATGAGATGAGTTCAACTCCCCTAACATATCATTTAGAAGAATCCTTAAGTCCATCCTATTGTTGATTCCGTTGAGGTAGTTCGCATATTTCGTTTTCATACCTTCCCAATCAACACCATGGAAATTCTCGTCATAATAGTTCTCTTCAATATTGGCCCATGTTTCATAGAACATCTGTTTGAATTCTTTGTCCAGGTCTCTATTGAACTTGAAATTAATATCAACCGCATCAAGTTTATTTTGATCCATGTTGTATTTCTGGATATTGCTACCAATCAATGCAAAGTACTTCCCATCAACTTCCACTAGATCTTGAATACCACCATCAAATACCTTCTCGGTTTTACTGTTGGCAAAAGGCTCGAAAGTGATCCTGTAGGTCGCCCATTTACCCTCATGGTCAGATTGATAAAATAAGTAAGACTTCTCTCCTTTTGCAAACGTCTGCGGATTATATTGAGTACCAGCAGCAGGACTTACTTGTGTAATCCTATCCGATAGACCTTGAACATCAATAGATACCATTACTTTCTTTTTATCATCCTTTTTATCATCTTTTGGCTTATCAGCATCTTTTTTATCCTTGCTGTTTTTGTCGTTCTTGTTTGCTGTACTATCCTTTTTTTCTTTGTCTTTATCTTTCTCGCCATCCTTGAATAATTCATCAAATTTCCCAATACGATAAGGCTCATCGAAATTCTCCAATGCTAAACGATATAAACTCGCATTTTCCATCCCTGTAGGATACGCAGGCTTTGTTCGATTACTTGAAAAATACACATATTTCCCATCCTTCGACCATACAGGAGAAGCTTCAGTCACACCCGTATTCGTTAAATTGATGGCTTTTTTATCAGCGATATGATAAACGAAAATATCCTGTTCAAAATTTCGGATCGCAGTAAATAGGACATACTTATCATCTGGGGAAAATGATGGCGAGGAGTTTTGGAAAGCCCAGATCTCATCCTTCACTATAGTCTCACTTTTTAGACTGTTTAAATCCAATAAACGAACCTCATCTCTTCCGCTGAGGTAAACCGCTTTGCTCCGGTCATTGTTAATGCTGATCTGCCTATTGTTTCTCTTGTCTTGTGTCAATTGCTTTACATCACCCTTACCATCTGCCGAACGAGAGTACCAATTTAAATATCCTCCAACAGTTTGATTAAACAACAATGTCTTATTATCCTTTAGCCATTTTACTTCTGTAATTCTTTCACCTTGACCTGGCATTTGCCGAATAAACTTCCCATCAATATCACTGACAAACAATTCTCCCCTTGATACAAAGGCCATTTTCTTCCCATCCGGAGAAACATCAAAATTGCTGATCGCACCTTTAACATCAAATTCCTTGGACTTGCCCAAGACTTGATTTCTACTCAATGAAATTGCTGGTTGCATGGTGTTTTTGCTAGCTACATCGTAAACAAATAACTGGTAGCCCTTTTCAAAAACAACTTTGGAACCATTCGCAGCAACTTGTGGATTACGAATCGACTCATTGAATTGAGTCAATCCAACCTTGGTACCATTGCTTATACTGTATAGGTTATACTCATCATTGGCCTCATCAGAAGCAAAATAGATCGTACCTTTATTATCAACTGTAGGCCATAAATCTTTCCCTTCGTAGTTGGTATATTCTTTATAGGCTTTAGTTTTAGGATGATATCCTTTTATATCGGGGTTAAAAGCTCCTTTATATCTTTTCCTGTTCGCCGCAGTATAACTTTCCCAAGTATCTGTGAACAACAATTCTCCAGTTGGTGTCTCAACCATTCCATGGATATAATTGAAGAAATGTGGAAAAATCCGCTCTGCAGTACCACCATCCTTACTTACACGGTAGCTGCTCAATCTGTTGGCCCTGCCAGAAGTAAAATATATCTGCTTACTGTCCCAACTCCAACTGTCAACCTCGTCTGTAGATTCATGGTGAGTAATCTGTTGAATATTTCCACCTGCCATAGGCATGACGTAAACATCCATGTTCCCGTTTTGGTTCGACGAGAATGCCAACCATTGTCCATCTGGGGAAATCCTAGGCATCACCTCATTTCCTTCCATGGCGGTCAGACGAAAAGCAGGACCTCCACCAGAAGGAACTTTCCAAAGATCACCTTCAAAACTGAAAACTATCGTTTGAGCATCAGGGCTCAAGGTAGGGTGTGACAAAAATGTGGGCTGAACCTGGGCAGACAATGCTGTAGCTCCTCCTAATAGAAGAGCTAAGGTTAATAGTGATTTGTTCATTTTAAGGTCAGTAATAAATTGTTAATAAACAAATGTACAATTCGAAATCAGAATCCATTATTACTCGACAAATATTTTACAACAAACAGCAAGCTGAATAGAGCTCCCTGATTTAAATAACAACATTATTAGCGCATCATGTAACCCAAAGATTAATAAAGACTTATAAGTGTGTATTTTTTACACTAAAGAATGCCTCAATTCGAAATAATTGTATTAATTTTGCAACAAATATTACACAATGACATCATTAGGTGAGGCAGGTGCGAATGTCTCTCAATCCATGAAAAGCAGAATACGCATTGCAGTAACTTTGTTTTACTTTGGCCAAGGCTTGGGTTTTGCGAGTTGGGCAAGTCGTATTCCTACTATTAAATCAGCATTAGAACTTTCTGAAGCTCAATTAGGGACTATCCTGTTAATGCTTCCGATTGGTCAATTATTGACAATGCCTCTTTCTGGAGCATTGGTGAATAAATATGGCAGCCATAAAGTGATGCCATGGGCAGCATTTCTATATGCCTTGGTGCTTCTGTTGATTGGGTTTTCAGGAAATGCATGGATGTTGGGCGCTTCATTATTCCTTTTTGGAGTTACCGGAAACATGTGTAATATCGCCGTAAATACGCAAGGGGTATTGGCAGAAGAACTTTATGGAAGATCTATTATGTCCTCTTTCCATGGAGCGTGGTCATTGGCAGGATTTACGGGTGCTTTGATAGGACTTCTATCCCTCAACTTCCAGATCAATACAATCCCCCATTTTATAGGTATTATCCTGATCATGGTCTTGAATATCCTGTTGAACAAACAGTATTTGGTTCCTGAAGAAGGCTCCAAGACAGAAAAAAAAGAAAAAACAAAGTTCAAACCAGACTCCCTTATTGTACAATTAGGTGTCATCGGATTCTTCAGCATGGCAACCGAAGGTGCTATGTTCGACTGGAGCGGTGTATATTTCAGTGATGTAGTAAAAGCTCCTGAAAAACTCGTGATACTAGGTTATGCATCATTTATGATTATGATGGCGCTAGGAAGATTCCTGGGAGATGCATTCATTGGCAGATATGGTAGACAGCGCACTCTACAAATCAGTGGCGTTCTGATGTTCGTAGGCATGCTAGCATCTGTTGTTTTCCCTAATCTATGGGTTTGTACATTCGCATTTATGTTGGTCGGATTAGGTGTAGCATGTAATGTCCCAACCGTGTACAGTGTTACAGGTAAACACAAAACAATCCCTGCAGGAGTTGCTCTCGCAATGGTTTCCAGTATATCCTACCTCGGATTCTTGATGGGACCACCATTGATCGGTTATATTGCGGAGTTGTTCAGCCTAAGATACTCATTCGCTATTTTTTCACTGTTTGGCTTCTTGATGTTTATCATGGTCAGCAGACTGAAAATCTTCAACGAAAAATAATAAATTAAGGTCTAAACCTTTTTCAGCCATATTTGAAGCCACACCAATGGTGTCGGCTCGCTATGGCTGGACTTACTTCTATGCCTTGTTTGCCCCTTCGCCGTGGCTCGTGTCCCCACCATCCATAAAATCAGAAAGCTGTATTGCTTGCATCGTCTCGTGGTAGCTGGCTATGCTTGTCTTTGTCTGGTTTCCCCAACTGCCACCGAAATCATGTTTATAATGTTTTAACCATACAGGGATTAGTCATCCAACCCCGATGGGCAATGTCATTAAGTTAAGGATTTTATCATGCCGGTTTGTAGTTTGTGTAGGTCCTGTGCTTGCACTTTTTATTCGAGGTCTTAAGCTGCCTTGGGAACGATCTTCCCTTTCGAATGGGCAATGTGTCCTTGAGGAAATAGGCCGTGAGCTCCCTGAGGATTTCCCTTTCCCTGTTTTTGAAAAAGATGGCTATCAGGTTTTCCTTTAATTTTCCGAAGGATTTGTTCCCGTTGACCTTTTGGGGGTACTTTTTCGTGGAYGTATCGCGGTCGAGCTGGACCTGGGCATCCCTGATCAGTATCGAATGCAGGTTTGACATCATCACMGTTGCATAGAAATCCTGCTCGACRGATTCCACCGTCAGYCCGCTGAAGGATTCCATCTGCATGGTATTCTTCAGTTTGGAGATGTTCGTCTCCACTCCCCAGCGCCTGAAGTACAGGTCCCCGAACATATCGTTYTCAAACCCCTCTTCCTGCCATAGGTTGGTCGCGATCACCTCCGTGGTCGACTGCAGTTCTACCCTGACCAAGCGTATGCGGATCCTTGTTGAGCTGTCCGTGGCGAACCCGCTCTGGCGCAGGCCGCYGATGGAGGCCTGGGTTGGGGCAAGCTCGATGACCTGGGAAACCTTTCCMGTCTTCAGGAACCTCTTGACGAACTCCAGCGAATCCTTCGCCCTGATCACGAACTTGCGCTCGCTCTCCTGCCAGCTATGGAGCGCGAACATCTTGAACGTCGAATAGCACCTGTCATAGATGGCAATGGAGTCCACGGGCAGTTCCTCGATCCAATGGGAGGCCATGGTCAGCTCGCTGGTCCGGTATGGGGCTATGCAGGCATGGGTCACCAGGTCGTTCAGCACATCGTAGTGATAGAAGGTCTTTGCCTGCACGAAGCTCGAGTTCTGGTTGCTCTGGCCGCCAAAGTGGGCCTGCAGGGAAGGTGTGTTCACCAGGGCAAGGTTGGAGCCGTCAACTGCGATCAGCCGGTAGCCCATCCGTCTCCTGGTTTCCCCCGGTGCATGGCGCAGGAAGCTCTCGCAGAGCACCCGGTTCCAGACCAGGAAGAAAAGGGGGCTCAGCTTGCTCCTCTGCTGGGAAAAGGCACTCACCGAGCAACTGATCTTCTTGCCCAGCTCACCAAAGAAACCTTCCAGTTCGACAGAGAGGGTCCGCTTGCACATCTTGGCGATCAGCAGGACCAATCTCTCGAAATTGAGCTTGCGGTCCCGGGTGAAATGGGTTTTGGAATTCCTGAAAAGATTGAGCAGCAGAGGATCTGTTAAACAGATAGAAATAAAATTTTTTAGGTCTGATATGATTTTAAGTGCTATTTTTACATCGGCCATAAACACGCTTGTTTAGATTTGTTTAGTAGTGAATTCAAAATTAAACATTTACGTGATTTGTGGCCTTATTTTTTTCTTAACTTAATGACATTGCCCTGTAGGGGTGATACGCCAAAGGCAACTAGTATCAATAGTAATGTAAAGTTCATCCACCTTAAAATTCTATATCCTCTCGAATATCATGAAGGTTGTCCCATACAAGGTTTCCAATCCATCTCCAAGCACCTATGCATTGTTTTAGTTGACCAAAAAGCCCCTTAGAGATTGTATTAAGTATGCTGTAATGGTTGATCTTCACATCTATTATCTCGAACTAAACAACTCTAGGACAAACATCCAAACAGGTATTCGGAAACCTATATTACCCTGGACAACTGTTGTTAATTCAAGGTCTAAAAATAGAACTAGTTTAGGAAATTGAAATTGCTATGGTAACTTATTCAATTAATTCATTGACAAAAAGATAGCTTTCACAAACTCAGGAAGGTGAAATAATCAGATCCTGAAAGTTATCTATACTACATTAGAAAGAGTAAGGAGATAAGTCTAGTAAGCTATCAAAACATTCTCCATTACTTCAGCAACAGGAGCCCTAACAAAATCGTTCCATCTCGCAGAAATACATCATTCGTTCTTTACAGATAGGTGAAATAATTTGCTTAAATTTCCTAACCCCAAAAACTTTCGGATTAATCAAAAATATCAGCGTTAATTTAACTTAGCAAGTTTGTAAAAAACTATACGGCCATGGATATAGTCAGCTAGCAAGAATTATATTTCAACAATAATGATTATAAATCTTCACCTTCATAACATAATATTTATGCGGCATTTTTTTGCTATGACATATAAATTAATTAAATTTATTGCCAGTAAAAATCAATACTTTATTAGTATATTGCTATAGTATGAGTACCAAAGTAAAATTTTTAAAAGACAAAACTTCCTTTTCCAAAGCCCTTAAAATTAGAATTAACGACTATTTTATTAACAATGAAATCAAGAAGACTGGAAACAGAAAATTAGCAATTAAGGCAACAATATTAATATTTATTCTCCTTATCAATTTTGTTTTATTGGTATTTATCCAAAACCATTGGACAATAAGTGTAATTCTATGTATAATAATGGGCGTTAATTTGGCTGCCATTGGGTTTAATATCATGCATGATGCAGGGCACAATACCTTTTCTGATAACAGGAAAGTCAATTCCGTTTTAAGCTATTCCTTGAACCTTTTGGGAGGGAATATATATCTTTGGAAACTCAAGCACAACATTGCGCATCATACTTATACGAACATCGATGGTGAGGATCACGATATAGAAATAAAATTTATGCGTATTCACCATGACCAACCAATCAAAAAACATCACAGGTTCCAGCATTTATATTTTATTTTTTTATATTCCATATCTTACCTCGCTTGGATTTTCTACCAAGACTATGAAAAGCTTTTAAGGGGGAGACTTGGACAAAATTCAATAAATATTTCGATACCCTTCAGGGAGAAGGTTATCTTCTGGATCAGTAAGGCGGTTCATATGTTTGTCTTTGTCATATTACCGATATTCTATGTGGGTTTAATCCCGACATTGGTTGGACTGTTGATAGCAAGTATTGTTTGTGGTATTTGTTTAGCAACTATATTTCAATTGGCACATGTCGTTTCCAAGACTGAATTCAAGACAATTGAAAATTTTAGGGTTGAAGACGAATGGATGGTCCACCAACTTCAGTCTACCTCAAATTTTGCTACTAGGAATAAATTCTTGACTTGGATGCTGGGTGGTCTTAATTTCCAGGTTGAACACCACCTATTTCCTAAAATTAGTCACATTCATTATCCTGACATAAACAGAATCGTTAAAACTACTTGTAGAGAATTTAATATATCTTATCACGAATACCCCTACATTTTGGAGCGCTTTTAACTCACATTTTAAGGTTATTAAATCAATGAGAAAATAAATTTTGGAATTTAATTAATTTTTAATACCTTTGGATATAATCAGGCTCTGCCTACGCTTTCTGAAACCGATCGGTTTTCCCATCTATTTTAGTTCCGTAAATCCAGTTGCTAATTTGTTTTCATCAGATCGATGTGATTCTATTTGAGACTGTACTTCTTCAGTTTACATTTAGAAACATCAATTTGCCAACAATGATTATTGAAACGGTTGTTTCAAATTATTGGCCAATGGCCTAAACAAAATTTTTTTATTTAATTTTTAAAACGATGCAAGAAGGCAAAGTAAAATTTTTCAATAACACCAAAGGATTTGGTTTTATTACACCAAATGAGGGTGGTCAAGATCTATTTGTACACTCAACAGGTCTTAGGGACAATATCAGAGAGAACGACAATGTTACATACGACGTTGAGCGCGGACAGAAGGGATTGAACGCTATTAACGTCCGTATCGCTTAAGGATACTCCATTCAATATTAATTATTTGGCTCTAACTTTTGTTAGGGCCATTTTTTTTGAATATTTATCAAATATCGCATAAGAAAAAATCCCCGATAATCCTGCTATGTCCTGAACAGAATAAACCGGGGATAAAAAAATAAATATTAATAATGAACTTCTAATATGATTTTTGAAAACCCTGCGTTGACCGGCATGGTCCATTTCAACAATGGACCCTATTTCGCAATAGGATGCGTGAGTGAGAAATCTATTGGTTTGCAAAGTGAATGAGACAATGTCAACTATTGTAAGGTAGTCAATTAATCAATCGCCTGTATAGACTTTCGGATATATTCCAAGATCAAATATTTATTTATATACCGCAATTACATAATACACAAAGCGTAGTATATAATCATGAAATCAAAATTTAACAAAATCTTTTGGAATTTTAATATATATATATGTAATATGAGGTAACTAATGAATTGTTTATAGGAGCTTTAAACCATTTGTCAGTTATATTACCTTTCTTGTCTAATACCAGGATTAGAAACATTAAAAAACACTTGAAATTAATAAAATCAAACTAAAGAGCTTCATAAAACTAGTTTGAATTTACTATAAAAGGAATTAAATTATATCCAAAGATAAGGTTCATCTTAGGAACATAGCTGGCACTAGGTCTTTCGCATTTCTGTGTAACCCAAATATTGTCAAAAAAATAATAGGAGCTAATAAAATTATCAGATTTTTCCTAAAATATTCAATTTTTCTTAAGACAAACAATGAGCAGTATTATGGACCAGCTAAGGGGAAATACTTTAATTTAAGGCCTCCTTCAATAAACCCACTCCGTAAAATAAACGGTGCCGTTATGAAAAAGAAAATTAGATAAAGTATCGATTTTTTTATTATTCTTAATGATTCTTGCATAAATACCCTTAAATTTTTTCAATTTCAAAAAATTACGAAAAAAATCATTTATCCTTCCTAAGGACTAGGCCCGACACAGTACCTGGAACAAGAGTCTCAAAAACCTTCCACAACCATAAGGGAAAGCTTCACAAGATAATCATCTCAATAACCAACGCTATAGGTGTGGCATGTTTAAACCACCCTAACTTAATAAAATTGCCCGTGAGGGCTTTAACTATTTTAGAAACGATTATTTCATCCCACCCAACCCTATAGGGGTGTAACTATTTTACCTCTTACAACGCCTTCAACTTATTTAATTCTTTATTCGAAATCTTCAATATGGTACCGTGTCGTATCCCTTCCGGAAACTGCAACTGATCAGATACATCTGTCCAATTCTTTAAATCCTTGGATTTGATCACCCCAAAATGATTATCCATATAACGATCAAAATAAACATACCATGCCCCATTATTCTTGATTACGGTGGGACCTTCCGCCCAATAATCAGCTGTTATTTTTTCGCTAGCTTCTGAATATGGTCCTTCTAAATCATCAGCGTAAGCAAGCTTTAGATTCTTTTCTGCCGGTTCACGGGTTTCATCTTTGATGACCATCATCCATTTTGTACCATTCTTTTGAATCGTAGCATCAATACAATTGAACCCCGGCTCGTAAAGAAGCATGGTTTCAGTAAAATCCTTGAAATCTTTGGTCAAGGTATAGTACATTCTGTGGTTATAGCCATTGTCTGCCTCAACTTGCGTTTCAGGGAATTCTCCCGTGATCGTAGTTGCCCAATAAATCATATATTGCTTGGTAGACGGATCATAGGTTATCTCAGGTGCCCAAGCATTTCTAGCATGAGGTTCGTGCTCCATAACCGGAATGTACTGCTGCTCCGACCAATTGATAAGATCCTTGGAAGTAGCATGGCCAATCCCCTTTTGAGTCCAGCTGACGGTCCAAACCATGTGATAGAGACCATCACCACCCTTAATAATACAAGGGTCGCGCATTAACTTGTCAGGGCTGAGTTCCGGAGTCAAAAAAGACTGGTCTCCTTTTAATGCGGACCATTTTAATCCGTCTCCACTATAGGCAAGGTGAAGACCATCTTCGCCATTGCTCTTAAAGTAAGAAAAGATAAATGCTGAGTCTTGTTCTTGAGCTTTTGATGAAAATATAAAGCATAGACAGACACAGAGAGAAAAAATTTTGTTGAACATGTTTAGGTTATGTTGATTTAACCAAATATAATCAATTTCAATACCCTAACAAAAATAAACCCCGGTAGAATCCTACCGGGGCTTGCAAAATTTATGATAACAAAAAATTACTTTGTTCCACTGTATGGGTTTTGGTCAGCTTCTGTTAAAGCTTCATTGTTTACAATTTCCAATTGCGGAATCTGACACAATAACCTATAATCATTAGATGGGAAAGTACCAGTTGGGTTTGCTGAATTGGCAACATAGCCATTCAAATATGAAACTCCCCAAGTATAATGACCTTCTTTGTAAGTCGGAGTCTCTTGGTATCTGATCAATGGTTTTTGTAATCTCAATAAGTCATACAAACCAGTAACCCCCTCACACAACAGTTCTTTCCTTCTTTCAACATAGATCGCTTCCAAAAGATTATCTCCAGATGCAGCAGTAGTCAAGTTTTTCACACCCCTTGCTTTCTGAAGTTTTGTTAGGTGAGCCAGTCCTTGACCATTGTTTAATTCTGCAGAAGCCTCAGCCATAATCAATAGCATTTCAGCACTGCGCATCAAAGAAATCTCTGGACGAGTATTGCTCTGTTTTGCTCCATGACCATCACCATAGTGCTTATACTTATCATAAGCCCATTTGGTAGACCATTCTGCACTCGCATTATTGGTCCTTTTCCAGAATTGGTATCTATCTTCAGTTTTTTCAAACAATTGCTCATATTTACCATCAGCAAAGAAGTCCAAGAATGAGTAAATTGGTCCATCAGTGAAACCTTCACCGTAACTAGCATCTTGGTTAAACCAGAAATTGAACTGAGTACCGCCACCTAGGTTGTTTTGATCGGTAAACTTAACCGCCCAAACTACCTCTGGGTAGTTCTTTGTGATAACATCGTCAAAACCACCGCGGTACTGTTCCTTGGACATCAATGTTGGATATTTATTGTAAACCTCAGAAGCTGATGATAAAGCCTTTGACCAATCGTTCATAACCAAATAAACACGAGCCAAATGACCAGTTACAACATCCTCATTGATAAACCACTTTCCTTCGCGAGAATAGGAACCCAACAAAGATTTTGCATCTGTCAAATCCTTTACAATTTGGTCATAAGTCTGTTGTACCGTTGAGCGAGGAAGACTTTTCTCATCTTCTGAACTCAATCTTAGAATTACACCAGGTTTTGTCTTTGCAATAGCATAAGTCTGTTGATAATTCTGAATCAAATGAAAATAACAGATTCCTCTAATTGCTTTTGCCTGACCTAATAATGCATCTTTAGTCGCTTGCTCACCTTGCGCATTTTCAGCATTGTCGATGATAATGTTTACTTGGTTGATGATTTTGTACATCATCGACCAAATAGCGTCAGATTGCCCGTTTGCCTGAGTCTTGGTAGGCTCATAACGATAAGTGGAAAGTTGATTTCCACCCATATTCGTATGGCATAAGATATCAGCACCACCTAAATCAACATACATCTGAAGACCAGTTAATCCTGCATAAACGCGATCTGCTCCCTGAGGATTAAAAAACAACTGATTGTAGGCTGAAGTTAAAACTTTCACTAAACCTGCCGTATTGGAAATAACCAATTCATCCGAAGTGTCAACGGACGAGCTCGTCTCCAAAAAGTCACTACATCCGCTATTTAATCCTAGTGCTGCGGCAAGCCCTAATATTTGAATTTTCTTAAATATCTTTTTCATGACGCTAATTAAAATGAAACTTGTAAACCGCCAGTATAAACTCTTCTAGACCCTTGGATTCCATTGTCCGTATCGGCATTACCGTTGTAGTTGTTACCCGATAGACCAGTCTCCGGATCTGAATACCTGTTCTTCGCAGAACCAAATGTCAATAAGTTGTCTCCTGAAACAAATATTCTAACATTAGATAAGGTCAATTTCTCTAACAATGATTTAGGCAAGTTATATCCTAAAGTCACATTTCTTAATCTCAAATAGTCATTGTCGAAAACATAGAAATCAGAAGCTTTTCTTGTGCTTGAATAATCATCATTAGACCATTTTGGCAACAAGGCATTGTCTCCCGGGTTTTTCCATCTGTCTCCAACCAAGTCCTGAACAACACCTACACCACCACGCAATGCTGTACGCTCGATGTAAGCATAGTCATACATTTTTCCACCAAGTGAATAGTATAACATAAAGGATAGATCCAAACCTTTATAGTTGAAACTGTTTGTCAAAGCACCAAATGCTTTTGGCAATGCAGATCCAATATATTGGTAGTCATCAGTAGTTACCAAGCTATAATCCTCAGTAACTTCCCAATTATCATTGTCTCCCTTGATGTAATATTGCATATTACCAGTCTCAGCATTTACACCAGCATTCTTAACCATGTAAAACTCAAACAATGATTTTCCTTCTTCCATCTTATAACCCGCAGTACGGTTCTCATAAGTGAAAGCTCCTCCAGGTAAATAAGTGATCTCATTCTTCAAAGTCGAAATATTGAAATCAGCTTTCCAGTTGAAGTTCTCTTTACGGATCACATCAGCTGACAATGTAAATTCGAAACCTCTGTTTGTTAAGTCCCCAAGGTTAGTATTCTCTCCGATAGCAGCTCCAACTTGTCCCGATAACGGGAATTCTTTGTAGAACAATAAGTCGATCGCATTGCGTTGGTAATATTCGATTGTACCATTCAATCTGTTGAACAAACTGAAATCCAATCCAACATTGTACTGTTGGTTCTTTTCCCAAATCAAGTTTGGCGTAGGAACCGAAGAAGGCTTCAAACCAGCAACTGTATATAAATCATCTGAAGCATAAACTCCTTGGTAACCATAAAGGATCTCCCCACCTGTAGTACCGTTCGAATTACGCATAAACAACTTATCATTACCTGTGGTACCATAACTAGCACGTAAAGCTAAATTGTTAATCCAGCTAACATCCTTCATGAAATCCTCTTGGCTGATTCTCCATGATAGACCTCCCGAGAAGAAGTTACCCCAACGGCTTTCAGGACTGAACCTTGATGAACCATCACGACGAACCGATCCGGAAACGAAGTATTTGCCATCGTAGTTGTAATCAACTTTTCCTAAATAAGACAACAAATTATAGCGGTTTCTATAAGAGTCATTGCTCCAGTTTCTTGAGGTAGAACCCAATTCAAATTGGCCCATTTGCATGATACCCTCTCCATAACCCGTATCGAAATAATCATCCAATGAGTAAGCTTCCTGACCTGCTAAAGCAGATAGATTATGCTTTCCAAAGCTTTGCTCCCAAGTCAAGATATTGTTGAACGTAACTGATTTTGTTGCACCGTTTGATCTTGTAGCATTACCACCATTGGTAGTTACCGTAATTCCATAAGGCGCTTGTTGCGATGCATCATGAATAGCCGATCCATAGCCGAAGAACTTATAGATATTGTTGTCAATGCCCAATGATGTTTTGAACTTAAAATTATATGGAAGTTGAACCTCAGCAAAGAATCTTGAGGAAATCATATTCCTCATATTATTGTTGAAAGACTCATCATTAGGATTATCCCAATAGTCACCGCCATTGTTCAAGGCTTGGATACCAAAGAAATTGTTGGTGTATGATCCATAGTCAAACATGCGTTCGCCGGTTTTTTGAGAATAAACCCAGTCCGTATTGTCTACATTTCTCAACCAAGGTGATTGCAATGAATTCGTGAAGATCAATGCTCTGGATGCACCCGATAAGTTTTGTTTTGAACCTGAGTAAGATAAGTTTCCGCCAACCTGTAACCAATCAGTAATTTGAGACGTTACATTAGCTCTGAAATTATGACGTTTGAAATATTGTCTACTTGCATATCCGTTGTCATCCAGGTAACCTGCAGACAAGAAGTAATTTGTTTTTCCTTCGTTTGCTGTTCCACTTAGGTCAACACCGTAATCTTGTCTAAGTTTTCTGGAGAACACAGCGCCGTAAAAATCGTAGTCGCTCTCATCCCAGATCATTTTTAGATTGGGGTTAATCCTTGCATTTCCTTCACCATCATGCAAGACATAAGCCTCATTGATATGTTGGAATGGAGAAACGTAAGAATTCTGGCCATCTGTTGTTTTTACAGCCTTCAATAGCTTGCCCAATAGGTTTGCAGAAGCCCAATCTCCAGCAGCTTGCTTGCTCAAGCCATATTTGTAGAATTGGTCATTATACATACCTTCCCAAGTATTCAATAATTGCTCAGAAGGATTTGCTTTTACAGGGTTTACAACTGCATTGTCTGCAGTACCCCAGCTCGAGCGGAAATTAATCTGTGGTTTTGCTGATTTACCCTTTTTCGTGGTTACCATCAAAACACCATTTGCAGCACGAGAACCATATAGTGAAGACGCCGCAGCATCTTTCAATACTGTAATCGACTCAATATCGCTTGGTGAAATGGAATTCAATTGACCATCGTATGGCATACCATCCACAACGATCAAAGGATTGGAGGCTCCAGTCATCGAAGAAATACCACGAATCTGAATTCTTGTATTTCCACCTGGGTTACCTTCGTTGTTTGTTACATTGACACCAGCACTAGCACCTTGTAATGCCTCAGCAAAACCTGAACCCGAAATCTTCTCAATTTGGTCAGATTTTACAACCGATGCAGAACCCGTAAAAGTCGATTTCTTAGCCGTACCATATGCTACAACCACAACCTCGTCTAAATCCGAACTCGTCTGTTCTAATGTGATGTTTAAATTTGTTTGATTCGTTATTACGACTTCCTCAGATTGGTAGCCCATATAACTAATTACTAAAGTAGATCCACTCTTTACATCTGAAAGACTAAAATGTCCGTTCTCATCTGAAAATGTAGAAATACCCGTCCCCTTAACAGTGATCGAGGCGCCCGCGATTGGACCATTAGAATCACTGATTGTTCCCTCAAGTTTGGACTGCAACCAGAATGAATGAACTGTGTTTGCATTGGCAAAACTATAACTTCCACTCCCCAAGGTCGCAGCTAAAATCAAATACTTGATAAAAGCAGCTTTGTTTGTCATTGATGTTAAAGTATTAGGTCGAATTTATGTTATTCGGCTGCAAACATATTAATTTTTCATAGTTTTCGTCAGAAAAATTTATACAATCTTAATAATTTCTTAATATGTTAAGGTAAAACGTTATCCATATCGGTCATATTTTTATCTTAAAAGATTAAAGGCTTAAAAAATCGACATTCAACATCAAAATTGAAACCCAAAATGAGATTTATTGAGATTCAACACCAAAAAATATCGGTAATAACACATATATAATTGCTGTATTTTCTAAAAAAAACCTAAAAAACACCTAAATCAATCGATTGCATTGCAGAATAAACCAAACAACTATCTACATATCATAATTTAAGAGATCTAACACCTTTTTTATCTCTCTACATTTTATCTACAGCTATTAAATAATGTAATTACATTGATTAAATTCGGTAAAGGCTTTGCCCTAGGTTTGGGTTGAATTCAAGATAATATTATGGATAAAAAGTTTTTAAAGAAAATCGCAGAACAAAAGGATAGCATCCAAAAATTTAAGTACAATAAAGAAGGTATTGAGGATGTCCCAGAGATTTTGAAAGAATGTAAGTTGTTGGAAGAAATCAATCTTGAGGAAAACTATATTTACGAAATCCCAGATTGGCTAATTGAGCTTCCTAACTTAAAGGTCCTGAAACTAGCATTCAATGATACGGAAGACCTTCCCGAGTCTTTAGCTAAAGCTAAGAACCTAGAAGTATTATCCATTGATTCCCCAATGAAAAATCCGCTCCCAAAGGCTATAGCATCCTTGAAAAGTTTAAAGGTTTTGGAAATCAATGAAAAAATAAATGGCTTCCCACCCGATTTTTTTGAACTTCCCGAACTGGAGGAATTAACCTTGATTTCTCCTCTAATCAAAAATATTCCAGATGAAATATCTAAGCTTCCAAAACTAAAGTCCCTAACACTTTTTCAGCCTTGGTTTGTCAAGGAATCCGTAGATATTAAATTCGAAGAATTAATAGATACTTTGTCCAAATGTCATGCCCTGGAAAGTCTGGACCTATCGAATTCTGGAATGAAAAAAATCCCCAAATCCATCAATAAGTTAAAATCCTTAAAAGTGTTGAAACTAAATTCAAATGGAATCAAAGAACTTCCAGAGGAACTATTTGAACTAACTGAACTAAGGATTTTGGACCTGGGAATAAACCAGATTAAGACCATTCCAAACGCCATAAAAAAATTAGGAAAATTGAGAGAATTTTTGTTGAACTCCAATTTTTCCGCACCGATAAATGTTGAGAATCTTTTCAATAGTATCCCCGATCTTCCGCACCTCCAAAAACTGCACCTTTGGAGTTGCCAAACAAAAATGGAAATACCAGAAAATATTAAGGAATGGAAATCACTTAAGGATCTTGATCTTGACAACAACCTGATCAAAAGCCTCCCAGAAAGCATTAAAGAAATGACTTGGCTCAAGAGGCTCAGAATCTCAACAAATCAAATCCCAAAAGCTGAATTAGATGAAATTGTGAAGGCCTTAAAAGGAACAAAAGTTTATATCTAAACGGTCAGCTCTCCCAATAACTTCCCTGATTCATGGATCAGTTTCAGCTGCAATTTGCTTTCATCTGCGATCACACTGATCATGGTTCTTTTGTCCTGTTTTGGACCTCCCCTGATAACCACTGGAAACTCAATCTTCCCAGGTTGTGCCGGGTGAATCCCTGGAGTATGGGTATGCCCACAAATCATTAAGGAAATACCTGATTTATTCAAAGTGTCACCCCATAAACTGAAATAATGGTCTGCAGCATGAACGGGGTTTTTGGAATAAAAGGCCGGAATATGGGTAATCACAATCTTATATTTAGCCTCTTTGAATTCTGGTTTCTCAACTTCACGCTTTAACCATTCTCCTTGCTCTTTTCTGTATTCGTCAAACTCTGTCAAGCCCCAGTTCACAGGATCCGAATCCTTGCGCGACTCCCCAGAATCCAAAACCAAGATATATGCCGGTCCCTTCCTGAACCCATAAAGAAACGGGTGCTCCTGATCCAATAGGTAGTCTGTAATCTGCCTGGCGTGATTGCTCCAAGTCTCATGGTTACCTCGCGAATAAACAATAGGAACCGAGGAACCGCTCACCTCTGCCATAGGAACCAAGACATTGTTCACAAAATGATCTTCTGAACGCATCGAACTGACCATATCCCCATTCAATACATAAAAATCAGGCTGTTTGGAAGGTTCTCTAAACCGCCAATTCAATATTGACAATTGTCCCTTCTCCAGGCATAACATCATAGTCCAAGTTGCCTTTCATAATATTGACCCTGTTCCTGATATTGCTCAATCCCATTCCGTTGGAAGCTTTCGCCTGGTCAAGATCAAATCCTTTTCCATTGTCTTCCACGGTAATCAAAACCTGTCCTTCATTTTGAATAACCTGTACAAGAATATAGTCCGCATCGGCATGTTTCAATGAATTGCTCAACAGCTCTTGCACAATACGATAGATATTCACTTGATAATGTTGGTTGAGATTTTGGTTCAAACCATCCGTCTGCAATTCGATTTGGGTATGGTGATTGGAAAGGGCAGAACATAGGTCTTTCAATGCCACTTCCAATCCACTTCTTAGGAGGTTCGATGGCATCATATTATGCGCTATTCGGCGCAATTCAACAATCGAACGATCCAATTGTTGTACGGAATTTTCGATTTCAGCAGACTGAAAATTAGATTGTACACCCGATAGTTTCATCTTTATACCAGACAATGCTCCTCCTAACCCATCGTGAAGATCTTGAGCAATCCGCTGCCGTTCTTTATCTTCTCCTTCAAGGAATGCTTTGGTAACTTGAAGTTCACGCTCTTGGTCCATTTCCTTTAACCGAAATTCATTGGTTCTCCTTTGATTTTTAAGAATATTGTTGAGGTATAAGAATGCCAAGAGAAATACCGCAGCACCAACAGCCAATAACCAAACCCATAATCTCTGGTTTTTTTGAGTTAGTTCAGCCGCTTGCTTTTCAGCACGTAATTGAGTGATTTGTTTTTCTTTTTCTGCAGACCTATATTTATTCTCCAAGTCCAAAAGGTCTTTCTTGAAACCTGCGGAATGCAGACTGTCGCTAACTTGAATATACTTTTGAGACCAATTATAAGCTTCCTTCATATTCCCGACTTTGGCATAGGTCTGAGCAAGTAGATTTGAATAATTATTGCGGTCATTGGGCAAAAGGGTGCTACTTTTCAGCAGGTCTTGCATTACCGCAACGGCATCGTTGTTCTTTCCTATTTTTTTTAAAGTGGTGAATTTGGCAAACTTAGCGCGATTGATATAAAAGTTCTCCGTGCGACCACTCTGAAAAGCGATAGCTTTGTCAAAACTATGGATAGCATCTTGATATTTGCCCATCTTCTCATAATACACTCCTTCCGGATAATAGTAGAATAGGAAAACATTGGAGTTTGGATAGTTTTTTAGTACATCATAAGATGCATCCAGATGCTTTCTGGCAACATTGAGCTCATTTAAATGGAGGTTGTTTTCGGCAAGGATAATATTTACTTCCAAAATACCTTCGAGTTTGGTCAAATCGCTTTCGCTTGGAGCTTCTTGAAATAGCTGCAATGCTTTTTTTAGGTATTCATTAGCTTTCACCCGTTCGTTAGCATTCAGTAAACTGATCGCTACGAACTTATTCGCATTGCCCTCACTGAACTTATCCTTAGATTCTTTGGCCAAGGGCAATGCATGGTTGATATAAGCTTTCATACCTTCCTTTTCATTGCCTTGGAGCTGTTTAATTAAACCTCTAATGATCCACACACCGCTTTGGTATTTTTTAGCCTCAGGATCATGAATATCTTTAAGCAAACTATCACTGCTCATTAACCTAGCATCTGTTGCGGCCAAATCCTCAGTACCAAGAACAGAATAAGACTCAAAATATTTTGCGATACCTTCCATCATTCTATCACCCTTAGCCAATGCTACTCCTTGGTCAAGACGCTGTTTGGAAAGATCCATTTTTTGATATTTCTTATAGAAATAAGAAAGCCTCAATGCTGTGATGGATTTAGCACTGTCGGTCTTGCTATCTCTAAGTCTGTTTTCAAGAAGTTGGATGTAATCTTTGTCTTCATCGATACGGATGACCAATTGGGCATAGCTCTGTATACCAAGGCATACCAAAAAGCATATCAGCAAAATATATTTCATAAGTAGGATAACAGGCAATAAGTTTAGTTCACATTAACGTGTAGCCTAAGTTATTGAATTTTAAGGAAATGTTAAAGGGTTTTAAGGCAATTTGTTCGTACACAAATACGGTGGGAAAAATAAAATTCAGCAACAAACGGATTTTTTAAAGGTTATATAATGGGGAACTTAGTGCTTAGATAATAAATGATTGTAACATGGAAGAAATCAAGGCAAGAATTGAGGAGTTAGATTGGCATTCCATCACAGAGGATATGCATCGGTCTGGATATGCTGTAATTGAGCATCTGATCACAGAGGAAGAGTGCAAGCAATTGATTGAGTTATATGACCAAAAAGATATTTACCGAAAAACGGTGGTGATGGCACGGTACCGTTTTGGATTGGGTGAATACAAATATTTCAATTATCCCCTGCCCTTGTTGATCCATGAGATCCGCACCGAGGTTTACCGACATCTATCACCGATCGCAAACACCTGGTTTAGAGCATTGAAAATTGACAAGATGTTTCCCATGGAACATTCCGAATTGTTGAAGCAATGCCATGACAACGATCAGCTCAAAGCAACGCCTTTGATCTTGAGGTATACAGAAGGGGGATTCAATACCCTCCACCAAGATCTTTATGGAGATGTATTCTTTCCGATCCAAATGGTCTTGTTCCTGAACGATCCTGATGAGGATTATTCAGGCGGTGAGTTTGTCTTGACCCAACAGATACCAAGGGCACAGTCCAAAGCGATTGTCCTGGGGCACAAACGTGGAGATGCCCTGATCTTTACAACTAGCTTTAAACCAGAAAAAGGAACAAAAGGCTATTACCGTGTAAACATGAAACATGGAGTAAGTGAGGTAAAGTCCGGGATAAGACATACCTTGGGCATTATATTCCATGATGCATTGAGTTAAAATGATTCAACATACACAAATATCTGACAGGGAACTTCAAGCATTGATAAAAAATCAGAAGGTAAGGTTTGGCGCCAACAGCAAACTCAAGATTTATGGCACTCTTCATTGCAAGTCCGGAAAAAGGATGAAAAAGGAAAACAGGGTTTTCTTTGAGTCAGAGCAAGAGGCAATTGATCTTGGATATAGACCCTGCGGTAGCTGTATGCGTCAGAAATACCTAAAATGGAAGAAAAGCCTATAAAATTTCAAGAAGGTCGTCTTTGGAAAGGCTCCCAAAAAATGAAGCATCCGTTTGGATTAGATCTTGAGCCAATTTTCTTTTCTTCATCTGCAACTTCATAATCTTTTCTTCGATAGTATCGGAACAAATCATCCGTACAGCGACCACATGCTTGTTCTGACCTATACGGTATGCTCTATCTATAGCCTGGTTTTCGGCTGCAGGATTCCACCATGGGTCAATAAGATACACATAATCGGCTTCTGTAAGATTTAGCCCGACCCCACCAGCCTTCAAGCTGATCAAGAAAACACGAACATCATCATTAGATTGGAAATTATGAACTTTCTCGCCCCTATCCTTGCTCTGCCCTGTTAGGTATTCAAAAGGAATTTCCCGGTTTTCCAATTCAGCTTTGATAAGGTCCAACATCCCTACAAACTGAGAGAAAATCAAGATTTTGTGCTCCTTGGATTTATTCTCGATCTGCTCAAGGATAACTTCGATTTTTACAGCGTTTTCTGCAGCATGTCCTTCCTTGAGTAGCACCGGAGAATTGCAGATCTGCCTCAGCTTGGTCAATCCCGTCAGAACATGCATACTGTTCTTTTGAATCTCATCCTCGTCCTTCGCAGAAATGAATTCGCGGATCTCGGTTTCGTAGGTCTCATAAATCCTCCGTTGTTCAGCATTCATCTCACAGTAAATCACCATTTCCGTTTTCTCAGGAAGCTCCGTGGCCACCTGCTTCTTGGTCCTTCGAAGAACAAATGGTTTTATCTTCTCCTGTAATCCATTTGCCCTTTTGCTATAATCAAACTTGTCAATCGGAAGCGCATAGGTATCCTTAAAGAACTGCTTGCTGCCCAATAAGCCTGGACTGGCAAATGATAACTGCCCATAGAGGTCGAAAGTATTGTTCTCAACCGGCGTTCCAGTCAGCACAATTCTGTTTCTTGCATTCAATAGACGGGCTGCTTTATAACGCTCTGAGTTCGGGTTTTTAATGGCCTGAGATTCATCCAGAAATATATAATTGAACCTGAATTTCTTTAAAAAACGAATATCAGATAGCATTATCCCGTAGGTTGTTAAAATGACCTCATAATCCTCAAAACCGTCGGTATGCTTATTTCGATCTGAGCCATAATGTTTCCAGATCTTTATGGAAGGCGCAAATTTTTGAATCTCCTCTTCCCAATTAAACATGATTGAAGTAGGCATCACAATCAAATTGGTTTGATTTGGATATTTTTCTCGCTGAGAAAGTATAAAAGCAATGATTTGAAGAGTCTTTCCAAGACCCATGTCATCTGCCAAGCAGCCGCCGAAATTGTGCTTATCCAAAAAGCATAACCAATTTAATCCTTCATGCTGATATGTTCTTAATTCAGCATTCAAACTTTTAGGAACTTTTACTTTCGGAATTTGATAACCCGCAGAAAACTCCTCCTTCAGGAGATCGATCTCCTGTTGAACTTCATCGCTCAATATGTCCTTCTCAAAAAGATCCTCCACTTCAGAATAATTTACCTTGGGAATGGTAATCATTTCTTCATCCATATCACCAATCTTAAAGTAACTCCCAATTTTCGTGATCCATTCTTCAGGCAAGATTCCAAAGGTGCCATCGTCCAATGCGACGAATTTGCTCTTATTTCGGATAGCTCGATGAATCTGCCTTAATGTTGCAGTTTGTTGGTCGAATCCCACTTTTAACTTAGCATTGAACCAGTCAATACCCGATATCACTTCAATAGAGATTTTTGCTCTATGTGGGTTTATCTTATTTTTTTCTATATCATTGAAACCCAAGATTGCAATATCTTCCTCTCGCCATTGCTCGAAAGTTTCAATGAACCAACCTTCATCCAAGAACTTGTCTTTGTGCAAATAGAAGTACACTTTTTCTTCCAACTGCTCCAGGAATTCAGGGTGCTTGTCCAAAATAGAGGCGGTCAGCCGTTCTTCAGCATCATGGTTCCTCTCAACACTAAATACATTGCCGTTTGGGTCTGTGTCGAAGATCTGTTTGCGAAAATAAACAGGAACTTCAATATCGCCATATTTCATCACTGGAGTGATTGAAACATAGCTGCCCTCCTGCTGTAAATAGATAAGACGTGACAGCTCATAGTTTTTATCTTTAAGTTGAGATGGCGTCGCTTGACGAATAAATGAATAATTGATTTTTACCAATTGCTCCAAAGGTTCCAGGAAATTCCTGAAGAATTCGTCGTATTTGGATTCGTGGAGAACAATAATTTCATTGTTGGACTTAAAGAACTTTATGACCCGAAGCAAATCTGGATTACCAATGAGGTAAAGACCATTTTTGTGCAACAGAAAATACTCGTTCTTAATTTGAAGTTGTTTAAAGTGGAGAGAAGTCTCATTCCAAATCAACTCACCTGTAATTTCATAAAATGGAGATTTCTTGAATACGGTCAACTGAACTTCCGCCTTTAGCACATCCAACGTAATTGGTTTCAAGGATTTGGAAGAAATGGTTTCTGAAATGGACCGGTCATGGAAGAAAATATCCAAGGACAACGGATTATTGATAATTAATTTCAGTGCATCTAAATCGAGATCCAAACTGTCATCGGAATATTTATTCTGGAAGTAATGGACCGCTGAATAAAACTTTAATTCTTTGGGGTCATTACTATTCCAAATCAGAGGTTGCGTGTCAACCGCATCTATCGGGTTCTTAATCTTTCCTGATTTCGTGCGCTCAGCTTCCATCAACAAAACGTTCAATTGGTTATAATAGCGATGTTTCGAAATAACCAATATCCGTCTTCTATGCTGCTCAGAAAGGATTGCCAATCTAGATTTACGTATTGGAATAATCGGAAAACTATTGACAGAAAGATTATCAGTCTTTAATAAACCTACAACCGAAGGAGAAATTTTCAACTCTCCTTCCTCAAAACTGATAATAAAAAAGTTATCCAAATATGGTTCATCTTCTAGTCCGTAAGATTTAGCTATCTGAAGCAAGGCTTTATTCCTTACCTTCTCATCAAAGAACAAACGGAAATCATTATTCTCCAGAATTGCATAGCAAACTATACCTTGATGCTCGCACATTTTATTGCCAACATTTCCACAAGTACAGCTTGTTACAATATGACCTCTGATTTGACTTACAACAACCGTAGGGAATTCTTGATCTTGATCGTTTTTTGTGAAGACTCCAGAATTTAATTCTAGTGATAAAGCGTAAATGTCCTTAAAATCTTTATGGTCAATGAAGCTTGCATTATCCACATGCTTGAGCAGTTCAAATAATGTTAAATTACTGAAATCTGTATTCGAAATAATGTAATCAGACGAAAGATCCATGAACCAGCATAATAGTTTTGAGAAAGTAAGAATACGAAAATTTTAGAACAATATCTCTACAACTGAGAAGAGATAATTTATAATTATTATTAATTTATTTCTATATTGTATTCATAATGAATGATTTATCAAAGCGCTCAACTATTCGGCCTGGAAACATCATTTCAGGGATAGGTTTTTGGACCATATTCGCTCTCCTAATGGGATTTGGACTACCCATCCTTATTCATAGCCAACAAGGTGATTGGAAATTTAATTATGATAAGAGTGCCAATACTGCCTTCTTTTATTTAGGGTTGGGTTTGTTTTTGTGGCTCATTTTGATCTTCCTTTTCGCAAATAACTTCTTGTTCAACCTGCTTAGGAAAAGGAAAAAATTAATGGGATTGCGTAGTCAAGGCAAAAGGATCAAGGCTACCGTGATAGAAAGCCATATTTTTGAAAGAAACAAGGACTATGAGTCAGTACATTTAGTTTTAGAATTTAAGAATCTGTCCGGATCAATGGTCAATTTTGAATTGAATTTATCAGACAGTAAGCCGGAGGAACATCGATTTGATGTAGGGAAACCCGTTACCTTATTGGTCGACGAAGAATCAAAGAACCCCTCAATTACTTTAGAAACAGGAAAAATCGGATTCAACAAACCTATCCTCAACCTTATTTTATTTGTTTTATTGGTGATGATCATAGTGCCAATAGGTCTGTTGACCTATGGATATTTATATGAAAGTAACGGTTATGGATGGCGCTATTTATCATTTGAACACCCTTATATTCTAGCACCTTTATTTGGACTCCTCTATGTCGGCATATTGATATTTATCAGGAAGATTTTTATCAAACCCTCCAATACAGAGTGGCTGTTGCTGCATGGAAAATCAACTGAGGCAAAGATTGTTTCATCTGTTGCTACTGGAACCTCCATAAATGACCAACCACAAATCTTGGTCGTAGTAGAATTTGAAGATAAGGGAAAAACAATAAAGGCAGATTTTAAAAGAATTTATAATCAGATGGATCTGATTAGCCTAAACCGAGGTAACAGCATCAGAATTCTATATCACCCTGAAAATCCTCAAATAATTGAACCCAACCAATAACTTATGAGAAAAGCTAGTATTTCACTTTTGACACTCATATTTTTTCTTTTTTCATGCCAACAAATAAAACAAAGCTATGAAGAAACAATAAATCCAAAACCTGAACAGAAAGACAAGCCTCGTGAGCAGTTGGTGTCTAGTTCGTCCTCCAGTACAACTTATAGTTCTTCTTCGAGTTCATCTTCGCATAGTAGCACGGTAGAGACCGGTCAAAAGGAATCAGAAAGCTTATTTAAATCCAAAGAGAAGCTTGACCAAATACAACAGGAATTAGTCAATTTACCTTTGTTCAGAGGAAAGAAAATCATGCTCTACAAAAGCTTTTTCTTATATGACCATATGGATGGAATGATTATTATCCAAATGCAGAATCCTGACAAACCTGATGAGGTCGATGAATATACATACAGATATGGCAAATGGCAAGAACCAACTCCGGTGAAAATCACGGGAAACATCCCTATGGAAAGCTTCCTGTATCCAATGGACAAAATTAAGTTTTCACTAGCCCATGATATTCATGAAGAAATGATAAAAGAAGCAAAAAATATGGAAGGTGGTGTTGCTTCAGATCATGTATACTTTACCCATATGGATTTTCACGGAATTGAAAGGAGCTATTGGTATAGCTCCGTAAAGGGAGATCGAAAAGACCTTTATATCGACTTTAATACCGAAGGAAAGGAAATATCTAGACGATGAGAAAGATTATATTTTCATTCTCCTCTGTCTTCTCCAGAATTTTAGTAAGACCCTTCAATTGGTTTTACCATCTACTTTAATGGCAATATATGGTACGCTTCGTGCTAATCAAGAATGAAATAAAAAAAGCACCTGATTAAGAAAATCAAGTGCTTCAGTAAAATATGCTTGTTGGTTAATAGCCTGGGTTTTGCGCCATATTTGGCATAATAGATAATTGATACTGGGGAATCGGAAATAATTTTTGATAAGCTTTAATGCCTAATTCAGATTCCGCAAGATCGTTTCGCTTTAAGAATGCAAAATAAACGCCTTCATTTTTCATCTCTTCTTTAAATTCTGTATGAAGATTTTTCAAGATATTCGATTCAGAGGTCGATAATTCAGCCTTACCATTTCTCTTACGAACTTCATTTAAAAGCTGGATGGCCTTTGTTTTATTGTTCAGCTTTAAGTTTGCTTCTGCCGCTAGTAAAATAACTTCTGAGTATCTAGCTATACTTCTGTAATTCCCTTTCAGATATGGGTTACCGCTATTATTGGGTTTTAATTCTGGTGACAAATTGTAATCGACACCAAAAATACTCTCTGAATTAGAACTATGGATATTAGATTTGCTTGCTAAAGCGAATTTTTTACTGTCAATTATTTGATTGAGGTACGCATTAGCCAGTGTATAATCTTTGTTGTCCATAGCTATTCTCGCGGCAATCATTCTTCCTAACGCTGCATCATTAGGAAATGAGGTTTCTAGATGTTTTATAATCCCTGCTAGTTTGGATAGGATTTTATTAGAAGCTTCGCTTTTATTTGTTCTGCCTTTTGATACGTCCATTTCAGTTGGTACTTTTTCAAAGTAGATAGGGTCACCCCAATAATTCATAAATTGCCAATAACTTAATGCAACATATAAGTATCCATGCCCTTGAAACTTTTTTAAACTTTCATTTTTTATCATTCCCAAGGCCTCTTCAAAACGAAAACAATTAACAATAATCTTGAATAATTCAGTAAAGGAAGTTCCTAATTTGGAGTTGGAAGAACTGATTGGTTTATAAGAAAACTCATTATATGATTTTGATTCTATCGTATTGATATACAACCCTTCTGATAAAATAAAACTTTCATTCAGTTTTAAAGAACTTAGCTTTAAAGAAGTGATCATATCATTAATTACCCCTTCGTTTGAATAGATCTGGTCTGGCGTTAATGCATGATTTGGATCTATTTCCTGAATATCAGCTGTAAAATTTTTCTTAATATCAAAGTCGCCAATAGTTAGGTCCAAATCAGCATATCTCTTTTTCATATTATCTGAGACTTGTCTTGAGTCAAAAGATTCCAAGCCGGATTTAATGGTGGAAGCTAAGGATTGACTTACTTCCCCATCGGTCTCTAGGTCTGTTGAAATAGTACTTAATATCTCGGTGAGTTTAGCATCATCGGAAGATGCCATTTGAAGAAGTCCTGCTGAAATACCCAATAGAATATTGGAGTGTTCATTGTTCTTGGTCAATGAAATCTCTTCACTCAGATTATTGCTCGATGCTTTAGCATAAAAAGCACTGTATATTTCCTTTACAGCTTTCACTTTAGCATCAGCAAATTTTAGTTTTTCCTTTTTTATCAGACTCTTTACACGTTTTTCTTCAAGATGGCTTAGGATATTTACATTAACAGTATTGTTTGAACTGATATCTGCTAAAGCATTCAATGTAATAGGCGAGTTCGATAAATCTCCAGAAATTTCATTAAAATAAAATCCATTTACAGATAATTGAACAAAGTTTGAGCTGAGAACCACGCCTTCCAAACTAAATGATCCTATGTCATCTACGATTTCTGATTTGAATGATTTTCCTGTTGGTGTTAAATCTTCAGATAACTCATAAATAGTCACTACTGAACCTCTAACAAATGGACCTTTTTCAACTGCACCTTTAAGCGCAACTTTAGAGTCTTTCCCGTTTTCTAAATCCTCTTTCTTGCTGCAAGAATAAAAAAATACTGTACATAAGAGTACTAGGCAAATTAGCCGGCTAGTCATAAATCTCATAAATTGATGTTTGAACGCGCAAATTAAAGAAACAGCAAATGAAATATCTTACGGTTTCCCATAATTTACCTCATAAAATGAAAACTTAATTATTTATTAACATTGCGAAAATCTCAATTCCTTATTACTCAGAATCGAACAGGCAGGTACAGGATGCGAAAGCATTATATTTTTATTTCCTTTAAGTAACAATTATAAATTCGCCCTAACCTCGATAAAATCGGTTTCCTATGAAAAGATATCCTATCCTGAGTATATTTTTTGCCTTATTTATCCTGATTTCCTGCCAGGAGAAAATTGAAATAGTCCCATTTAAACCTGAGCCGAGCAGTAGTATTGCCATTGTTGGAAACTCGTTTGCCGAAAGAATGCAACGGAACAACTATTTTGAAACCCTGCTGCAGGCAAGCTTTCCGGACCACAAACTACACGTTCGTAATTTAGGCTGGGATGCAGACGAGGTCAACCTGCGACCTAGACCACTCAATTTTGGAACACTTCAGGAACACCTCCAAGCTCATAAAGCTGATGTTATTTTCGCATGTTTTGGTATGAATGAGTCCTTTAAAGGTGTTGATAGCTTAGCAACTTTCAAAACCGAACTGGAAACTTTTATAAAAAGTCTTCAAGACCTGAAAGGTGGCCTCAATAAAACGCCACAGATAATTTTGGTTTCCCCAATAGCCCATGAAAAACTAGGAGATGAATTGCCCGATCCTAAGGAACACAATAAATCACTGAAAATATATTCAGAGGAAATGGGCAAAGTAGCAAAATCAATGGGTATTCCATTTATTAACCTATTTGCTGTTACCAAAGCTGAAATGGATGATGCCAAATCGCCACTTACCTCGGACGGAATACATTTGAATGATGATGGATATAAATTGGTCAGTGAACTGATGGCCAAAGCATTGGATTTCCCCATAAAAAGCCTGTCCGAATTACCACAGGCGGAAAGCTTGAGGTCATTGATCAGCACAAAAAACAAACATTTCTTCTATCGATACAAATCTCAAAACGGGGAATATATCTATGGCCGCAGGCGAGAATGGGCAGGCGGTCAGGCATTGCCTAATGAACTTGCCAAAATAGACCAGTTGGTAGAACAATTGGACAGCTTAGTATGGGCTGGAGCACAGAAGGGAGCACAGATTTATCCTCTTGCTGCTCAAAAGATCATAAATGCCGGTAAAGCGGAAATTCCACAAGAAAACATAAAAGCCACAACCGAAGAGGATCTGGAATTGGCGAAGTCCCAATTTATTCTGCCCGAGGGTTTTGAAATCGAGCTGTTCGCATCCGAGAAAGACTTTCCAATGGCCAATCCAGTTTCGGCAACCTTTGATTCTCAAGGTCGGCTTTGGGTCGCTACCATGCCTTCATACCCCAATTATACCCCTGGCAATCCTCCAAACGACAAGATCTTAATTTTAGAAGATACCGATGGCGACGGAAAAGCCGATAAACATACGGTATTTGCTGACAGCCTTTACCTTCCATTGGGTTTTGAAATCGGAGATGGTGGTGTTTATGTAACTCAAGCTCCAGATTTTGTTTTTTTGAAGGATACCAATGGCGATGGAAAAGCTGACTATAAGGAAGTATTACTATCAGGATTCGGAACCGAGGATTCGCACCATACCCTCAACACTTATACTTGGGGTCCAGATGGAGCTTTATATATGAACATGGGTACATTTCTGCATACGCAGGTCGAAACCCCTTATGGTCCACGTCGTGGTGATTATGGCATGGTATGGCGTTACGAACCCAAATCAAGGAAATTTGACCAACATATCTCCTATTTATTTGCAAATCCTTGGGGCGATGTATTTATGAGAGATGGAACCCAATTGATAGCAGATGTATCTACCGGTTTAAATTATTTTGCCCCCCCACTGACCGTCGCTATCGACTACCCCAAGAAACATCTGGAGATGAAAGACTTCCTGACCGCAGCAGCAAAACCTAAGACATGTGGCCTGGAGATTATATCGAGCCGGGCATTCCCTGACAGCCTGCAAGGAAACGTATTGTTCAATACCTTTATCGGCTTTCAAGGAATCCGGCAGCACAAAATTGCAGAACAAGGTAGTGGAATTGTAGGCACTGAAACGCAATCCCTATTGCAATCTACTGATCCCAATTTTAGACCTGTAGCCTTGCAATTCGGACCTGACGGAGCTTTGTATGTGGTGGATTGGTATAATCCTATCATTCAACATGGCGAGCAGAACTTTAGGGATGAAAAACGTGACCACACAAAAGGTAGAATCTGGCGGATAAAACATAAAAGCAAGCCAACGCTAAAACCTGTGGATTTAACAAAAATGAGCATACCTGAAATGTTGGATCAATTAAAGCTAACAGAAGACCGCGCAAGGTACAGAACGAGGAGAGCGCTCAGAGAATACAAGGCAAGCGATGTCTTGCCGGCAGTGGATAAATGGATTGCTGGACTGGATAAAAAAGACCCGATGCTGGACCAACATAAGATGGAAGGTCTATGGATCTATCAACAGTTTAACAAACCCAATGAAAAGTTATTGGATGAGTTGCTGAAAAGTAATAGCCCAGGCGTAAAATCTGCAGCAACTCGGGTATTGTACTATTGGGCTGAGAAAATTCCCAATTCACTTGATAAAATTATCAAGATGTCTGCGGACCAATCTCCAAGGGTTAGGCTGGAGGCAATCATTGCATTGAGTCATTTTAAGGATTCAAAATCTGTCAATGCTTTGTTAGCAGCTAGCGAAATGCCAACTGATGATTACATCAATTATTCTCTGAATGAGTCTTTCCGGCATTTGCGCCCAGTATGGGTAGAAATGTTTAGCAATGACAAGCAATTCTTGGCAAATGACCCTAAAAAAGCAAACCTTTTATTGAACTCTGTTGCGACAAAACGGGAATCATTATATATCGGTTTTGTTGCTGAAGATCCTACGGCGGGAAAATATTCGGAACCAAAACTGACTGCTGAAGAGTTTGAAAAAATGAAATCTGCTGTTGCGGTTCAGCGCTTTATGGATGAAAACAAAGAGCTCCTTGCTGATGACAAGCCGAAGGATGAACCTAAACCAGAAAACAAGGAACCTCAAAAAGAAAAATTGAAGGCTACACATATCCTGAAGACTCTTCCTGGGAAAATGGCATTTGATATAGAGGTACTTGAAGTGAAGGCTGGCGAAGAGATGATTTTGGAATTTGACAACAATGACCAGATGCCTCACAATGTAGTATTTGCAAAACCTGGCAGTCGCGAAAAAGTTGGGAAAGCAGCAGACGCCATGTCCGTAGAACCAGATGCCTATGAGAAAAGTTTTATTCCAAATATTCCGGAAGTGCTTTTCGCAACGCCATTGGTACAAGCAGGACAAAGTTATCAAATCAAAGTCACTGCCCCAAAGGCTAAAGGAGACTATCCATTTGTATGTACTTTCCCGGGGCATTGGCAGATTATGCATGGTATTATGAGAGTACAATAACGAGGTTAATTACCTTTTATTTAAGCTACAATAATTTGATGAAAATTTAATATCTTTAATTAACCAATAGTTCAAATTATGAAGGCAGTCCTAATTAGCTTCATTACTGTATTATTTTGTTTTACCTTATCCTCGTATGAGGTAAGAACTCCAAAACAAGAAGTTCCTGATTCAATCATGAATTGGATAAACAAAGAAATAAGTAAATCAAAGAAAACGCAGATAACTGAATATTCAATTGATAATATATTTAAAACAGATAGTGTTCGGATAGTTGGGTATATCAAGGGTTACAACAAAAACTTAGGATTTTCTTCCGGGATTATTTATCATGAAAATATATTGACCAGGGAGAATTTACCAACCACCATTAAAGTGCATGAAGATGGACGGTTTGAAGCAGATTTAGAAGCAATTCATCCATTTATGAGCTACCTGAGTCTCAATAAATATATCGTTCGATATTATACAGAACCTGGAGCCACACTCGGAGTGATAATAGATTGGAATCTGCTTACAACACAGGATCGTAATAACAACAATGATAAGCCTCCTTATGCGGTAGAATATGTTGGGATATTCAAATCTTTAAATGAAGAACTGGATAGAAATCCTGGCTCTTCTCCGGATTATAGAAAACTTAATGAATATCAAAAAACAGTTCCTCCAAGTGACTTTAAAAAATTACAGATTTCCATATGGGACGAACAAAGGAATAAAATGGATAGTATATGGACTGAAAGGAAAATTTCCGCTAAAGCCAAAAAACTTCTACTAAACAATCTAGACTTAAGTTTCGCCAATTACCTGTTTGACTATGCTTCAGATAGAAACTATTACAGGAAGCAAGACACAACAAATCAAATACTCAAAATTCCGCTTGAGAGTTCCTATTATGACTTTGTAAACAAAATAGACCTCAATGATCCTGATTTGATAATTTCTGGGGAGTTTTCAACTTTTATCAACCGATTTGAATATTCTGACCTTTATGTAAAAACAGAATTTTATAACAGGAAAGACTATTTCCAAGCCATCGATTCATTAGCAAATATAAATTTTGGAGAGAACAAACATCCTTTAGTATTTGATATTGCCAAAATGAGGAACATCAGTTCTAAGATGGTGATGCTAAAAAACAATTCTGCTGTCAAAAATGAAATACCTTATGTTGTAAGATCCTTCAAAATACCATTTTTCAAGGAAGAAATAGATCGATTAGATGCATTGATAGAGCATCAAAAAGCAGGTTATGATCTTCCGAATACGGCAGCTGCAGGCGTTTTTAAAAAATTGATAGAGCCACATAAGGGAAAAATATTGGTTGTGGATTTCTGGGCGGAATGGTGTGGCCCCTGCAGAGCGGGAATTGAAAGCTCCCTCGCCCTTAGACAAAAACTCAAAGACAACCCTGATCTCGAATTTATATATATCACGGATATATCCAGTACGGGAGAAAAATTCTTTAAAGAATATAGTGAAAAAAACTTCATGAAAAACTCTTACAGAATTTCTTCCGATGATTATTTGTCTCTACGCGAATTGTTTAAATTCAATGGAATTCCAAGATATGTATTAGTGGAAAGCAATGGAAGGATAAAAAATGACAATTTCGAATTCCATAATATCGCCTTTGAACTATCATCGATTTTTCCAGAAAAATTTAATCATCAAATGTTTCAAAAATAGTCTGTCGAAATCATCCTTGAATTATTACTTGAAATTAAATATATATTTCAGGACCGCCATTCGACCTCTTAGTTGGTATTGATGATTAATTAAGGAATTGCTATTCCAAACATCTTAAGTTTGGTATCCAAGATTAAAATATAATCAGAAAAAAGCTTATTTCCGGTCATTCCTCCTATTCCCATCTTCAACATTTGCTGGACTTGAGAATCGGTAGCCCCTTCTATATAAGTTGCTCTATTAACATTGATTTTTCTGCTGGCTATTTCAATTTTTTGATTGGATGGATAGGAATGGGCTATCATTTTCTTTCCCCAAGAGTTTACTGAAAATAGGATGGGTTTTGAATTGGGTCCAGCAAGGTCTTCTGCAATTTCTTTGCTGGTTAATAACTCGAACATACTGGAGCCCGTATCAAAGAACAACAAGGTTTCTCTTTCATTGATGATTGAAGGCAATAATATGTTTCTATTTGAGTAAATAAAGGAATGTTGCAGCTTAAATTTTTCAGGAGCAGATTGCAGTAACTCAATTCTTTTGTTTGGATAATCAATGACAACAACTTTCCCATCTATAAAATCCGTTCCGATGGTACCAATAATCTCAATCTTTTGTTCATTGTTCCAATTAATTGTTGAGTCTCCATAATTCTTACTGTTGATTTGAACGTATGATATGTGAATTTTATTTATATAGAGATCAAAATCGGACACCTGGTTCTGTAATATTTCGTTAGAGAAACTCTTAGGATATTTATCCTTGATGGCCTTTATTTTTCCATTATACAGCATGGAATAGGGTGATCCCGTATCAAATTGCATATAAAATTTTCGAGGGCAATTGTCCAAGTAAACCGGAATAAGTAAAGAGGCCTTTTCTTCCCATTCTGAATTTATTGAATCGCCATTCCAAATAAAATCCATTGCTATGTTTTCAGATGAAAAGACAATTGAACCTGAAGTATGGGACTGTGCCAAAAGTATTTCATTGGAAAAAAAGCAAGAACAAAAACTGATGAATAATAACAGGTGGTTTTTGATGAGTGTATCCATTTCTTAAGATTTATATATGCCACCAAAACTATTTAAGAAACATTGGAATATTGCCGGCATAGACCCGACATTTACACGTCTTTCTCTGTTATATGGCTGTAGGAAGCGATAAATTTGACTCGCTCATTTTATTCTTAAGCTTTAAAATACCTCGAATTATAAAAATAGTATTCAAGAAATACATAATTATTAATGGCCACAAATAGTGTATAAGACTCCCTCCTGGAAGGTATCGAACAACTGTAAAATTATACGCTACAGTAAGCAGCATAATCAGGGATAGAGATATTACCCAAAAAACTTGTTCAATAATAATTTTGCGTCCTCTTCGAAGTGTATTTTGGTCTTTGATTTTTGAAGTCTTATAGACAAAAATTGGGATCAAAAAATGGATCAACGGAATAAAAAGAAATGAAAAAGATGATAAATATAAAATCTTCAGAAAAGTTTTATTCTCATCATACGAGGTTTGGTCTGTTAGGGTTTGAGTTATCATGTCCTGATTTTGAACAGCCATGAATTCTTCAAACTCAACCTCTAATGATTTGGCTAGATTCTGAAGTGTATATGCTCTTGGGATTGTTTCACCACTTTCTATCCTTTGGATTGTCCGTACAGTAACACCTGCACGTTCTGCCAATTGCTCTTGTGTCAATCCTTTTTGTTTTCGGAGAAGCGCTATTTTCTGAGACAATTCCATAACTCGATTATTGGATATTAAGGTAAACAAAAAATTAAGTAAATTAACCTAATAATCACAGCTATCTTTTACTATGAAAAATCCATTTTTAGCTTCACGTGGAACTTGGGAATTGTGGCACTTATTAAAGCGTCAGGAACTTCTGTCTATATTCTTTTGGAGTTACTCCGACAAATGTCTTGAATTGTTTGTTAAAATTGGATAGGGTATTAAATCCTGAGTCATAACAGATCTGGGACACACTCATGGTCTCGGAGTTTGAGAGTAGTTTGCAAGCATGGCTGATTCGGAGTTCTGCAATGAAATAAGAAAATGTCTTGCTGGTTTTTGCCGTAAAATATCGGCTAAAGGAAGTAGAAGTCATGCTCAATAATGCCGCAACTTCATCTAAGGTGATTTTTTTCTTGAAATTGGTAAAAGCATAATTGTAAACAATGTTTATGCGGTTAGTTTCAACTTCCTTAGGTTCATCAAGGATCTCTCCATAATGAAGTAAGTTGTATTCATTGCTCTTGGCAAGTACTCCTAAAATCTTCAACAGTTGGATAACGCTTTCCATTCCGTGCAAATGCAATAGCCCATGCATCAAATCAATGGTTTCTGTTGCAGTTTCTCCATGAATCTCCATCCCATGCCTTACTTTTCCCAATAGGATCTTTAGCTGAGTGAACTCCTCCTTCTCAATGAACTTTTCCAATGCTGAGCCATTGAGATAAATAACCAACCCTTTGCTCCTTTTATCAGACTGCGGATCAAAATAATAGTCTTCACTTCGCCAAAGATGAGGAATATTGGGTCCAATAAAGGTCAGATCCCCTTTACCAAAGGACTTCATGGTATTGCCGATAAACTTGGTCCCCGACCCTTCCAATACTAGAAAAAGTTGATATTCAGAATGTGCGTGCCATGTGGGATCAAAGTGATTCTCACTAAGCTTCCTGATCGCAAAAATACGAGACGCAGGAATTCTGGTTTTCTGAACTGCTGGCTTCTTGAAATTTATATCCATGCTCGGTTTATATATTCTTTCCTCTAAGGAATGGTAGATTTTGGTTGCTTAAATTTAAGTGTTCACTGAGCAATTACCAAGAAATAATAGGATAAATGTGCGATTGTTTTCCAAAGATGAAGGCCTTACCCGACTATTTTGACAAAATACAGTCAGTTTTGGATTATTCATAGGTATACTGAAATCTTTAATTGGCGTAATTTAGAGGATAAGGATTTCCTTAACATCAATTTAAATCGACCGAAACACATTATAAACTATGGCATTAGATGTAAAATTGGGTGTAAGTACTTGGGTATGGACTTCTCCTTTCAATACGGAGGAGGCACCGGCCTTATTCAAAAAAATTGCGGATTTAGGATATGATGCTGTTGAGATCGCAGTTGAGGACCCCCAATTGATTGATACTGACAAAATTCGAGCTGAATTAGAGAAAAATGGTCTAAGCGTTATTGTCTGTGGTGCTTTCGGAACTAGTAGAGACCTGACGAGTGATGATCCCGAACTGCAAAGAAACTCCCTCATTTATATCGAAGAATGTTTAAAAATAGCAAGGGAATTGGGTTCTGCGTTTTTCGCTGGCCCCATGTACTCGGCCGTTGGAAAGGCAAGGATGATACCCAAGGAAGAGCGAGAAGTAGAATGGTCCCGAGCCGTTGAAAACCTTAGGACTGTATGTGAAATTGCCTCTTCCATGGGGCTGGAAATAGCACTGGAACCTCTTAACCGATTTGAATCTGACCTAGTCAACAATGTTGATGACGTGCTCCAGATGATTGAAGACATCAACCATCCTGCAGCAAAGATATGCCTGGATATGTTTCACATGAATATTGAGGAACGCGATCCTGGCTTAGCAATTCGTAAAGCCGGGGACAAGCTATTGCACGTTCAGGTCTCTGAGAATTATCGGGGGACACCCGGTTCTGGAAATGCAAGCTGGAATGAGTATCGCAATGCCCTGGAAGCAATAGACTATAAAGGTGTTGTTTCCATTGAGAGCTTTACTCCAGAGAATAAAGAATTAGCAGGAGCAGTATGCATTTGGCACAAGCTGGCAGAAGATCAAGACACTTTTGCGCGCGATGGGTATACCTTTTTGAAAAATTGGACCACAGAAAATAATATAGAAAACTGATAATTTATGGATAGCAAAGAAAAAATTAATGTAGCAATAGTTGGATTAGGCTTTGGAGCAGAGTTTATTCCTATTTATCAGCAGCATCCTGATGCGAATATGTATGCCATTTGTCAGCGCAATGAAGAAAAACTTAATGAGATTGGCGATGCCTTTGGCGTGGAGAAGAGATACACAGATTACGATGAGATGTTAAAAGATGAGCAGATCGATGCTGTTCACATCAATACGCCTATACCCAATCATGCTGAGCAATCCATAAAGGCTCTAAGGGCAGGCAAACATGTTGCTTGTACAGTCCCAATGGCAACAACGGTAGAGGAATGCCGGCAGATTGTGGAAGCGGTTGAAGAAACTGGCCTGACCTACATGATGATGGAAACAGTGGTATATGCTCGGGAATTTTTGTTTATGAAAGAACTGTATGAAAAGGGAGATCTAGGCAAGATTCAGTTTCTAAAAGCCAGCCATCAGCAAGATATGGATGGATGGCCAAATTATTGGCCAGGCTTACCTCCTATGCATTATGCTACACATTGTGTAGGACCAGTGTTAGGATTGACAAGAAGCGAGGCAGAATATGTGTCATGCTTCGGCTCAGGAACCATTAGAGAAGATCTAATAGGTCATTATAATTCACCATTTGCTGTAGAAACAGCGCATATAAAGTTTAAGAATTCTGACTTAAGTGCACATGTCTATCGGTCATTGTTTGACACGGCAAGACAATACAGGGAAAGTTTTGAAGTTTATGGCTTCAAAAAGGCTGTTGAATGGCCATTGATTGAAGGAAAGCCATTGGTGTTGCATGTTGCCAAAAGACCAGAGCCAGAAATTCCTGAAGAAGTTGAATGTCCAGATTATGCACATTTACTTCCTGAACCTATACAGCATTTTACTACTGGCGGTGTGTATGATGAAGAAGAAAATCAGCACTTATCCTTTAGCCAAGGTGCTGGGCATGGTGGCTCTCATCCGCATTTGGTTCATGAATTCATCGATGCGCTGAAGAATGGCAGGCAGCCGTTCCCTAATGCAAGGCAATCTGCGAACATAACCTGTGTAGGTATTTTGGCACACGAATCTGCCCTGAAAGGTGGTGAGATTATTTATCTGCCATCATTCACCTGGGAAGCCGAATAAACCTTTCGAATTTGAAGAAAACAATTATTAAATAAAGATGAATAGGATATTTAATTTGTTGCTGTTGTTATTTGTGGCCCTCTCGATTTGGGGATGCAACGAAGACAACAAGCCCAGAAGACTAGAATTGTTCTTTTTAGGACACGATAGCAAACACCATGACTCCGAGTTGCTAGCAGATATTTTATCCAAGGAGTATTTTGAAGATGGAATAAACATTACCTATTCAAATGATCCCGAAGATCTAAAACGCTCAGACCTGCACAAGTTTGATGGCCTGATTCTCTATGCAAACCATGATACCATCAGCGAATCTCAAGCTAAGGCATTGTTGGATTACGTTGCTTCTGGCAAAGGATTTATCCCTATTCATTCGGCATCTTTCTGTTTTCGAAATTCTGATGAGGTCGTAAAACTAAT
This sequence comes from Sphingobacterium sp. 1.A.5, assembly GCF_002734235.1. Lineage (NCBI taxonomy): Bacteria > Pseudomonadati > Bacteroidota > Sphingobacteriia > Sphingobacteriales > Sphingobacteriaceae > Sphingobacterium > Sphingobacterium sp. 1.A.5. Next base: position 142,625 of record NZ_PEBA01000003.1, read on the forward strand.
TGGAGGACAATTCAAAAGCCATGAAGGGGGTTCATTTGGTGCTGAAATCATCAAGCCCGAACATCCTTCTATGCAAGGTCTTACCCCCTTTGTAACAGAATGGGATGAAACCTATGTCCACGATCTTTTTGCGGATGACATAGATGTCCTGATGGAACGGGTGGAAAACTCGCATAGAGAACCTTATACTTGGGTGAAGGATTACGGAAAAGGAAGGGTTTTCTACACCGCATTTGGACATGATGAAAGAACATTCCGCAATCCTGGATTTATCAAACTGGTAAAGAATGGGATTCTGTGGGCTGTTGGTGAAAAGGCTGTGGACAGAATGAAGAAATATGTAATCGCAAAACCTAAATATGAGGAAGCAAGGATGCCAAATTACGAGCGTCGCGACCCTCCTCCGCGTTACCAGCATCCTTTAAGTCCTGAAGAGTCACAAACATTGGTTCAGATTCCGGTTGGTTTTCGATTGGAACTTTTTGCTAGTGAACCCGATATTAAGAAGCCCATTTCCATGGATTGGGATGAAAAAGGAAGACTCTGGATCATCGAGACCATTGACTACCCTAATACCGTAAAAAGCGATAAAGGAAAAGGTGGTGACCGGATTACCATATGTGAGGACACTAATAATGATGGAAAGGCTGATAAATTCACCGTCTTTGCTGAGGGGCTGAATCTTCCTACTTCATTGGTGTTTTCAGATGGTGGTGTTATCGTCGCACAGGCACCGCATTTCTTATTTCTAAAAGATACTGATGGAGATGATAAAGCGGATGTCCGCAAGGTTATTATGGATGGATGGGGAACTTTTGATACTCATGCTGGTCCTTCTAACTTAAAATATGGTATTGACAATAAAATTTGGGGTACTGTAGGCTATTCGGGATTTGAAGGCTCCATAGCTGGTAAAAATTTCAAATTTGGCTCTGGAGCTTTTAATTTTGATCCATCAGTCAAAAACTTTGAATTCCTGGGAAATACAACCAATAATACCTGGGGATTGGGCTTCTCGGAAGACGCTGATGTTTTTATCTCCACAGCCAACAATGAACACAGTAATTTCTTGGCGATACCTCAACGCTACTATCAAAAAGCTAACCTGAATGAAAGAGGGATTGAAAAAATTGATGGTCATTATAAAATACATGAGTTAACAAAGGAATTGCGTCAAGTAGATGTTTTCGGTGGGTTCACCGCAGCAACAGGACACAATCTATATACCGCTAGGGCATTTCCTAAAGAATATTGGAACCGTGTTGCATTTATCGCCGAGCCTACGGGCAGATTGATCCATCGCCATATTTTGGAGCAATCTGGATCTGGCTTTAAGGAAAAAGGAGACGGTTGGAATGTCGTTGCCAGTTCAGACAATTGGTTTGGTCCTGTGGAGGCGAAAGTGGGTCCCGACGGAGCACTTTGGTTTTTGGATTGGTATAATTTCATCATCCAGCACAACCCAACTCCTGATGGATTCGAAAATGGAGAGGGTAATGCCTACATAGATCCTTTAAGAGACAATAAGAAAGGTAGAATTTACCGCCTTGTTTATGAAGATGCCGATAAACAAAAACACTATAAATTGGATGGAAAGAAACCAAGTAATCTCGTTGAGGCTTTGGAAAGTGACAATATGTTTTGGCGCTTAACTGCACAGCGATTATTGGTCGAGTCTAAAGACAAATCCGTAGCAAAGAACCTGCACAGTTTAATCAATGATGAATCAGTTGACCAAGTAAATGTAAATGGAGGTGCTATTCACGCCATTTGGACCTTACACGGTTTAGGTTTGTTGTCTGGTGAAGATAAAACTAGCACACCCGTTGTATTGGATGCCTTGAAACATCCTGCACCTGGTGTTAGAAAAGCGGCAATACAAGCATTGCCGAAAACTCCAGAAAATATTCAAAAGATACTTTCATCAGGAGTGATCAAGGACAAAGATTTGCGTGTCCGATTGGCAACCATATTGGCATTGGCAGACGCTAGTCCTAGCCCACAAGTTGGAAAAGCAATTTTTGAAGCTGTCCAACAACCTGAAAACGAAAAAGATAAATGGCTGTTCCATAGTTTGCAGATCGCAGGAGCAATTCATCAAAAAGCATTTGCTGAGGAATTCAAAAAGAAGCTCGGTGATCTCGACCTAACGAATGTAAACGGGTCATTGGCAGAACGAATTTTGTTGGGGAATAACATGTCTGTTTTTTCTAATGCGAATGCGAATGCGGGGATAATTGCACCAAATCAGATTTCAGACTTAGCAGGCCAAGAGCTGCACTTCTCAGCAAAAGTTAAGAAAAAAGATAATAAAGCCCTGGAAGGCGTATTGGTGTCCTACGGCGATAAATCAAATGGATATATCGTATACATAAAAGATGGGAAACTTCATTTTAGAGTTAATCAAATGGGGCGAAAAACCGTTATCTCGTCGGATAAAGATTTTGGTTCGGACTTTAATGTTAGGACTTCCCTCCTCTCTGATGGTAAAATGATCTTATATGTAAATGGTAAACCCGAAGCTGAGGGAGTCACCAGCGGCCTTTTCAATGCAAAACCAAACGGACCTATTCTTTTCGGAAAATCTAGTCCATCGGATAAATCAGATGAAGTCAATTCTGACAGCCCCGGAGATTTTACGAATAATTTTAATTTCACCGGAACATTGGAGGATGGACGCCTAGTAGCCATGAATAAAGCCAATATCTCAACAACGGAATCGCCTATTGCTGACAAAGAAATCAGAATTAAGACCTTGGTGGGAAAAATGGAATATGACATTACTAATTTTACCGCCAAAGCTGGATCTACATTAAAGATTGTTTTTGAAAACAATGACCATATGCAGCACAACTTGTTGATTCTAAAACAAGGAAGTTTAGATCGTGTTGGTAAAGCAGCAGACGAATTAGCACAACAACCGAATGCTATCGATCTGCAATATATACCAACAACATCGGATGTACTGTTCAGTACACCTTTGGTGGATCCTGGAGAAACAGTAGAACTAAACATCAAAGTGCCAGATGAAGCAGGCGATTATCCATTTGCCTGTACATTCCCCGGGCATTGGAGAATTATGAATGGCGTAATGAAAGTCACAAAGTAATCATAAGAAACCGCGCTAGATCAGGCGCGGTTTTTTTATGGTCGATTTATTTGATAATTGAATTAAGAACATAAAATAAGATGGAGAAGTTGCAAGGCTCCATCCATCAGTTGCCAATTATCTTCTGTAGAATTGATTTAGGCTTGATAGTTAAAAAAATTGACAAGGTTTTTAACAGAAAAGGAGACAATCTATAAGATGTCTCCTTTTGTAGCCCCGAGCAGAATCGAACTGCTATCAAATGTTTAGGAAACATCTATTCTATCCGTTGAACTACAGGGCCGAGCTGCAAAATTATTATTTTATGCAGTTTGAACAAATTTATTTTCACTGTGGCCGAAAATATTTTGCAATCTAGAGCTTCGCATAATTAATTGGTGAGCAGAATGGCATTGGATTGAGCATTATTAATGGTAAAAATCAGGTTAATATTAGAACTAATTGATTTTCAAACAAAAGCAATTTTGTGATATAAATCATATTTATAAATGATAGTGATTTTAAATAGATAAAACCGATAGTTAATAAGTAATTTCGATAATAAAAGGGCGTTAAAAGTCGTATCTTTGTGTCACAAAAAAGAAAAGAAAAATAATATGAGTTTTACAGGTAAAAATTTCCCGAACATTACAGTAGATGCTATTGACTATTTAGGCGACAACTTCACATTGAATTTGTTTGAAAAAGCACAACAAGAGAACAAGAAGATCTTGTTATTCTGGTACCCTAAAGACTTCACTTTTGTATGTCCTACGGAGTTACATGCTTTTCAAGAGGCTGTTGCTGAGTTTGAGAAAAGAAACACAATCGTTATTGGTGCATCATGTGATTCAGCGGAGGTTCACTTTGCATGGTTGAACACTGCAAAAGACAACGGTGGTATCGAAGGTGTTGAATACCCTATCATTGCTGATACGAACAGAAACTTATCTAGCGTATTAGGAATCTTAGAATTGAAAGAAATTGAGCACCCAGAATACGGAACTTTAGTTGAAGGTTCAGCTGTTTCTTACCGTGCTACTTACTTGATCGACGAAACTGGTAAAGTATTCCACGAATCAGTAAATGATATGCCATTAGGCCGTAACGTAAAAGAATTTATCCGTTTGATCGATGCTTATACGCACGTTCAAAAACACGGAGAAGTATGCCCAGCAAACTGGGAAGAAGGTAAAGAAGCGATGAACGCTACACGTGATGGCGTTGCTTCATACTTATCACAAAATTAATATTCCCCCTAACAGAAGAGGAGGATAATCCTCCTCTTTTTTATTCTACCCTAAAAAACAAGGAAATCATGTTAGAAGAATTAAGCTCAGACAACTTACAAGAGGTCATCAACAGCAATGATACTGTGATGGTTCAATATGCTGCTTCTTGGTGTGGTAACTGCCGCATTATGAAGCCTAAATTCAAAAAATTAGCTGGTGAGAACGAAAATGTAAAATTCGTGATCGTTGATGCAGAGAAATTCCCTGAGTCAAGAAAATTAGCTAATGTAAACAACTTGCCTACTTTCGCTGCTTTCAAAGGCGGAAAACTGGTGAATCAAGTACAAACAAATAAAATCGAGGGATTAACAGATCTATTAAATGAAGTTACCAATAATTAAACATCTTACAGAGTTTATCGCAGAAAACGATGCTGACTTTGTTTTGGAAACAATCGAAACATTGGAGTCGTTGACTGAAGTATCTCAACTTAAAGACGAAGAGTTGGATGTTATTGGTGAATTAATCTCCAATATGTATGGCGCAATTGAAGTAAACAAATTAGTTCAAGAGGGAATGCCACAAAAAGAAGCCCTAAACACCTTTATGAAGCGTGTTTTGGGTTCTATTGACAAGTAATTCACATAAACAACTCATATAGTCATTCAATTGACTGATATTCTTTTCCACAAAAACCTGTGTATAACTCTGTTTTTGTGGAAAAGTTTTTTTTAATTGGCTCGTCCAAAGAGCCTTATTTATATTACTTTTATATTCATTAAAGGTTAGACCAAAAAAAGCGCATCATCCTGCTAAAAAGAACCAAAGGATAATATCCTTAGATTCAAGTCAAAGATTTTTAATTGTTGGTAAAAGGAATCAAATTATTTTGATTCCTTTTATTTTTTTAAGCTAATCTTATTACATTTAAGTATGATTCAAAGATTCTTAGGCCTCCTAATCCTACTCCTAACTTTTCTTTCTGCTGCAACTGCACAGCAAAGTAATTCATCGTCCAACATAAAGCTCAAAATTGATAAACTGGGCACCTTGGGTACGGCACTTTATTTTGCCGCTCATCCAGATGATGAAAACACCAGACTGATTGCCTACTTGGCAAATGACAGAAAATATAGGACAGCATATCTCTCCTTAACCAGAGGTGATGGTGGTCAAAACCTTTTGGGTACAGAGCAGGGAATTGAATTGGGGTTGATCAGAACACAAGAACTGTTGGCGGCACGAGCAATCGACAAAGGCGAACAATTCTTCAGTGCTGCGTATGACTTTGGTTTTTCAAAAACCCACGATGAAACCTTTACGTTCTGGAAAAAGGATGATATCCTTCGCGAAGCCGTTTACCTGATCAGGAAATTGCAACCGGATGTGATTATCAATCGCTTTCCGCCGGATCGTCGTGGTGGCCACGGACATCACCAAGCATCCGCAATTCTAGCAAAAGAAGCTTATGAAGCTGCTGCTGATCCTAACAAATATCCAGAACAGCTAAAAGAATTGAAGCCTTGGAAAGCCAAAAGGATTGTATGGAACACCGCAAACTTTGGAGGGATGAACAACACCTCAGATGATCAATTAAAGGTTGTATTAAGCGATTATAACCCGTTAATGGGCTATTCCTATGGTGAAGTATCAGCCATGAGCAGATCACAGCATAAAAGTCAAGGTTTTGGTGCTGCAGCAAATCGCGGCCAGACAACCGAATTCTTTGATCATGTGGCAGGTGAAAAGGCTACCCAAGACCTTTTCGAAGGGGTAAACACCACATGGGAGAGGTTGGGTGAGCCGACAAAAAATATAGAACAGAAAATTCAGGATATCCAAAAGAAATACAATATCAACCATCCTGAAAACTCCATAAAAGAACTGGTCGAACTCCATGAATTGATCAAAGCTCTAAAACCAAGTGTTTATAGAGACCAAAAGCTCAAAGATCTAGAAGACATTATTATTTCTTGCGCTGGTATTGTTGTTGAATCTATAGCTTCACAGCCAAATTATGTAATAGGACAGTCTTTTAATGTTACGAATGAAATGATTAAAAGAGCTTCAGAATCTGATGTCAAATTGATTTCAATCGATGGCAAATCAATCAATGAGTCGATACCGGGCAATGAAACTAAAAAATATCAAAGACAAAAATCTGCTGATCATTGGACCCAACCATATTGGCTTGAAAAACCTAATTCATTAGGTAAATTTGATATCGAAGAAAAGAATTTTGGTTATCCAGAAAACACGGACAACCCGAGTACAAAGTTTGTTTTAACGGTTGATGGGTTACAACTGGAAATAGAAAAGCCGGTTGAATACAGATTTGTTGACCCAGTAGATGGTGAAGTTTATCAACCCATCTCTGTTTCACCGGCACTTACCGCATCGATCAGTTCAAGTCAGGCTTTACTGAAAACGGGAGATAAGAAAACAATCAGTCTAACGATAAAAAATAACAGTGATAACATCCAAACCGGAGAACTGACCTTCAACCAAAGTGATGGTTTACAGATTTCACCGAATAAAATAGAATTTGAGATACCCGCAGGCCAATCTATTTTAAAGAGCTTTGAAATATCAAATCCCAAAAATACAGAAAGCAGTGATGTTGAACCTTTGATCAATGGCAACCCTGTCCATGGTTTTAAAAAGATAGGTTACCAACATATTCCGGATATAACATGGTTCCCTCCGGTTAATTTAAAAGTTAAAGCTTTGGAAATTAACAATCCTTTGAAAAAAATTGGTTATATTCATGGTGCCGGAGATTTAATACCTACGGCTTTGGAAAACATTGGCGTGCAAGTGGACCTGTTGAACAGCAATTTGCTTGCTAGCACTAACTTAAATCAATACGACGCAATCATTATCGGAATAAGGGCTTATAACGTTAGCCCAAATGCGAATCAATGGTTACCTATTTTGTTCAATTATGTGGAACAAGGGGGTACAGTCTTAGCGCAGTACAATGTAAATTCTAGAATGAGTACGGACAAACTAGGTCCTTACCCATTTGAAATCAATAGAGATAGAGTAACCGAGGAGGATGCCGAAGTTACTTTCACCGATCCGTCAGATCCGGTCCTGAATTATCCGAACAAGATAACAGAGAAGGATTTCGAGGGTTGGGTTCAAGAAAGAGGTTTATATTTTGCGACCAATATAGCTCCAGAATACCGCACGCCATTGAGCTTTGCGGACAAGGATGAAGAACAAAACAAAGGTTCTTTGTTGGTTGCAAACTATGGAAAAGGGAAATTCGTTTATGCGCCATTGGCATTTTTCAGACAATTGCCAGCAGGTGTACCCGGAGCTACTAGATTATTTGTAAATTTGCTCGCTAAGAACGAAAAAAACTAAGAAATATAATGGAAAATCAAATCGAAAACTCAAAAGAAATCAACGTAAAAGGCATTATCTTATTAGTAGGTACTATTCTAGGTGCTCTGACTGGATGGGTTGCCAAAGAAACATTTTTAGGATTTGCAGGTGGACTGGTTGGTGGATTAATTTTCGCAATCATCTTCATCTCAATTTTATTACCAAACAAAACGCATGACAGATAAAGGACTACCGCCATTCGTACGAAGCTGGAGACAATTCTATTGGATAGTTGTTCTCTGGTTAGTCGTTTGCATAGTTCTAATGTATATTTTTACTAAATATTTTGGATGAGTAGTATCGATTGGATAGTACTCATCCTTACCTTGCTTTCCATAGTGGCGTATGGACTTTACAAAAGCAAGAACGTCAAAACAATTGACGGCTATATCCTTAGTGACCGATCTTTACCTTGGTACACAGTAGGACTTTCTGTAATGGCAACTCAAGCCAGCGCCATTACCTTTCTTTCAGCACCTGGTTTAGCCTATACTTCCGGAATGAGCTTCGCTCAATTTTACTTTGGATTGCCATTGGCCATGATTGTCCTCTGTATCACCTTTGTCCCCATTTTTCATAAACTCAAGGTCTATACTGCTTATGAGTTCCTCGAAAAGAGGTTTGATGTCAAGACGCGCGTATTGACTGCAGCCTTGTTTTTACTTCAAAGGGGGATATCAACGGGGATTACCATTTTTGCTCCAGCAATCATCCTCTCCACCATATTGAAAATAGACCTAACCCTGACGACCATAGGAATAGGTTCTTTAGTGGTGATCTATACTGTCTATGGTGGCACCAAAGCGGTATCATACACTCAGCTGTTGCAGATGTCAATTATTTTCGGCGGACTGTTATTGGCGGGAGTTTTGGTTGTGCATTTATTGCCCCAAGATATTGGGTTTAAAGAAGCGTTGCACATTGCCGGAAAATCCGGAAAAGCCAATGCCATCGACTTTAAACTAGACCTTAACAATCAATATACAGTCTGGACTGGGCTCATCGGTGGTTTCTTCCTGCAACTATCCTATTTTGGAACAGACCAAAGTCAGGTCGGAAGATATCTGACCGGTTCTTCTGTTAAAGAAAGTAGATTAGGCCTGTTGATGAATGGCCTTTTGAAAGTGCCTATGCAGTTCTGTATTTTATTGATAGGTATATTGGTCTTTGCGTACTATCAATACCATACCCCGCCCCTATTCTTTAATGAACAGGTGATTGAACAGCTTGAAAACAGTAACCACAAACAGGAATACGAAAACATCAAGCAGCGTCACGAAGAAATCAGTCAACAAAAGACGGTTTATATCAACCAACTGACCGATGCCCTTAAGACCAAAGAAGAAGATAAAATTGATCAAGCAAGAGCAGAGCTCTTAAAGTTCAATGAGAACGATCAAAAACTTCGCACAGAACTGGTCGAATTAATTGAGAAGAACGACCCGAATGCCGACACAAACGACAACAACTATATCTTTCTACGTTTCGTAACCGATACGTTCCCAAAAGGCTTAATTGGCCTATTGATTGCAATTATATTCTTGGCGTCCATGGGAGCGACTGCAAGCGCTATAAATTCACTTTCATCGACAACGGTTATCGATATCTATAAGAGGTTTGTCAAAAAAGGAGCCGCCGACTCCCATTATTTGAAAGTCTCTCGCATATCAACTTTCTGCTGGGGTATCTTCACCATCGGAATAGCACTCTATTCAAGTCAACTTGGTAACTTACTCGAAGCTGTGAATATATTGGGTTCTTTGTTCTATGGCACTATACTTGGAATCTTCCTGGTTGCATTTTACGTCAAAAGTATTGGCGGAAAGGCGGTATTCTGGTCTGCGGTAATCACTGAGGTAATCGTGATCGGTATCTGGCGAATGGACATAGTTGCTTTTTTATGGCTGAATCTAATAGGCTGTGCTTTATTGATCCTGATTGGTTTTATCCTGCAATACTTTTTGGGCAAAAATAACACTCAAATAAAAACCGTTTAGATTTTCTTTCTAAACGGCTCCCTTATTTTTTTAATAATATTTTCGATAGAGGTCATACAAAACAGCTTTATCTTTTTCTGTCAGTATCCCCGTAAGGTCTGATTTAATATACTTCCGTTTGAATGATTTTATGGCTGCTTCCTGATTGGTCATATCATATCCCATTAGCTTCAATGCATCAATAGGATTAAAATTCATTGGAGGTGCGACTAAATAATTGGGATTGTACCATATTCCGAATCCTCTTTCTGCCAACAGTTGCCAAGGGAAGAACACATTAGGGTCATCCTTTCTTCCTGGCGCGAAATCAGCGTGCCCAATGAAGTTTTTCTGAGGGATGCTGTATTTGGTCTTCAAGGTGTCCAAAAGAACTAATAAGGAGTTTATTTGAGCGTCAGGAAATGGTTCTTTGCCATTATTGTCAAGCTCAATTCCAATCGAAACCGAGTTCATGTCTGTAATGGACCCCCATTTACCTCTTCCGGCATGCCATCCTCTCAAATAATCGTTCAGCATCTGCACCACCCTACCGTCGCGACCAATAACATAATGGCTGCTGACCTTGGTGTGCGGTAGCTGGAATGTACGGATTGTCTGTGCTAAATTAGCCTGAGACGTATGATGAATCATGACGAATGAGGGTTTTCTCACATCGTAATGCATGGCACTGGCATAATCATATTGCTTACTGGTGCCCTGCAAGAACATATTCCATGCAATTTGCTCTGGAGTTTGGTTTGCACCCGCTAATGGAGGAGCAACTTTTGCTTGCTCAACAACAGCAGGAGTTTTATTTAGTGTATCTAGTTTTGGTGCGGAATTTTCAACAATTACTGAAGGAGTAATAACAGATGTATTTGATTGTAATACCTTCGACTTCTTGGCGGTTGAACAACCAACCAAAAACAACACCCCACACACTGCAACAATCAGTCGCTCTGAAATTTTTCTCATCTAATCTATTTTGGTAAATTAAGTAGCAGACCCATTGAAAGCATTTGGTTCCACTGAACGGCGCCATCAAGGGCAGAATCGTAAAGGATTACACCGCCTAATTGCACATTGATCAATGAAGTTACTTTTGCAGTCAATGTAGCATCCAAACGATGTTTTGGATCTGAAAGATCTTCGTAGTCTGCGAATAAGTTATAACGTGACTTCAAATTCAAGTTCTTCGAAAGATTTCTGTCCAAGTTTGCTGTCAACTGAAAAGCCAGCTCATTTTTAAATGTTTTACCTTCTTCAATACCAAATATCGGTCCTGTTCCTTTTGTATAATCCTTTTCATCAGGGAATTCACCGAATTCAGCAAAATAATCTGCGGCATTACGTGGCTTCAAACGGTTGTCCAAGATCAAGGTCTGTCTGGCAGTACCCGTACCAAACCTTAGTGAAAACGTTTCATCAGGCTTGTACTCCAAACCGAATGACTCTGTGAAATATCCAGGAGCCATAAAAGAAGATTTCAAACCGGTGATGATTTCATTGCCCTCGGTGTCTTTGCCATAGTTATAGGCATTGTCAAACTGCGTTTCGTATGTCAACGACAAGTAGACCGCCCATGATTTCGTCAACTTATAAGCTAACTTGTTATCCCAGAAAATACGGTCATTATTAGGTTTTGCCAACTGCCCTTCATTTTTCACTTTACCGTATTTCAGGTCTAGTTCTGTTGTGAAGTTAAAGTTGTTTCTATTGAATTCTGATTTATGCCAGATTATACCGCCTATAGCGTAGGAGTTCAAACCACCCAGTTTCCAGTTATCGCTGAATGCTGCTTGGTTGAAATTGATCCCTACTTTGGTCCAATGCTTCCAATAGTTGACCTGAAGGTCTAACTTTGGAATAGGCACGTTAATGTTTTTGATGGAAAGGGCTTCGCCTTCGTTCTGTTCAGAAATAGTACTATCTGGTTTTACGCGCAATTCACGTAAATCTTGACCCTGAACCGATACGATTCCGAAAATAAAAATGAAAACAGGTAATAGGTAAAGTTTTATATTCATATTAATTTTCTTTTTTAACATCCAACTTTATGTCTGGCAATTCTCGCAAAGGTCGTAAATTTGGGTGTAGTTTAAATACTTCATATTTACTTTTTATATATTTTACCATTTCGTAATAGTTAGATGTCGTGACAAACTCATATGTAGGCCTAAATAACTGCATAAATACCTTTAGTTCTTCACCTTCCAAACCCACCAAACTGCGCACTAATTCCGGCGTAAAGTAAAAATCAATGATGTTTTCTTCATGCAGCTTTCCAATAAATTGGGTAAACCTTCTGGCGTTCTTACCCTCCTTACTGACCATATTGTATAGCGAATTGATATTTAATCCAGCCCCTGTCATTCCCACGGAGAAAATATCACCGGGTTGTGATAACTCAAAAGCCTTGCCATAATCTCGTTTTATCTCATTTAAAACATCGTCAGGGTTCTTTCGACCTATTACAGTCACGGTTTCTATCGCCGAAACATTTTCCTTCAGATTCACGATGATGGCAGATTGATTGTTATAGGTTATGGTATCAGAAAAATAACCTGTCTTTTTAAAAACAAGGATATCACCTGCTTTTACTGCAGTCTTAAACTCTCCGCGAGCATCGTTATAAATATATTTCTGAGTATTTAGATTTCTAACCTGGACTTCCCCCAGCCTACGCTTTGTGTCTTTATCATATACGATACCTTCCAAGCTTTGTTGTGCATACAACAGAACCGGCGATAACGAACAAAAGATTAATAAAATACAAACAAGGATTTTCACTCTTATAAAACTACGTCTTAGAAGGATATCTTGCTAATATTTAACAATTTTAACGTCTCTTGTAACTATTTTGATACGACAAGAAGCTGTCCGACCGTTACAGCATCCGTTGACAAGCCGTTCCAAGACTTGATGTCATTTACTGTAACATTATATTGTCGAGCAATTGAGTACATGGTATCAGTTGCTTTCACCTCATAGATTTGCATGGCTACCGGCTTTTTGATTTCTTCAACTGGAGCAGGTGGCTCTACAACTTCTTTTTCTTCGATCACCTCTTCTACTTTTTCAACCCTAGCGATTGCCTCCACTGGAGCTTCTGCTTGGTCATATTGTTGGAGGTTATAACGCTCTATTAGGTCGATAAGAAGGTCTGGGTACCGAGGGTTAGTTGCATAGCCTGCAGCTTTTAAGCCTCTTGCCCAACCTTTGTAGTCGTCTTTTTTGAGGGTAAACAAGCCTTCGTAACGCTTGCGGAGAAGAAATTGAGAGTGATCTCGGAAAGATTGCTCCGGATCGGAATAAACTCGGAAACAATCATTTGCTGTGTCATCAGGGCGATTGACAGATTTGCCGTTCCACGATCCTCCACATTTAATCCCAAAATGGTTGTTGGCTTGGGTAGCTAGGTAGCTGTTTCCGTTGCCCGATTCCAAAATGGCCTGTGCTAACTTAATACTCGCAGGAATACCATATTTGTTCATTTCCTCAATGGCAATTCCCTTGTATCGATCGATGTAAGCCAGCCCACTAGTGGATGTTCCTTTGTTGCTAGATGAATTAGGGCTGTTAACGGTGCCTCCTCGGCTACCATTAGGGTGTTTGAGAACTGTAGATCTTTTTGAACCACAGGAAACAAAAAATAAGGCCAATATTAAACTGGCCAGTAAAAACTTCTTCATCTACTTGACAAATGAGCTTAGTTAAGATTCGTTTTTTCGTCGTACTTTTCTAGGTCATATCTGTCGATTGTAGAGATTACCTTTCTCGACCAATCTCCAGTTTCAGAATAACCAGAATTAGCTATTCCTTTAACCCATCCTTTGTAATCTTCAGAATCGTGTTTGTTGAATAATGGCTTTGTAGCTTTTCTTCTTTGCAAAAGACCAACAAAATCGCGGTAAGAATCCAAAACTGAACCGTATCCTTTGTATGCGGAGCGGATTTTTTTGCTGTTGTTCTTCCCTTTGATTCCAAAGTGATTATTCAAATAGCGTGCAATTCTGCTGTTGCCGTAGGCACTTTCATGAATTGCTACTGCTAGGATTACAGAAGCCGGAACTCCTGTTTCACGCATTAGCGTTTGAGCTGCTGGGCTATGTTTCTCAATGTACGATCTGGTCGTATAATCTTGAGCTTGAAGCCCTAAAGTTGAAAGAGTAGTAAGTATACATACTACTAAAATCTTTCTACAATAATTTAGCATAAAACTTGTTTTAGTTTAACACTACTTTTTGCGTAGCACAAAAAGCCCATCTCTAATCGGCAGAATAAGTTTTTCAACTCTTTTATCCTCTGCCAAGGTTTGATTTAATTCTATTACTTGCTGTGTTTGTTTGTCAGGATTTTCATTGAAAACCTTCCCTTTCCACAAGACATTGTCAATTAAAATCAGACCACCTGGTCTTACTCGATCGATCAATGTGTTGAAGTAGTAAAGGTTTCGTTTCTTATCGGCATCTATAAACACCAAATCGAATTCCCCTTCTATGGTTGGAATAACTTCCGCCGCATCTCCAATATGATATTTGATTTGACTAGCATAAGGAGATTCATCAAAATATGACTGAACTCGTTCTTGCTGTTCCTCGTTGATATCAATGGTATGCAAGGCTCCATTGTCCTCCAAACCTTCTGCTAAACACAGGGTCGCATATCCTGTAAAAGTACCAATCTCTAAAGCCAACCTCGGATGTACCATCTTGCTCAACATAGCCAGTACTCTTCCTTGGTAATGCCCCGATAACATGTGCGGCATGGTCTCCTTCAGATAGGTCTCTCTATTGACCTTTTTTAGTAACGGATTTTCTTGGTCCGTAGTATCTTCCAGATAGCTGTTTAGTGGATTAGACTCTTCAAACATACTGCGCAAAGATAAATATTAGCCATCAAACTTACCAAAGAATTTTTTATAAACTGTTGCAAATCAATATCTTAATAAGTAACAGGAAGAAGGTAAAACAGCGTTTAAAGGTGATTCAAGCGTCCTGCAAAAAGCCAATATTTTTTCTTTTAATTTAAATTACGTCATAAAACTGACCAATTTAAACTTTGGTAATCAGAGTCTATCTTGAAATTTATGCCACAAAAATGGCCCATATTTTCGAAAAATATGGGCCTCAAAAATTATACAAAACCTCTAGTCTAAAGAGGCTGTTATTAATCTTAAAAATTCAGAACGGGTAACGTCGTTTTGGAAGGCGCCTGTAAATGCTGAAGTCGTTGTTACGGAGTTTTGTTTTTGTACTCCGCGCATTGCCATACACATGTGTTTACATTCGATAACAACCGCAACACCCGCTGGTTTTAGAGTATCCTGAATACAGTCGCGAATTTCATTGGTCAAGCGCTCTTGAACCTGAAGTCTTCTTGCGAAAATATCTACAACACGAGGGATCTTGCTAAGACCGACTATATGCCCATTAGGGATATAAGCAATATGTGCCTTACCGAAGAAAGGTAGCATGTGGTGTTCACACATTGAATATACTTCAATGTCCTTGACAACTACCATTTGGCTGTATTCCTCTTCAAACATTGCTCCACGAAGAACTGCCGCTGGGTCAACGTCATATCCATGAGTTAAGAATTGTAAAGCTTTGGCAACACGTTCAGGAGTTTTAATCAAACCCTCACGGTTTGGATCTTCTCCCAATGCTTGTAGAATATCTTTATAATGTTCTGCAATTCGTTCAACATTCTTCTCGTTGTATTGGTCGATCTTCAAATAACCGTCCTGTTCTTCTTCTTCAAATTGTTGAAATTTGCTCATTCTAATTTGTTATTGGTGAATTATTCGCCGAAATATTCGACATAATTGTTTTCGGTTTCATGAAGTCTAACCACATGTAGGATTACATTTTCCTTTTCGAACAAAGGTTTCAAAATGTTGAAGATTTCAACGGCGATCACTTCCGTTGAGGCCATTTTATCTTTCATAAAATCCACATCAAGGTTCACATTTTTATGGTCTAGCTTATCGATTACTTCTCTAATGATAATGTCTTTCATTACTTTCAAGTCGATAAGGAAACCCGTTTCTGGATTGATATGACCTTTAACAGTCACAAACAAGTCATAGTTATGACCGTGCCAATTTGGATTGGAGCAATTACCAAAGATTCGCTCATTTTCCTCAGCTGACCAATCTTCACGATAGAGCTTGTGGGCGGCATTAAAGCGTTCGCGGCGTGTAATATAAATCATAATGACAAAGATAAAGTAAATTAACGTAATTTAGTATTTTGAGGTACATATATGAAAACTCTCGTTGTTGCTGCTACAGAACTTGAAATATCCGCTTCCATTCCCACGTTAATCGAAACAAATACAGACTATTTGGTCACCGGTGTTGGCATGGTGGCAACCGCCTTTTCCATGGGTCAACACCTCTCCAATAATTCTTATGATTTATTAATAAACGTTGGCATCGCAGGTACCTTTAATCCATATCATCATCTAGGATCAATTCATAGAATTAAAACCGACCGTATACATGAATTTGGAGCAGAGAATGATCAAGATTTTATCCCAATTGATAGCTTAGGTTTTGGAAATTCGGTTTTTGTGGAAATATTACCCCAGCTATCCCTTCCGGCAGAATTTTATGATATCCCATACATCGATGGCATTACGGTAAATAAGGCTCATGGGTCTGAAGATAGCATCAAAAAGATCAAAAATGAATATGGATTAGGCTTATTGGAGAGCATGGAAGGAGCGGCATTTTTTTATGTGGCCAACAAATTGAGGATTCCCTGTATCCAAGTGAGGACTATTTCCAACTTAGTAGAGCGTAGAAACACGGAGAACTGGAACATTCCATTGGCATTAAAAGAGATCAATACATGGTTACAGAGCTTTGTTACTGTGCTACAGAGCTCCTAACCTGCTTTGTAAATCGATTGTGTAGACCCTTTTACATCGAAAATAGTACAAACCTCCTGCGGAAATTCAATAAATAATAGTATTTTTGCCTATCTAAACAAAATTCACTATCTGTAATACTGATGAGAGAAATACAATTCAGAGAAGCGCTTCGCGAAGCAATGAACGAAGAGATGCGCAAAGACGAAACAATCTTTTTAATGGGCGAGGAAGTCGCTGAATATAATGGTGCGTACAAAGTAAGTCAAGGTATGCTTGATGAATTTGGTGCAAAACGTGTTATTGACACCCCAATCGCAGAGCTTGGATTTGCAGGTATCGGTGTTGGTGCAGCAATGAACGGATTGAAACCAATCATTGAATTCATGACATTCAACTTCTCTTTAGTTGCGATTGACCAAATTATCAATGCGGCAGCGAAAATCCGCCAAATGAGTGGTGGTCAATTTTCTTGTCCGATTGTATTCAGAGGTCCTACAGGTAATGCTGGTCAATTAGGTGCTCAACACTCTCAGAACTTTGAAAACTGGTTCGCTAATACGCCAGGATTGAAAGTTGTTGTTCCTTCAAACCCTTACGATGCCAAAGGATTGTTGAAATCTGCTATCATCGATCCAGATCCAGTTATTTTCATGGAGTCTGAGGTAATGTATGGTGACAAAGGTGAAGTTCCTGAAGAAGAATACTACCTTCCTATCGGAAAAGCTAATGTCGTTAAAGAAGGTACTGCGGTAACAGTTGTTTCATTTGGTAAAATGATCCCTCGTGTGGTACTTCCTGCAATCGAAGAATTAGAAAAAGAAGGTGTAAGCGTTGAGTTGATCGATTTACGTTCGGTACGCCCTATCGATTTCCCTACTATCATCGAGTCTGTTAAGAAAACTAACCGCTTAGTAATCGTTGAAGAAGCTTGGCCTTTGGCTTCAATATCTTCTGAGATTACTTTCAACGTTCAAAAGAATGCATTTGATTATTTAGATGCACCTATTGTGCGTGTTACATCTGCTGACGTTCCTCTTGGTTATGCTCCTACTTTGGTAGAAGCTTCTTTACCAAGCATTGCGAAAGTGGTTAAAGCCGTGAAAGAAGTTTCTTATTTGAAAAAGTAAGAATTAAAATATTTTAATAAAAACCTCAGTAAAAATGTACTGAGGTTTTTTTTGTGCAAATAATTTGTATTTTTAGTTAACATAAATCATAGAATATGAAAAAATTATTAGTACTATTCCTTCTGTCTTCCGCAGCACTTTCTATAAAGGCACAGGAGGTAGACTTTAAAATGAAATTACCCCTAAATGAAGCTTATAAATCTTCAGTAACCATGAAAATGGACATTGAAGGCCAACAAAGTATGATCATGGACATGGCTATTAAGTCAACTGTCACTCCGACTAAACTTGAAGGGACAAATTATACATTCGAAAGTATAATGGATGCCGTAAAAGTTGATATGGATGCAGGGATGATGACCATGAGCTATGACTCGGAGACTCCTTCTGATGATCCTACTAGCGCAATGTTAGGAGCACAGTTTGAAAAAATGCTGGGCAAGAAGATGATTATGGTTACTTCTGATAAAGGGAAACTGATCAGCAGCGAAGGTATTGAGGGTATGGATAATGCTTTGGACAACATGGGAATGACTGCATCGTACCCAGAAAAAGCAGTGAAACCTGGAGATACATGGCCATCTGAAGTTGAAGCAAAAGGTATTAAAACCGTTGCGAACAACAAATTCGTGGGAAAAACAGACGAAGGATACCAAATTGAATCTATCGGTGAAATGAAAGGCGAAGGTGATGCCAAAATCGGAAATTTCAACGCTAATTACATCGTCGATCCGGTAACATTCTTTACAAAGTCTGCAACCATTAAAATGGATATGGAAGTAGAAGGACAAAAAGTTTCAACGGACATGATTATGTCGGTTACGAAATAAGACGTTTAGAAAAACAAAAGAAGGTGTCTAAAAAGGCACCTTCTTCTGTTTTATAGCTTTCTGGAGCTCCATTATAATTTCATGAGCAATATTAGGCTGCAAGTCGATGTTTTGTACTTTTCAGCATGTTGATGGCTTGATTTATCGCAAACAGGGAGTTTTTGCCACCTGGTTTACCGATAAAAGCTTTGTCTTTCCACTTTTTTGCCCATTTTCTGAGGTTATGGGCAATGGCCATCAAACCGAATTCCACAGCGACCTTCTCCAGACCTTTCATTGTGAACCGGGTAAACCTGTTGTTGCTTTTCATCTGACC
>NZ_PEBA01000004.1:0-147162 GCF_002734235.1 Sphingobacterium sp. 1.A.5
GAAGAGCAGATTCCTATGGCATCCAAAATATGGAAATGCAGGGTGCAATGGCCATCTTCACGGTAAACTTGAAAAGAATCCTGAAATTGATCTAAAAAGGAGGAATATTACCTCAAAATCAATGGATTTGAGATTCTGAAAGTCTAAATAGCCACTCATGGTCGATTAAACCTTCAATAAAACCATTAAAAAACAAATTTTCAGAAATCCTTAGAACAAAAATGACCGAGTAAGATAAATCCTGTACTCAGTCATTTCTTTAAATCTCATTAAAAAGTTGAGACTTTTTCAGTGCCCTCCGATAAAGGCTGATCCTTTTTTAATCTCTTCTAATATATTCTCTATCTTCATCAGTCATCCCATCATTGTTACCTAAATATTCATTGTCCTCATCCGAAGGTTGAATAGTATTCGTGATGCCATATTCTTTGGGATGTTTTGATTTTCTTCTGAACAATATACCGCCTACAATGACTCCAATAACAAAAAATATTCCCAGGATTATTAGTTTAGAAGTTCTTATCTCACCAAATAGCCAAAATGATGCTTCTTCTTTATTGTTGAAAAGTACAATCGCTATAAAGGCTAATACAACGGCAATAATAATGGTTTTTGGTTTCATAATACAATATTTTAGACAAAACTATAAAATTATGGGAGGATTTCAATTTCCAGTCCTCTTCCTTAATATATTTAGTAACAATTTTATTATTTAGTAAAGTTTTAAATTATTTCCTATAATTTAATAATTGGAACAATATATGCTAAATAATATTGATTTACCTATATTTTGATATTTTATCCTATGAAAAATAAGGATAATTTGGAAACTAAATGGTGCTATGAACGTTTTTAATATAGAATAATACCTCTATTTAGACGTTTGATTTGTAAACTAAAGAAAAACAAAAGGGAAGAATTGGTAAGAGATTTTATTGGTAATACACCATTGCGCAGGGATGAATATTTGTCCATGCGATATAACACTAATATTTTAATCAAAGAGGAGTTTCATAATCCGGGCAAGTCCTCCAAGGATAGGGCAGCTTGGTTCATGGTGGAGGATGCAATTAAAAATAATAAGATTGCACAAGGTGGTACTTTTGTAGAAGCTAGTAGTGGAAATACAGGTATTAGTATCGCATTAATTGCCAAAAAACTCGGTTATAAGGCTAAGATTTTTGTTTCGGCAAGTTGTTCTGACGAAAAAATTGATCTTTTAAAGTCATATGGCGCAGAAATTCAACAATGCGATAATTCCAATGGTTTACATGTATTTAATTCTACACAGTACCTAGCACAAAATTATAGCTCAAATACAGAAAATACTTACTTTACAAATCAATATTACAACTCTAACAACATCAAGGCACATTATAAAACTACAGGTCCGGAAATCTGGACACAAACTAACGGTGAGGTTACCCATGTTTTGGTTGGAGTAGGTACTGGTGGTTCGATTTCAGGAATAGGTCGCTATTTGAAAGAACAGAATCCGAAGGTGAAGATTTTTGGTATTGAACCGAAAGATTCAGTATATAGTTTATACATGCAAAATATTCCCATTCCTGATGAAGAGGCAAAGTTTGATTCGATTGAAGGTATAGGAAGAACTTTTATCCCGGGAGCATTTGACAAAAATGCCGTGGATGAAATTTTTCAGATTGATAAAAATGCTACAGTTGCTATTTCTAAAAAATATAGGGAAATAAGCGGCAATTTGGTTGGTTATTCCAGTGCAGCAGTACTAGCGGCTCTGGATAAACACATTGAAAAGATGGATTTAACCGAAAACGATCAGGTGGTTTTGTTTTTTCCTGACCATGGTGATCGATATATTCATAAGTTATATAAGGATTTAGTATCGATAGAAGAGATAAGTGAGGACTATAATGCATCAATATAATGATTTAGCGATTCCCATTGCTTGGCCCGATCAGACAGCAAGAGGAGATGAACTATGGATGGCCGCATTAAAGAAATTAGGAGTGGTAAAAAACCTTAATTTTAAGGTTGGTCATGCTGCAATTGTCCTTATTGAACGAAAAACTGGACATTTAAGATACTTTGACTTTGGAAGGTACATAACTCCTCGTGGATTTGGCAGAGCTCGATCAAGTCAGTTTGATCCGCGTTTAGAATTGACTACAGTCGCTGAATTCTCAGATTCTGGAGAATTGATGAATTTCGAAGAGATTTTATTGGAATTAGAAGCTAAAGAATCTGCTACGCATGGTGGCGGAAGGTTATTGTGCTCCATCTCTAAAGATATTTCATTCCAAAAAGGAGTGGCTTTTGCTGAAAGCCTGGTGGATAAAGGTCCCATTTTGTATGGAGCCTTAGCTCCCAATAATAATAGCTGTTCAAGATATGTGGCCCAGATTTTGGTCAATTCTCTAGATAAAAAAGATCCAAGGATCAATAAAATTCTATATCCTGAATGTTTAAAGGCTAGCCCAACAAGTAATGTGGTCAATGCAATTGAGCATGATGAGTTATATTGTTTTAAAGATTCTAAGTTGGAAACCTGGAATATGGGACGCTGGGATTCTCTGAAATTTCAAATAGAACTCTTACATCCCAACTTTATTCGATCAAAATCATTGGATCTTCCAGATGATTTGGTTTTAGGATTTATGGAAGAGCCTGAACGCCCGGTACACCTGCCTAATGAGGCGCAATGGTTAGGTGGATTGGGAGAGGGCTGTTGGTTCTATCTTGGTAATTTAGCAAACGAAGTTGAAATTACGCGATTTAACCATAAGGGGGAAGTGGACTACACTGTATTGGCAAATACGGAAGATAAAATCAGCAATTATTCCAATGCTAAATTTAGTTACCACATCCACCACAAAAGACATGTTGTTAAACAAAATGATCAAGAAATAATATTTAAAACTCTAGAAATAAATAATTTAAATTTAAAACAATCTATCTAAAAAAATAAAATACAAAATGGAATTAAAAATTTTAAAAGCCAAGATTCATACGGTTAAAGTGACAGAAGCGAATGTAGAATACAATGGGTCAATTACTATTGACGCTGATTTGTTGGATGCTGCAGGTATTGTGAAATATGAACAGGTTTATATTAATAATGCGGTTAGCGGAAGTCGTATCATGACTTATGTATTGCCAGGAAAACGTGGAAGTGGTGAAGTGTGTATGAATGGTGGAGCTGCATTGCACGCAAAAGTAGGAGATACCGTTCACATCCTTTCTTTTGTAAACTTAACTCCTGAAGAAGCTGAAACATACCAACCTACTTTGGTATTTACTGAAGGAAACAACCAGATTAAGTCGGTTGAGAAGTATGATTACTAGTCGGATATGAGATATGAGATGTGAGATGTGAGATAGGGGAAAGGGAGCATAGACGGGTAACATTTGACATAAGACATAAGACATAAGACATAAGACATAAGACTTTGTAATTGTTTTAAAGTTTTAGAAAATTGGTTCGCAGGATTGCGGACCTTTTTTGTTGATAGGGGCAAATAAGATTCATTTGAGGGTTGGAATGGTGGTTTTGCTTGTTATATTATATAATTTTGGCATATCTATTTTGATTTTTGAATAGATATTTGCTTATGTTTAAAAATCACTGAAAACAGTGAGGTTTGAATTGAATTTTGTGCTTAACTTCATCAACTGAAATTGAGCCTTTACAGATCATGTTAACATATTGAAAATGATTAAAAAAGTATATTTATTATTTATCGGAATATTTATTTCAGTGTTCCTTAGTTCATGTTTTGACATTGTGGAAGAGATCAATATGAAGAGTGATGGTAGTGGGGCAATAGTCGGGACATTGAACATGAGTAAAAGCCGTACTAAAGTTTCATCGTTGATGAAATTGGATAAGATTGATGGTTTTAAAATCCCTAACCAAGCTGAGATCAGAAAGCAGGTAACTACGCTCGTTCAATTACTGAAAAATACAAAGGGAATAAGTAATGTTAAATACAAACTGGATTTTACAAATTATATAGCCAGTATTTCCTGTGATTTCCAAGATGTTAATGCTTTGAATGCTTACACTGCGACTTTAGCTAAACATTTTAAATCCAACTTGAATACCTATTCTAGTTATAGTTATAATTCAAGTAACAAGACTTTTGTGCGTAGTTATAAGCACAATCCGGAAGCTAAAAAAGAATTTGATAAACTTAAACCTGAAAATCAGAAGTCATTTGACCAAGCATTTTATACCAGCATTTATCGATTTCAACAAGCTGTTTTAAAGCAATCAAATGCATCGGGGAAAGTATCTACAAATAAACAGGCCGTCATGATAAAAGTTCCTATACCGACATTAATTAACGGTAAAGCTAACTTAGCTAATACCATTGTTATTAAATAATATATAAAATTAATCTATCATATATGAATAACTTGAAACTTGCCATCACTGTACTGGCAGTTAGTATAAGTGGGAATCTATTTTCTCAGGATTTACTTCATAAAGTTCCTGAAGAGTCGAAATTTGTAATTGCTTTGAATGGGAAAGGATTTTTCAAACATGCAAATATGGAACAGCTCAATGGAATATTCAAAAGAGCTGGAGTTTTTGAAAAGATAATGGATGATAATGGATCATTTCAATCTGAGAATATTGAAGAGTTTGGAATCGACCTGAATGCCAAATCTTACATTCATTTTAATGTAAATGATAGTTTGCAATTTTTCGGTGCACTTATTCCATTGAAAGATAAGGCGCAGTTTGAATCTATTTTACCTGAGGAATCTGAAATTAAAGTGATAAATGGGTTAAGCTCGATCGAAACAGATGATAGAACGCTTAGGATTTCTTGGGATCAACAAACTCTGTATATCCTGGGTGGAGTAGCCATGGAAAATTATTTCTCTCGAGAAGATATAAGACAGAAATATGGAATGCTTGAGAAACCAGAATACGATTATGCTGAGGATGCTGCTGCCGTTCCGGATACATTAGATTGGGAAGCCTATGACTTTGATGAGGAAAATACAGTAGATACTATCGTATTGGCAGATCCAGGGAATGAATCTGTTGAGGAAATTGAAACAGCGGTAGAGAAAGCAGCTGAAGCTGCAATTGAAGAAGCAGAAATTGTCACAATTCCGCCTCCGCCAGCTTTACCTGATGATTTTGAATCGGTAGATTCTGTTTTGGCAAGAGATGAATATCAGGATGATTATTATACCGAGTATAGTAGAGTAACGGCTCATAATGATTCTATTCAGGATTTGTTTGTCCATCAACAACTTGATGCTGAAATGGCTAGGCTCTTGGCTGGAGAATTAGGCTCTTATAAGTCCAAGAAAATGGCAACAATGAAGGAAAATGAACTCATGCATTTTGAAATGGGGAAATTATCTAATTTGTTTGAATATTATTATCCTACTGATATCTTATATGGATATATGGGAAGGCCTTCATTTGACTATGGTTACGAACATATCAATAGCACCTTGTTGGTTGATGGAAATAAAATGAAATGGTTGGGAGATGTCACCTTTGACAAGGAGATGGCTAAATACTATAAAGAGATATACCAAAAGAAGATTAATCCAAAATTTTTGAGCTTTGTAAACGATGATGCTCTGGGCTTTTTATCTTTCAATGTAAATTCTGAAGCATATATCAAACATATGCCTGCTATCGTAAAAAGAGTTTATGGTGGAATGGACGGAAAAGTAGGTCAAATTATTGACTTATTTACCACTGCATTTGATATAGTTGTAGATGAGAAAGCTGTTGCCAAAGTATTCAAAGGAGATAACCTTTTTGTCTTAAATGGAGTTTCTCAAAAAGAGGTCAAATACATCGACTATGAATATGATGAGGATTACAACTATACAGAAATTGAAAAAACAAAGATGGAGAAGATTCCAGATTACTTATGGATGTTCTCATCGGATGACACTAGGGTATTCGAAAAGATTCTAGCTATTTTGATTACTGAAGATAATATAATGGAACATGATGGTATTTATGAAGTAAAATCAGCAAAAATTGATGAAATCGCTCCATACATCATGATTGATAAGGGCATTGTATTCTTGGGAAATAATATGGAACAATTAAAACAGATAAAATCTAATTCAGATAAATCCACAAAAAGTAAATATGCTTCCATTTTGAAGAAGAATAAATTTGCCATGGTATTCAATACCAAGAAAATACCAGATATGATAGATGACCTAGATCTGCCGGTTCACCGCTCTATGGATGCTGAGATAAAGAATTTGAGCCAATATGGTGATCTTTACATGATCAGTAATGGTATGAAAGGGGATAAGTTTCTTTGGGAGGCCGGTGTTGAATTTCCTAATGATGGAAAGAATGCCGTTGATTATTTAATTAATACCTTTGATAATATTAGTAAGTCATTAAAGGATTAACCTATGGGTTGGATTAAAAAAATATTCATATTTATAATAGGACTTATAGCTGTATTGGCTATAAGTCTTTTTGCTTTTAAATATTTTAGAGCATCAAAAGCAGATAAAATTCATATTCCCAAAGATGTTTATTCAGTTATTAAAATAGATGTTGATGGATTGATCACTGATATTTTTAAGAATTCACTCTCCAATTATTCGGAATATTATACCACAAAAAAAGATAGTACTGATACCCTTAAAAGAACAAAAATTTGGAATATAGGTGCAGAAATACCAGCTAAGTTATATCTTTTTAGTTTAAGTGATACTTCAAGTACATTTTATGCAGTTATTGGGGTAAATAATAAAGATAAAGTTCAGAAGTTTTTAACCAACGATTTAGAATTGGTTGCTGATTCTTCTGCTATTGAATCTGGCAATGCAGGGCTGTATTCCAAGAGACATTTCAAAGTATTGTTGGGAGGAAATAGTATGATTCTCTCGGTTGGTCCCAAAGCTAATTTGGATGAAATGACTTCGCTTTTGAAATCAGACCAGAAGGATTGGCAGCTTGCCAACAGCTTTGGAAATGGAATAGCCCAGATAAATAATGCAAGGATAAGTTATGTAGACAATAAAAAGAACTGGGCAAAATTGGATTTTATGAATGGAAAGTTTGCTCTTAATGGATATTATAAATCAGCCTTGTTCAAATTCCCTTCGAATCCAAAGGGTTTGGATCATTCTGATAACAATGTTCTAAGTCTAGCATTTAACTCTGATCTATCCTTGATATTAAAAGATAAAGAACAGGAATTAGAAAAATTAAAATTACCAATCGATAGTGTATACAAATATGTAGGGAATTTTGCCTCCATTCAATTAAAGGATAACCAAGTAATGGAATCTGATACAGTCATCACTTATGATTATGATGATAATTTTGAAATGATAGAGAAAAAGGAAATTCAGCAGATTGAGGTTCCCGATCTAACTTTCAATGTGATGGCATCGCCACATCTATTGGGATATCTGCCAGAGAAAATGTTTTATAAATTCTCTAAAAACTATTCCGATGGAAGGATTTATTTAACAACAAATAATACTTCCATTGAAACATTTAACTTGATCCCATCACAAAATGTTTTGTCATTGGTATACAGTAAAAATTCTTCAGCTGCCAAATATCTTGGGTGGTTACCGAATTATGATAGGGTAGTCCTTGGGACTATTTATGGCAAAGCAATCAGTGATAATGAAATGGGGTTGAAAGGGGAGTTTGTATTGGAGAATCCAGATTTGAATAGTTTTTATCAGATGCTGGTTAAATAGACATTAGACATTAGACATAAGACACAAGACCATTTCTTGTGTCTTAAATTTCTCGAATCTCAATTATCCTCTCTCTTCATCTTGTGTCTTATATGCGTTTTAACATTTAATTTAATTTGTAATCGTTTTTTTAAACGTTTGGCTTAGTATTTGGTCAAAGAGGTAGAACAATTAAATATTACTTATGAAACGATTATTTGGATTAATATTAATAGCTATCATGGCGTTTAGTGTAGCATCATGTTACAGCCATAGACATCATCCACATGGAATGCCTCCAGGACAAGCAAAGAAAAGATATGGTGGCAAATCCGCAAAGCACTATGCACCTGGCCAACAAAAGAAAAAATACAAAGGAAATAAAGCTAAAGGAAGACATAATCATCCCGGACATAGATATGACGTTGTATATCCGTAGGGAGATATGAGATATGGGATGTGAGATATGAGATATGGGATGTGAGATTTGAGATAGAAAGGGTGAAAGAACCGTTTTTCAGATTTAAATTGGTTGAAAGACATGATACATTCATTCCTATTATAGTTCTACCCGAATGGGGCGGCATGGCGTAAATATTATTTTAGATAATGGCACAATTCCATCGGGATGAAACTATTATAGTTCATTCGGGGCAGTTAGGGGTGTTTAATATCGCAAATCTTATATCTCACATCTCAAATCCCGATAAAATTAAAAAAGGCCAGATTCAATATGAATCCGGCCTTTTTTAATTTTATCGTAGACTGCTTATTCAGCAACAACTTCGAAAGGGATTTGTACTTTAACTTCCTTGTGTAAGTTCAAGTTAGCTACGTACTCACCTAATTGCTTAGGTTCAGTTTCGAAAGTGATACGACGGCGGTCAACATCATAACCTTGAGCTTTAAGAGCTTCAGCGATTTGAATGCTGTTAACTTTTCCGAAGATCTTGCCAGATTCACCAGCTTTAGCACCAATAGATAATTTTACTGATTCTAATTTAGCTGCTAATTCAGTAGCATCTTTCTTGATTTTGTCTTGTTTGAACTGAGCTTGTTTGATATTCTCAGCCAATACTTTCTTTGCAGATGGCGTAGCCATAATTGCAAATCCTTGAGGAATTAAGTAGTTACGGCCGAAACCTGGTTTTACTACTACGATATCGTCTTTCTCACCAAGGTGTTTAACATCTTGTTTTAATATAACTTCCATTATCGTATCCTCCTTATTTTAATGAATCAGTTACGTAAGGCATTAATCCGATGATACGAGAACGTTTCACGGCTTGAGCAACTTTACGTTGAAATTTCAATGATGTTCCAGTTAATCGACGAGGTAAGATTTTACCTTGATCATTTACAAACTTCAATAAGAAGTTAGCGTCTTTGTAGTCGATGTACTTAATACCGTTCTTTTTGAAGCGACAGTATTTTTTACGGTTGTCCTCTACTTTAGGAGCAGTCACGTATTGGATGTTTTCGTTTGCCATTAGTTTGCTACCTCCTCAGTTTTAGTTTCTGCCTTTTTGTTGAATGCACCGCTACGTTTTTTCTCGTTGTAAGCAACTGCGTGCTTGTCAAGAGAGATTGTTAAGAAACGCATCACGCGCTCATCACGTTTGTATTCAACCTCTAATTTTTTGATTAATTCACCTGGAGCCTTGAATTCAGTTAAGTGATAGAACCCAGTTGTTTTTTTCTGGATCGGATACGCTAATTTTCTCAAACCCCAATTATCTTCTGCGATAATTTCGGCTCCGCCTTCTGTCAAGATGTCTTTGAATTTTGCGATTGTTTCTTTCGCAGCATCTTCTGAAAGCAACGGGGTAAGAATGATTACAGATTCGTACTGTTGCATTGTGTAAATAAATTATGTTTATTAATTTTTTGCCGTAAGTATGTTAACGGATTGCAAAGATAGAATTTTCTCCCGAATTTTACTATAAATACACTATTATTTTTTATCTCGATTTTTGGTAATCAAGCAATTGTAAAAATCAATGTAGCTGTAAAACTACAAAACCTGCGCTATACATCTCTTTATTAGCCTAAATATATATAAATCCCCATCTTTGCCGCTCACTAGAATTAATAAAATTAATATTGAATTTCATTGGTAGGATGCCTCTTTGGGCTAGGATTATGGTCTCCGTGACCATAGGGTTGGTAATAGGATATTTAGTTTCAAACTTGATTTATTTTTGGTTGTTGGGGCTTTAAACTAGATATGTGATATTAGATTTGAGATGTGAGATATTAGAAAGAATAATTGAAAGAATAAATAAAATAACAAAGGCCAAAAAATCTTTTATTGGCCTTTGTTATTTTATTTAAATGGATAATGATCTGATTAAATATCTCAAATTTAAGCAGGATTGTTAAGTTTAATATCTCAAATCCCACATCTCACATTTCATATCTGCCTTAATTATAAGGATTATTTTCAAGTTGAATGTCCCATATCTCAAATCTCAAATCTGATATCTACCTTGATTATGAAATGATTTCAAGTTTAATATCTCAAATCCCATATCTCACATCTCATATCCACCTTACGCCAACTTCCCTAATGCTTCTTTGATTCTTCTTAGGGCTTCTTTTAAGTTTTCGTCGGAAGCAGCGTATGAAAGACGGATATAATTGTTGTTTCCGAAAGAATCTCCACCTACTGTTGCTACGTGTCCGTAGTTTAATAAGTATAGTGCAAGATCAGCAGAGTTATTGATTACATTACCTTCTGGATCTTTTTTGCCGAAGAATGAACTGATTTCTGGGAAGAAATAGAAAGCTCCATCAGGAAGGTTAGTTTTTACTCCGGGGATATCGTTCAAAAGATCATAAACCAATTGGCGACGGCGTTCAAATGCTTCTTTCATCTCCAAAACACTTTCTAAACCTTGTTCATAGGCTGCAATACCTGCTCTTTGTGAAATAGAACAAGTACCTGAAGTAGTCTGTCCTTGCATTTTTTCATTTGCAGCAGCGATTTCTTTATTAGCAGCGATATATCCTAAACGCCAGCCAGTCATTGCAAATGCTTTTGAAAAACCGTTGATGATAATAACGCGGTCCTTAATAGAAGGGAACTGCGCTATCGATTCGTGTTTATCAACGAAGTTAATATGTTCATAAATCTCATCTGAGATAATATAGATTTCAGGGTGCTTTTCGAAAACTTTAACAAGACCTTCTAATTCCTCCTTTGAATAAACAGAACCTGTAGGGTTACAAGGTGAAGAGAACATGAAAACCTTAGACTTCGGTGTGATAGCAGCTTCCAATTGTTCAGGAGTGATTTTGAAATCAGATTCGATAGTGGTGTCAATAAATACAGACTTTCCTTCTGCTAGGACGACCATTTCTGAATAAGAAACCCAATATGGCGTAGGGATGATTACTTCATCGCCTGGATTCACCAAGGTTAACAATACATTTGAAAGAGATTGTTTGGCACCTGTTGAAACGACAATATTTGAGATGTCGTAATCTAAGCCATTTTCATTCTTTAATTTATTTACGATTGCTTGGCGAAGTTCAGGATAACCAGAAACAGGAGAGTAGCGTGTCCAGTTTTCATCCAAAGCCTTCTTAGCAGCATCTTTTACATGCTCAGGCGTATTGAAATCGGGTTCTCCTACACTTAAACTAATAACATTAATGCCTTTGGCCGCAAGTTCACGACCTAATTTGGTCATTTTTAAAGTTGCTGATTCGGATAGATTATTGATTCTATCGGATAGTATGGATGTTTGACTCATGATATTACAAATATATTATATACTATTTATTATTGATGAGAAAAATGTAACAAAATATC
The DNA here is from genome assembly GCF_002734235.1 of Sphingobacterium sp. 1.A.5. NCBI lineage: Bacteria > Pseudomonadati > Bacteroidota > Sphingobacteriia > Sphingobacteriales > Sphingobacteriaceae > Sphingobacterium > Sphingobacterium sp. 1.A.5. The sequence goes on from NZ_PEBA01000004.1 coordinate 11,501, forward strand.
TCTTAGAATGATACTTTCTAAATATATCGCTCTAAATAGCGGTTTGTTAAATTTATGATAGCTTTGTATGAAAATCGGTTAATAAATGAAGTTAAAATTTGATGGTTTTATAATTGCTCTAATCTTTATGATCATCCTAGCCTATATCTTCCCAGATATTGCAGCATATATGGATGGTCGGTTTTTAGAAATCATTACAAGTGTAGGCGTTGCTTTAGTATTTTTCTTCTATGGGCTCAAGCTGAGTTTTAATGAGATTAAACATGGTATGAAGAACTGGAAACTTCATTTGTCAGTTCAACTTTTTACTTTTGCCCTATTTCCATTGTTAGTTTTATTGTTCAGGCCATTTGTACATACTGAAACACAAGAGCAATTTTGGCTCTCCTTTTATTTTCTGGCTGCCTTGCCTTCAACAGTTACTTCCTCAGTGGTCATGGTATCGATAGCTAAAGGAAATGTCCCTGCGGCTATCTTTAATGCTTCGATTTCTGGATTGATAGGAGTAGCGGTAACGCCTTTATTGATGCATTTCTTTCTCGAAGTTGAAGAAGTTAATGTGTTTGCTGAGTTGTATTTAGGACTTTTATTTGAAGTAATACTCCCAGTTATTTTTGGATTGATAATTCAACCGTATTGGGGCAAATGGGCTCATAAATACTCAAAAGCTCTTTCAAACTTTGACAAAGGAGTGGTGTTATTGATTGTATATGGTAGTTTTTCAGAATCATTTATGAATGATATATTCAATACCATCGGAACTACTTATTTATTGAGCTTGTTCGTGGGGGTGATTGCTCTGTTTTTTACGGTTTATCTAATAATTTTAATACTAGTTCGTTATGTATTAAAATTCAATCGAGAAGATCGGATTTCAGCGTTATTCTGCGGTTCTAAAAAATCATTGACACATGGCAGTGTATTTTCAAAATTCCTTTTTGCCAACAATCCAAAAATGGGGTTATTTATATTGCCATTGATGATTTATCATGCTTTTCAGATTTTTGTGGTTACCATTATTGCGCAAAGATTGGGTAAGCAAAAAGATGAGAATTGATTAACAAAAAAGTAATACATCCTATACTTGAATTAATTATTTTTGCGATTCAAAAAAACAAGTGCTATGAATAGGCAAATGAGATTGGTTTTATTATCCTTGATTACAGGTATCGTTTTGATGCTAATCAAGTTTATTGCCTATTTTATTACGGAGTCCAATGCTATCTTTTCGGATGCTGCAGAAAGTATTGTTAATATTGTGGCATCAGGATTTGCATATTATAGTATCTACCTAGCTGCACAGCCAAAAGATGAAAATCACCCGTATGGACATGGAAAAGTAGAGTTTTTCTCCGTATTCGTAGAAGGCGGAATGATATTTATTGCAGGTAGTATTATCCTTATCAAATCTATTTACAGTGTATTTTCTCCTCAGCCTATCACGAATGTTGAAGAGGGTATGTATCTCATACTTGCGACCTCTTTCATCAATTTCGCTGTTGGATTTTATTTAATGAAGAGAGGTAAAGCTCTAAGGTCCTTAACTATTGAGGCTGATGGCAAGCATTTACAAGTAGATGCATATAGTTCAATTGGTTTGATTGCAGGTCTCTTGATCATGAAATTGACAGGATTAGCTTGGATCGACTTGGCCTTATCGTTTGTTTTAGGAACATTTATTCTTTTTAATGGCTATAAATTACTCCGTAAATCCATTTCGGGGTTAATGGACGAGTCTGATACTGAGGTTATCGAAGAAGTGGTAACTATTCTAAATGCTAATAGAAAACCAGTTTGGATTGATGTCCATAATCTAAGAGTTCAACGATATGGACAAGAGTTACATATCGACTGCCACCTAACCTTACCAAACTATTACGACCTTAATAAAGTCCACGACTGCATTTCTGATTTTGACCAAGTATTGAACGAAAATCTTCATTCCAAAACAGAATTCTTTATCCATGCAGACCCATGCATGCCTGAGTGTTGCCACTACTGCACTGTCGAAAATTGCCCTATCCGCTCCGAGCCTTATTCAAAACACATTGAATGGACAACCGTCAATGTTACTAAGAATATGAAGCATTTTAGGGATAGGTAGGATTAGATATGAGATATGAGATGTGAGAATTGAGATATTGGAAAGAAGGGTTGAAAGAATGAATAAATTATTATTTAAGATCTGATTTTACATTTCAAATCTCACCCGTAATATCTCACATCTCATATCTCAATCGTAATATCCCACATCTCATATCTAAACCGTAATATCCCACATCTCATATCTCAGTCGTAATATCTCACATCTCACATCTATTTTCACTATCTTTAAACCTAAAATCCACAATTATGAAACTATTAAATATTATATTTTTCAGTGTGCTATTTATTCAAGTTGCATTTGGTCAGGCAGATAGAGATGCTGTAAACCAGGTTATGGATCAATGGCATAAGGCCGCTGGGGAGGCGAATTTCAAGGAATACTTCGATTTAATGGGTGAATCCTCGATTTTCATTGGTACAGATGCTACCGAGCGTTGGAATAAGCAAGAATTTATGGACTATGCGAAGCCACATTTCGATAAAGGAAAGGCGTGGAATTTTACAAGTTTGGAAAGAAATGTAGATTTTTCTGAAGATGGCAAAACAGCATGGATAGATGAGTTGTTAAATACACAGATGAAAATCTGTAGGGGTTCAGGGGTATTGGTTAAGGAAAATGGTAAATGGTTGATCAAACATTATGTTTTGTCGATGACCATTCCAAATGATTTGGTAGATCAAGTTGTGCCACTGAAGTCAGATATAGAAGACAAAATAATAGAAGAATATAAATTAAAATAAGGATAATTATGTTAGTGAAACACGAACAATCAGACAATAAGGGAGCATTTTTTGCTGAAGAAGATGGAAAGAGAATTGGCGAAATGACATATTCAAAGGCTGGTCCTGGTAAGATTATAATCGATCATACGGAGGTTGATCCTGAAGAAAAAGGGAAAGGGATTGGTTCTGTTCTACTTGAAAAGGCAGTTGAGTTTGCTAGGGATAATAATCTGAAGATATTATCTTTATGCCCATTTGCAAAAGCACAATTTGATCGTGATGTCAATATTCGCGATGTTCTTTTTTAATAGTAAAGGAAGATTTATTTATTAAAACAAAAACATCAAAAAACAATATGAAAGCAGTAGTTATAGGGGGTACCGGAGCAACAGGAAGAGAATTAGTCCTTCAATTATTAGAGGATCGTCGAGTGGAATCAGTAACAGTCTTGGTAAGAAGGCCGTTTTTTCCATCAGAACCGAAACTTAAGGAAGTGGTCGTTGATTTTGATCGCTTGGAAGATTATCGAGTGTTTATCGATGGCGATACAGCATTCTCGACTTTGGGTACTACTTTAAAAGCTGCTGGAAGTAAAGAAGCACAATGGGTAGTAGATTACGATTATCAATTGAAATTTGCTGCCCTTTGTAAATTAAACAGGATTTCAACTTTTGTTTTATTGTCTTCAGCTCAAGCAAGCGTGACCTCACGCTTTCATTACACCAAAATGAAAGGATTGCTCGAAGAAGCGGTTAAAGCCTTAAATTTTCCAAAATTAGTTATCGTCCGCCCAGGACCGATTGACCGACCTAATACGGATAGGCGTGGTGAAAGAATTGCTGTAAAAGCACTTAAATTCTTGAATTCCTATGGATTATTTAAAACCTATAAACCTATCAGTACAATGGAATTGGCAAAAGCGATCAAGGAATCTTCATTTGAAGATAAAGAAGGTTTGGTAGACGTTTATAACCCTAAAGAAATTTGGGGTGAGGAGGGTGACGAAGGTTAATGATTGTCTAAATTTTCAGGTTATTCTATTGAGAAAAGTCAAAGATTTTTGATATTCCATCATTATTTTGGCTTTTATGGCTATTTAAAATTGATTTTATTATCTTTAGGCGAATTTAAAAAAAGAGCTCATTACGCTTTTTAATTTTCACTAATAATTGCAAAATAATATCATTTCAATAGAAAATTATGTCATCTAAAATCATTTACACAAAAACAGATGAAGCGCCTTTATTGGCAACGTATTCATTTCTACCTATCGTTCAATCATTTGCAAAAACTGCTAATATTGAAGTAGAATTAAGAGATATTTCTTTAGCAGGACGTATCCTAGCTAATCTAAACGAATATTTATCAGCAGAACAAAAAACTGCTGATACTTTAGCAGAATTAGGTCAATTGGCAACTACTCCAGATGCTAATATTATTAAATTGCCTAACATTTCTGCTTCTATCCCACAATTAAAAGCTGCTATTGCTGAATTGCAAAAAGCAGGATATAATATTCCTAATTATCCAGATTCACCTGCAAATGCAGAAGAAGAGAAAATTAAAGCTGCGTATGCTAAAGTTTTAGGATCTGCTGTAAACCCAGTTTTACGCGAAGGTAACTCTGACCGCCGTGCCCCAAAAGCTGTGAAAAATTATGCGAAAGCAAATCCTCATAGAATGGGAACTTGGGCTAATGACAGCAAAACAAAAGTTACTTCAATGAAAGAAGGTGACTTCTACGGTTCTGAACAATCATTAACTCTTGACCAAGACAGCCAATTTAAAATTGAGTTTGTTGGATCAAGTGGTGAAACAAAAGAATTAAAAGGATTAGGAAACCTTAAAGCGGGTGAAGTAATCGATTCTTCAGTTATGCACGTTGCTAAATTGAAAGAATTTGTTGCTCAAGCAATTCAAGAAGCTAAAGAAGCTGGTGTATTATTATCAGCTCACTTGAAAGCGACTATGATGAAAGTTTCTGACCCAATTATCTTCGGAGCTATCGTTGAGGTTTATTTTAAAGATGTATTCGCTAAATATGGCGAATTATTCAAAGAATTGGGCATCAATAAAAACAATGGTTTAGGTGAGGTGTATGCTAAGATTGCCGGAACTCCACAAGAAGCTGAAGTAAAAGCAGCAATCGACGCTGCAATTGCGAATGGTCCAGATTTGGCAATGGTGAATTCTGATAAAGGAATCACAAACCTACATGTTCCTTCAGATGTTATCGTTGATGCATCTATGCCAGCAATGATTCGTATTGGTGGAAAAATGTGGGACAAAAACGGTGCTGAACAAGATACTTTAGCAATTATTCCTGATAGATCATATGCTGGAATTTACGAAGCAGTAATTGAAGACTGTAAAGTAAATGGTGCTTATGATCCTAAAACCATGGGTTCAGTTCCAAATGTTGGTTTAATGGCTCAGAAAGCTGAAGAATACGGTTCGCATGATAAAACTTTCCAAGCGACAGAAAACGGTGTAATCCGTGTGGTTGATAACAATGGAAAAACATTGATGGAACAGAAAGTTGAAGAAGGTGATATCTTCCGTATGTGTCAAACTAAGGATGCTCCAATTCAGGATTGGGTTAAATTAGCTGTTAATCGTGCTCGTTTATCTTCTACTCCTGCAGTTTTCTGGTTAGATGAAAACCGTGCTCATGATAGAGAAATCATCAAAAAAGTAAACAAATATTTAGCTGACCACGATACAACAGGTTTAGATATCCGTATCCTTTCTCCAATAGAAGCAACAAAATTCTCGATCGATAGAATCCGTAAAGGTGAAGATACGATTTCGGTAACTGGAAACGTTTTGCGTGACTATTTAACTGACTTGTTCCCGATCTTGGAATTAGGTACATCTGCAAAGATGTTGTCTATTGTTCCATTGATGAATGGCGGTGGTTTATTTGAGACTGGTGCTGGAGGTTCAGCTCCTAAGCACGTTGAGCAATTTTTGGAAGAAGGTTATTTGCGTTGGGATTCTTTAGGTGAATTCTTGGCATTGCAAGCTTCTTTGGAACATTTAGCACAAACTCAAAACAACGAGAAAGCTCAAGTATTAGCTGATGCTTTAGATGAGGCAAATGCTAAATTCTTGGCAAATGATAAATCTCCAGCTCGTAAAGTTGGACAAATTGACAACCGTGGTTCTCATTTCTACCTAGCAACTTACTGGGCTGAAGCGTTGGCAAATCAAACAAAGGATGCAGAATTGGCGGCTAAATTTGCTGACCTTGCAAAAGCATTGACAGAACAAGAAGCTAAGATCAATGAAGAATTAATCGCTGCTCAAGGTAAAGCACAAGAAATCGGTGGATATTATTTCCCTAATGATGAATTGGCTAGCAAAGCTATGCGCCCTTCAGCAACATTAAATGCTGCAATTGACGCTTTATAGTATTCTATACCATAAAAAAAGAACCCCTGATTAAATTTAATCAGGGGTTCTTTTTTTTACATTTCGCATCTTACTCTCTATTGCCTTTTAGATTGAAATTCCTTATTTTTAATATTATATACAACATAAACCTATTTCAATGAGTAATACTAAAAACAGTAGAAGGAGTTTTTTACAACGTAGTGCTTTGGGTGCTGCAGCAGTTTTGACAAGCCCAAGTTGGATGACTTCGAGCGCTTCCGAATCAGTTGAAAAGATGGCGGATCAAAATGCCATTAAATTGGGAATTGCTGGTTATAGCTTTGTAAATTTTAATTTGGAGCAGTCTTTAGCCATGATGAAAAGAATGGATGTAAGATACTTATGCATCAAGGATTTTCATTTACCATTAGATAGTACTGCGGAACAAATTGCAGCATTTCATCAGAAATTGGCGGATTCTAATGTTAAAGGATATGCTGTAGGTCCATTGTATATGAAGACTAAGGCTGAGATTGACAGAGCTTTTGATTATTGCAAAAGAGTAGGTGTAGATCTGATGATTGGAATACCCGAAATCAAAGATTTACCATATGTTGCTCAAAAAGCTAAAGAATATAATATTAAATACGGAATCCATAATCATGGTCCTGAGGATAAAATTTATCCAAATGCTACGGTAATCTGGAATCAAATAAAAGATTTGGATAAAAATTTGGGTATGTGCTTTGACATGGGGCATAATATGCGGGATGGTCAAGATCCAATAAAAGATTTGGGAAGATATAAATCTAGAATATTTGATATCCACTTGAAAAATGTAACGGCAGCAGATGCGAAAGGATCAACATGCGAATTAGGAAGAGGAGTGATCGATATCCCTGCATTTGTAAAAGAATTATTGAAAATAAAATATCCTGGCGTATGCAGTATTGAATTTGAAAAAGATATGAAAGATCCATTAGCTGGAATCGCTGAATCTGTAGGTTTTTTCCGAGGGGTATTGAGCGCAGTTTAAAAATTAAAAATATTTTGTTTTAAAGGAATGGACATTTTGGTCATTCCTTTTTTTGATTTTAGGTTATAGCTTATCATTTTATTAAGGTTTTAATCTGAAACTTAATTTTCTATTAAATGTTCTGTATTAAGCGGATGTTAATTTAATTGAATCTAAAAATTAAGTAAATTTATATGGATAAACCTTTGTGTATGAAGATAGCTTTATTTTTCCTACTGAACTTGCTGTTCATACATAGCTATGCACAAAGGAGTTTTACTTTAATGAATCCCAAAATTAATTCTTTCAAATTTGAGATTAATGGAAATTTAATAATTGTTCCAGTGAAGGTGAATGGCGTAGAGTTGTCATTCTTATTAGACACCGGAGTAAAGGAAACTATTTTATTTGCTAGTCCACAGGATTCTGTGCCTTTAGAAAATGTATCTAAAGTTAAGTTTTCTGGGATTGGCATTGAAGATGGTGTTGAGGGAGTGATGGCTGTTGGAAATGAAATTTTGGTTGGCGAAACACTATTGGATAGTACCCATAATATTTTTGTGATTGATGGTGAGGAATTGGATCTTTCGAGTCATATTGGTGTACCCATCAATGGAATATTGGGAAGTCGGTTTTTTGAGGACTACCTGATCAAGGTAGATTACTTGAAAAATAGGATTTACATTTATGACTCCTATGAATATCCTGAAAAACTCACCAAAAATTTTACTAGAGTACCGATTGAGCTAGAAAGAAGCAGACCCTATGTTAAAATTGATCTAGATCTTGGAGATCGTCAATTAACACAGGCAAAAATGCTGGTTGATATGGGGAATTCAGACGGTCTGTTAGTATTTCCATTTCTTTTGGATTCATTTCAAGTCCATGAGCCAAGGATTTATGATTTTATCGGAAGGGGATTCAATGGTTTGAAATTCGGTTTCAGAAACAGAATCGAAGGGTTTACTTGGACTGATTTTTATATCAATCAACCGATCGTTTCTTATCCAGACTCTAATGCTGTGCATGCTGCAAAATTAGCTGTCAATAGGGTAGGATCTATTGGTAACCAAGTATTACAGCATTTCCATGTGATTTTTAATTATCCTCAGAATGAAATCTATTTGAAGAAAAACCGGAATTTCAATAAAAAGTTTGAAATCAATATGGCTGGGCTGGATATTAAACATGATGGACTGGAATGGACACAACGAAGGATCCCGACAAATATTGGTAAAAGACAGGATGGCGCATCAGGTGGCATTAGTGTCTATAGTCAAGAAGAATTCAAGTATGAGTTTTCATTGAGGCCAATTTATAAAGTCGGGAATGTTAGGGAGGGTTCACCGGCAGATTTAGCAGGGGTTCAAGTTGATGATGAAATATTGAAGATTAATGGTTCATCTGCACAAAACATGAAATTGAAGCAGATTATTGGTAAATTTCTGCATAAAGAAGGAGATATAATTCGATTGGTTTTGAAAAGAGGAGTAGAAGAGGTAAAGGCTGAGTTTAAATTGATTGACCCGATACCTTATAAAAAGGATATATAAAAAAAGGGATAAAAAAAGCCTCGAGATTATCGAGGCTTTTATTTTATTCGTTTACAACTCCCATATTACTGAATTTGTCTATTCTTTCAGTAACTAGGGTTGATGTATCTTTAGCTTTTAGAATTGTCAGATCTGATAAGATTCTGTTTTTTACATTAAGTGCAGTTGCTTCAGGATCTTGGTGAGCCCCTCCAACTGGTTCTTCGATAATTCCGTCGATCAAACCATTTCCAAGCATATCTTCAGCAGTTAATTTCAATGCTTCAGCAGCTCTTTCTTTTTGATCCCAGCTTCTCCATAAGATAGAAGAACAAGATTCTGGTGAAATAACAGAATACCATGTGTTCTGCAACATGTAAACTCTATCACCAATACCTATTCCTAATGCTCCACCAGATGCTCCTTCACCAATCACGATACAAATAATTGGAACTTTTAAAACTGCCATTTCACGAAGGTTTCTAGCAATAGCTTCTCCTTGTCCACGTTCTTCAGCTTCTAAACCAGGATAAGCACCCATGGTATCGATTAGTGTTACAACTGGTTTGTTGAATTTCTCTGCCATTTTCATCAGGCGTAGAGCTTTTCTATATCCTTCAGGATTTGCCATCCCGAAATTGCGGAATTGACGTTCTTTAGTGTTTTTACCTTTTTGATGACCAATAACCATTACAGATTGTCCACCGATAGTAGCAAATCCACCAACAATTGCTTTGTCATCTTTGATATTTCTATCTCCATGCAATTCGATGAAATCATCGCAAATCAAATCAATATAGTCGAATGTTTGTGGTCTATCGGGATGTCTTGACATCTGAACTTTTTGCCAGCCAGTCATGTTGCTATACACCTCAACTTTTGTTTCCTCCAGTTTCTCCTCCAATTCGCGAACAGTAGCACTCATATCTACTTTGGTTTTTTCTTCTACTTGTTTAACCTTTTCAATCTGCATCTGTAAATCAGCAATCGGCTTTTCAAAATCAAATGTCGTCTCCATATTTACCTGTTTGGTGTCATTTAAGCGGAAGCTAAGTTACTTGTTTTTTAAGAATTATAAAATGTTATTTAGCCTTAACATCAATTTATTTCCAATAAAAAACTATTTTATAGCTGATAATAAGCATAATAACAAAACGGCAGCAACACTTGTTTTGTGTTGTACTTAAAAAAATAATATATTGATGCCCATGAATGCAGCCACACAAGAAAACAAACCGAAAATTCCTTGGGCTTTTATAGGAAAAGTATTGCTTGTGATAATTATTATCTATAGCCATATCTATTTTGAAAAAGATATAGAGGAAAGAAAACTGCTCGCTCAGTTCTTGAGAGGTCTATATTCATTTTTGATACCGAGTATCGTCCTTTCTATGTTCAGATTCTTGGTGATCATGCTTTATAATGCACGAAATTCCAAAAAGAGAGAACGCGGTAATTTTGTTTTGGGCATAAATAGGCTGACAGCAGTTTTAAATACAATATTCTTTGTTATCGCCATTATGACTGCATTTGGTATCAATCCTAAAGAGTTTATTACCAGTATGACCATTGTTGCCATGGCCATTGCTGTTATATTCAGAGATTATATCACCAATATGATATCCGGATTGATCGTGATGTTTTCAGAGCAGCTTTCAGTTGGTGACCGGATAAAAGTTGGTGAACATAAAGGTAGGATTATCGACATTACTTTTGCTAACCTAGTTTTGCAGGATGAAGAAGATGATATAGTGATGGTGCCCAACAATATGGTATTTACTTCGACATTTATGAACCTTTCGGCACATCAATCTAGTTTGTTTACTGTTCGATTTGAATTACCATTGGAAGTTTCTCTTCATTTTGAAGAACTAGAAGAGCATTTGAAGTTAAGTTTAGTAACTCATCCTAACCTTAAAATAAAAGATGATGAATTTAAGATTAAGGTCATGGAAATAGGAAAGGATATGGTGCGTTATAAATTGGACTTACATGCAGTAACCAACAGTAATCGTATGCATCGAGATATTGAAAACGAAATTCTAAGAGAGATTATTAAGTTCGAAAGGAAAATCCTTAAATCTTCCTAACCTTTACTCTTTTAATAAAGTGCTCAGAACCTTTTTTCAGGATCAGATCAGCTCTGTATCTTGTTGGAAGGATGTTTTCATGTAAGTTAGGCCTGTTGATTTCATTCCAAATCTGTCGAGCCATTGCATAACTTTCTTCTTCAGTTAGATTGGCGTATTTATGGAAATATGAAGCTGAATTCTGAAAGGCTGTTGCTCTTAAGGATTCAAACCTGTCAATATACCATGAAACGATGTTTTTCTCATCTGCATCTACGTAGATTGAAAAATCAAAGAAATCTGAAACGAAGACCCCATTCTTTCTTGAATTTACCTGTAGGACATTGATTCCTTCAACGATCAGAACGTCAGGCTGAGAAATCAGCAACTTTTCATTGCTCAATACATCATACTCCAAGTGGGAATATAAGGGGACAGTAACTTGAGATTTGCCAGATTTTATGTCAGCAAGAAACTGAAGGAGTTTTTTCGTGTCATAACTTTCTGGGAAACCTTTTCTATTTAGGATATTGCGCTTGATTAATTCTTTATTGGGATAAAGGAAACCATCAGTAGTTACCAGTTCTACTTTAGGTTTGTTGGGAAGGAGGGACAGGACTTTAGTCAATACCCTTGCTGTTGTACTTTTACCTACAGCCACCGACCCGGCGATACCTATAATAAAGGGTAACTTTCTATCATTGCGCTTGAAAAATACATTGCTTTTAGAATGCAATTCTTGAAAATTGTGAATATGAACTTCCAACAAGTGTGCTAAAGGAATATAAATATCCTCAATTTCATCCATGGTCAACGGCTCGTTGAGGGCGTGCAGTTGATCTAAATCTTCCTCTTGAATGGAATGGGACAATTGACCGTTCAATCTTTTCCATTGTTCGCGAGTAAAATTCTGGAACGGACTTGTAAAAGTATGTTCACTTATAGATGGCATGGTAATTTATTTTTTCAAGTCGCAAATATACAATCAAGAATTGTTTTTTACTTGCATTGTATCAATTAGATTACTTTCAATGACAATAGGGTTCATTAACATCTTATGTACCGGACATTTTTCACCTATTGCGTAGATTCTTCTTTTTTGTTCCTCATCAAGGTCTCCTTCGATAAATATATTGCATTTAATAAAGGTTGTTTGCTGTTGTTCGCTTTTTTGAACCTCACTGGAAACTTTGATATCGATTTTGTCGACTTTCCATTTTTTTCTGTTGGCATACATTCTCATTGTAATTGCCTTACAGGCTCCAACAGATGATAGCAATAATTGTGAGGGTGCAAGGCCTTTATTTTGACCTCCGAGCTCGATGGGTTCGTCTGCTAATATTTCTAAATCGTCGTATGAAATTGTAGTGGTATAACTTTCTTCACCAATACTGACCAATACCTCTGCCATATTTATTAATTATCCTCCTCTAATAATCCTTTTATAATCAATGTTCCTGTTGCTACGTTTGTTGCCAATGGTACATTCCATAGGTCACATATACGCATCAACATTTGAATATCAGGTTCATGCGCATGCTTACCTAATGGGTCTCTAAAGAATATAATCCCTTGGATTTTTCCTTCAGCTGCCATTGCAGCAATCTGTGCATCTCCGCCTTTTGGTCCAGAGAGCTTTAATTCGACTGGTAAACCTGTTTGTTGTATATAAGAACCTGTAGTTCCTGTTGCCACGATATGGGCTTTTGCTAATTCTTCTTGATGATCTTTGACGAAGGCAACCATTTCGGCTTTCTTCCCATCATGTGCAATTAAAGCTATTGTTTTTGCCATTTGAATTGAATGTTTGCGTGTTGTTGATATCGCTTGGATAAGATAACAAAAATAATTGGGGAAGGTTATTTAAACACTAAGAAAATGTCAAATATGTGAGAAATTTCTATATATTTGCACCCACATTCAGGAGAGATGTCAGAGTGGTCGAATGAGCAGACCTGGAAAGTCTGTATACGGGATGACTGTATCGAGGGTTCGAATCCCTCTCTCTCCGCAATTAGCATTCTATATGTTGTAAGAACCGCATCAGGGATTTAGGTAATAAAACACTTAAATCCCTTTTCTTTGTGCTTTAAACGCATATAAAGATACAAAATTCATACCATTACAGCGCACATTTTTGTTATATATTTTATAAGGATTATTTGTGAATTCACATAAATCTCGCCACACTTTCGCCACACTTTTTTAATTTAGAAAGTATATACCCCTAACAGCGCACTGATTGAGGTCTTATATATTTTATAAAAAGAACTGGATGGTAGGGGAATAGTTTGAGGTGAAGTTTTATTGGGAACTTAAAATGGGATTGAGGTTGAGGTGAGATAAAGGTAATAGATGTTGGAGAAAAGAAAGGGGCATTTACATCCCCTTTCATAAACTCAACTTAAAATACCTGTAAAACAAATAATTATGGATATCAAACATATAATTTTTCCATCACATATACAACTGAAAACAGCATATAATCACCTTCAAACTATATTATCTATCTATTATACTCAATGGTTATAAAATATATAACCGAATATTATTCAATTTTTTTGTTAATTAATAAAATCCTATTTATTATGGATTCATAAGTGTTTTTTCCATTAAAGATTTCAGAAGAAAAGCCTCTTAATGTATGAAGGAAATTAAAAAAATCTGAATTGAGGTTTGTACAGATTAATATTCTCAGAAATTCTTTATCATTTATTCCGACTTTGCTATTATTCAATGTCATATTAAACATACTTATATGTATTTCTATGTTTCTCAATGAATCATATAATTCAAATTCAAGTTCTTCCAATGTTCTAATAATATCTTCATTTCGGGTTTCAACATCAATTACAATATCTTTAAATACTTTGTAGTCGTTATCTTTTATTAATGGTAAACTTATTTCAAGTTGTCTATATACAATGTCCAATGCTCTATTAAATTCAACATCTTTCCGATTATCTTCTATTTCTGCTTGTTGTATGTTAATCTGTTCCTTCTGCGATTGGTAAGCCTTATAAACGAAGTATATTGTTATTATAGATACTATTAAGGTTATTATGCTTACTACAGCTTGTATATTGTCTGCTGTGGTCGATTCTTTTGTTGAATTACTTATGTTATAGTATAGACTAAAGAACAGGATTATTGAAAATCCGATTAGTACGGTTTTTATTTCTCTGTTTGACATCTTTTTAATTGGTATGTTTTTTTGTAGATTCTTTAAATTGAAATTATTGAGGTTACTTGATTATTTGAGATTAGGTGAAATGGTAGAATTGAATATTATTCATTAAAGTCTGCCTTGAAAAATGCTAGGGATTTTTTTGCCTCTTTTATTACATCAAGGATAATATTATTGACATTGTCACTTTTGTCTGATAGGTCAAATTTACTGCTCCAATCCACATATAATGTGTAAAACCTTTCAATATTAGATTCTAATTTTACGTCTATATTCCATAAAATAATATAGACTAATTTCAGTTTGTGGTCGTGTGACAAACCTCTAACATTCAAAAGTTTTTTATACGCTGAAAATTCTTTATTCAAGAACTGAAAGAAATATAAAATCTCGTGGCTATTCAACAAGAATATATTATATGATTCCTTAAGGTTGTTATTTCTTTCTTCCCTTACAGGAGAATTGATATAATTAGTATACCTGTTATAATTTACTTTCTGATTAATAGGTTTAAATCTTTTATTAGTAAATTCCAATTGTCTATATACTATGTCCAATGCTCTGTTGTATTCTAATTCTTGGTCTTTCTTGAAATTATCTTCTTTCTGTTGGTGAAAATTGATGTATAGAAATGCTATTGTTACTATGTTGATTACACCCCCTACATACGCTATAACAGTACCTATTGCTTCAAAACGGTTGTTTGTATCGATAAACCCTGTCCAATACTCATATATACTAATACCCCATAATGGTGATAGTATTACCAAAGCGATTAGGAAAAAAGCGATAACAGGAATTGCGAACTCAATAATTTTTTTCATACTATTTTTGGTTTGGATTTGTATATTATACAAATCTATAGTTTTTAATTTATTTTTACTGACTTATATAATATATAACAAATCTGACCATCAGAAACACACCTAGAATCAATTATCTTTTTGTTTTAATATAAGTAGTCCAAAACAATGCAAAGTGTCTTAAAACGTCTTATTTTACGTGTACTGACCTTATGTATTCCTGTAACTTTTCTATCTCCCTGTTAGATGTCTCTTGGTCGTAATAGTTGTCCATATATTCTTTAAGAATTGCTATTGCATCTTTGTACATATGGTATTCTATAAGCTTCATAGACCTTCTCCAAACAGATATCCTCACATAGTCATTGCTGTAGTCTTTTTTCCTGAAAAGGGGATGGTATTCTTCCAAAATCTGTTTTATCTTTTTCATATGACCAAGATAGGGATACTAAAAATATTAGCAAAGTATTGTTGGTAAGTTGTGAATAAAAAAAGACCACATTTGAGCTGTGGTCTTGATTCGCATAATGTTCTAACAATTATTGAATGGAGTATTCAAATATAATGAAATGTTTATATTAAAAAAGCTGTATAAAAAAATACAGCTTCCCAAGTCACCTTGTATTTAATATGCCTAAATCAAATATAACTAAATTTATCGATAAACAAAAAAAGACCACCTTTGGATATGGTGGTCTTAAACAACGTCTATGGGGTTTTATTTAATTTTATTACCGCTGTCAAATATATGTGTTTTTCGTTAAAGATTGGTTAACTTCTTGTTATGTTATTGTTTAATGTATATCTATATTATATAACTATCTTCTGTAATTTTATTTGACTTTTGGTATTGTTGTTAGTGTAGGTTACTTCCAATAGCTTAAAATAGCTGTTACCGTATTTGGTCTGCAAGAAGATTGGTCTGCTCATATCTAGATTGGTTATATCTGATTCTGTCAAATATGCTTCAGCTTCCATTATCAGTAAGTTGTCATTGATAAGTTCCTTAAGTTGTTGTTGATGGTATCTGTTATATAGGGTTACCGAATCATCATTTACTATATATTCTGTAGTATAGTATTCTTCAGGTAGGTCGAACAGTATTGAACCCCTAAGCCAATTTTCCTCTGATATTAAATGTATATCAAACATTGAAGTATAATTGTAATGGTAAGGTTCTATGACCGTTTCACCTCTATAGTGTATAGGGTATTTATCTGCTAAATATTTCATTCCGTTACTGTACATCAATCTCAATTTTGACTTGAACGGTTTCTTTTTTCCTGTAAGGAATCCATCCGATTTGAATATGCAGGGCAACATCTTAGCGTCCTGTGAATGGTTGTAATTTATCGTAGGACTGAATATGACTTCAATGTCCTTATTGCCTGAAATACCTTTACTGTCATTTACCTTTAGGTTACCATATCCATTTGTTCTACCATTCTTGTAGTAGTCATTCAGCATATCATTATCTTCAGCAAATTTATAAGTATATGATTTTGGTAGGTTTGAATTTGAAATTAAGCTGTAATTCTTGAAATCAATCTTATCCGTCCAATCAATAGCTTTATTTCTATTTAGGTTAATTACATCTTTATAGAATGTATGGTAGGGTTCTATAATCCAATTGTTCTTATTTTTGGGGTCTTGCACCATATACAGGTTGAATAGGGTCATAACCGATTTAAGGAATTCCTGAAGCTTTACACCTTTGGGAATTGCATCGAAAAGGTTGATATTGTCATTAAGTTGTATAGGGATTTTACTTACTGTGTTTTCTTTACCGAATCCCATCGTAATCATTTCTATCCTGCAATTGGCATCAAAGGTTCCATTCTCTTTATAAATGCCAAATACATATTGTCCATCCATCAATGCTTCATCTACTCTAATCTCAATAGGAAATGTCACATCTCCTGTATTGTTCTTTTCTATTCTCTTATAATATTTAAGGTTATTAGAATTGATTGATTTCTCGGCTCTTAAGTCAGCCAATCCAGTCAAGAAAGTTCCTGTAAGATTACCCCTAATAATTAAATTATAACTAATGGTCATTGAGGTCTTCAATGTCTTGTCCTTTGCTTCAAGCCAAGGTATGTTGGTCTGTATATCGTTGAATCCTACTGACCTAGTGCCAGTGACAAAATTGTCTGTATCATCCAAAATTATATTATTGGGAAATGCATAACTTGATTTTGCAAAGAGTTGGTCTCCACTGCCTATAGTGCCTATACCATACCAAATAGCTGACCATACACCACTGACATTTTTTGTTAATTGTTCCTCGGTGTATGGTACATAAAGTTTTTTGAAAGAAGAAGAATTGATAAAATCCGATTGATAGGTGAATTTATTCAATAGCGTATTATCTTCATTCCATTGTGTAAACTTTTCATTGATGGTGTCATATCTAAATCCCTTGAAAATACTGTCAATATATCTTTTTAAAAAGACAGAAGGTCTTAGATTACGAAGGTCATATGCTGAATCCCAATGGTTAGGTTCAATGGTAGGGTTTCCTTGGTCATCATTTGTATTAGGTCGGTCATCCTGACCATAGTCAATCTGTGGAAATATATATTGATGTACCATATCCGCATTCCAAGTTGTCATTACATTGGAAATGGTGTAAGGAATAACATCATTAATGGAATCCAAATCCGACAATTCCCTTTCTGCTAGGTCAGAAAAGAACTGTACCAACGCACCTATTATTACACAATTATATTGGATAGTATTGTCCTTGATTTCAGTTGTCTTGACCATCAAAGAACCTTCAAGAATCTGAATATTGTTCTCTAAAAGTATTGCTCTTACGGTTCTGTTACGAACAAAGTTATGCTGTAGTTGAGTTGAATATTCATCACTCGAATAAGTGGATATATCATATAAGTTACCAAGTGCAATGTTGTTTCTTTCTGTTCCCTTTAAAACAAAATCCTTGGTAAAATTATCCTTACGACTTGATATGTCTCTTATGTTCTCAACACTGAAAATTGTCTGAAGTTGTACTTCTTCCGTATCTAATATTTGATATTCATTTTCTCCTAATATGTATAAGCTATATGTGCTGTTCATTATTTATTCTTTAGTTTAAAGTGTTACAGCAATAGCCAATAAAAAAGGCTACCTTTTACAGTAGCCTAATAATTTTAATGGATAACAGTATTAGTATCCATAAATACCATCTAGATAATTTGTTCTTGCTCGCATCCATTCTGCAAGCTTAAGCAATCCCATAGACCAATCAGATTTATCTGTCCATTTGGCTTTGTCCTGCTCGTATAATTTTCGTTCAAATTTGATTGAAATATCCCTTGCAACATTATAAATGTTGTCTGCACTGAATACACCCATTGAACGAAGCTGTTTATATCTTGACCTTATTTCAGTCTCATATACACCCCATACTTTTACCTTCCAAAATTCAGTAGTATTGGCAGGTACGTTCAATGATTCATCCCATACACGACCACTTGTGCCTGCAATCTCACCACCGTTCCAAGACTTGAACCAAGTATCTAAATCATAAGGTGTCCATTGCCATTTACCACCACTATTATATGTCATAATATGGAAGTTCCTACTAATACAGTCAACTAATTTAAAGTAGTCCAAGAATAAATATGTATCAACAATGTTGTTGGTTACGAATCCATTCCTGAATGCTGTATTAGCAGATGCCAATGGTGTAGCACATAATGTGGTAAAAGTGTCCAGTACAGTCTGTACTTCAGGTGTTTTAGTTTTTGGATTTCTTAATTCAATTCCACCTAAAGTAGTGTAGTCAACTGCATTTCCCAATTCAAATTGAGTATGTGCAGGTAAATCTTTTGTAAGGTCATAGTTTTGATATTTTTTTCCAATATTGAAATTCCCTATACCATAGAAAACACCATTGATATATAGTACAGCAGGATAACCATCTACGTGACCTAATGCACCTGTTTCCATCGATAGAGAACCATTTGCACCAAGTAAACGTTGGTCAGTCTCTCTTTTAGGAAATCCATCACGTGTCTGTATCATTTGTTCCCAAACCCTATTTGCCGTGATATTACAAACGTGCATAGGCTCGATGTAATTTACCTTAAATACATATTCACTATGTGGTAAAAGGTTTGCTAATCTTAATTCCTTGCTTGTAGCCATTGTAGCATCTGTGAACAATTCTATTGTCCAGTTCTTTTCAGGATATCCTGCTGAAGAACTTCCTTGTACTTCATATCTTGTGTAGAAATTATGTACACGACCATCAATGGTGATAATACTATTACCACGCATAAATGTACCTTTAGCAGATGGAATTGGGTCAGTAGTAGTCAATTCAACCTTGATTAACTCTACAGGGTTATATCGTGTAACATCAGGTATGTTCTTGCCTGTTCCACCTCCACCACCGCCTTCACCATAAGGTGCAAAAAGTTTAGGTAGTACTATTTCTACTTTAGAATCAAAAAGATAACCGCTAACATTGTGATTGAAGACAATAAAGCAATTCTCTTTTGCTTCATAATTTATTGAATTTAATCCTTCTTTGCTTGCTCTAATGACAGCTATTTCAGTTGTCATATCGCCTGCATAAACAATTGCCAAAGCCTGTAAAAATGTTTCGGTGTAATATTCAGGAGCAACCAATGCGTGTATGGTTTGACCACTAGCCAATGGTATTGGATTGGTGTAACGCATTGAAAAAACACCTCCGTGCGCCCCTTCCAAAGGTCTCATTATTCCTATGTTGGAAAATATACCAAAAGGTAAAACATTAGTTCCACCATTATTTTTTAGTTGGTCAAATTCAATTTGGCTTACCACACCTACAGCACTTTTTTCACCTATATTAGACGGTGATAAAAATATAGGTTGCTCAACAATTACCTCACCCCAACATTGCGGATTCTCCCAACTTGCACCAACAGAAGACATAATTACAACATAACCATCAGCTGAAGGTGAATATTCACTCTCATACTTAATCATTGGGTCTGTAGGTTGTATCCTTCTTTGAGTACCAATGTTGGATACGTAATTGTAATTGGTGTCCAAGAACCACCCCATTACAGTACCTGCACTGACCGTATCACCGAATCTAGTTCTAAGGGTTACGTCATCACCTTGTTTAACGGCAATTGGTTCGGTGAACCTTACCATTCTTTCATCATTTTTTAACGTTCCATCACCTAATAGTTGACCAACATTACCAAATGTTAAGTTGTCGATTGCCCTTAATCCCTTATTACCTTTTAATTCATCAACCGAACGTTTTGATGCAACAGCATTAACACTAGTTGTGCTATCTACATCAGAAGGTTTAAGGAAAAGGAATTTTACAACTTCTTTGAAGTCACCTGCATTAACACCATCCCTGTAGTTAATTGCAATTTTCCTTGGTTGAGTTGCGGTATATGTAAAAGTCTGAGGTGTATTGAGTGCATTATATGACATTCCTTCTTCAGGAATGACATTGTTGCTCATATCAAAAATAACTATTGCAGGTGTATCAAGATTTTCAGTTGCTGAACGCAATCTTACTGTTTCACCTTTAGCGAGTTCAAAGATTGCTGAACGAGTATAATAACCAAAATTACCTGTAGTACCATCCTTACGCCAAAATGTACCTGTATTTGGTGTAGCAATTACTGAAGTAACCGCACCGTTCAATGCCATATTATAAGACAATGCACCACCTGCAACATCCATAGTACCACCACCTATCAAATCCCAATCAGATGCGGTATCAGTAGGGGTCTGTGAAGTAGCCTTATTGGCTCTATATATCTTTTTATTTACAGTTGCAACCGAATCTTTTGGAAATGCTCCTGCTGACCAATCAGATATTTTAGCACTGTTATTTGGTAAGTTTACCAAAGCTGTTAAAGTCCACAATTGGGTTGTATGGTTATAGTCTGCTAGTCCTAAATTATTCAAAGGAACGACCACATTGGGTTTACCTGCTTGGGTATATGTATTAGGTGCTAAAATTGCCCATCCGCTAGTTGTTGGAGTAGGTAAAACTGTACCTGTTACATTGATATGTTCAGCTTGAACTTTACTTAAATCAGCTTTCTTTGCGTAGTCGTTTTCTACTTCCTGAGCGTTGTCGTTAACGACCTGTTTTATTTCATTCGCATCTTTTGCTGTAAATATTCCATTAGGTGTTGCACCATTGTTAGCAATTTTGTTATTGTAATTAATTGACTTCATATTAGGTTTATACTTTATTCTAAAGTGTTATAAACCGAAGTCAAGGACATAGTCAAAACCACTAGCTGATATATCCGTATAGGTACTAATATTAATGTCATTGGTAACTGTGAATGAAATATTTATCCTATTAAACCTTTTGGTTGCTCTTTTCTGTAGGACTTCCATTGAACTATTGGAAATCATTACAGGTACAAAGCCATTCAATGTTTCGACAAATACTTTTTTGGATGCTATTATTTTACTTATAATATCGTATTCCATATCACCTAAGGGAGCAGATATTGCCGTATAGGTAACAGTCTTATCAACTCCAATTGCTTTGGTGAGTTCTGTGTATACACCATTAATAACAGATAAAATTTGATTGCTCTGCATAGTGTTTTTGACAACACTTATTGATTTTTTGACATTTCCAAAAGGATGGGAATCGATACCACCAAGTTCATTTAACCAGTGGATATTGATAATATCATCAGAACATTTATAAGCTATGACATAGAATGTATAGTCATCAATTACCTGCTCACTCAATTGATTGAATCCTGCAATTTTAACCGACCTTATCATATTGGTAAAGACATCGTTTTCTTCAGCAATTTTTGAAATTGATAAGCGAAAACAATGAAGCTGTTTGTTGGTCAGATTTGTAAATGGTACATTCTTGGTAATAACTTCACCTGTGGTTAAGGTAGTAGTAATAACAAAGTTTGCCAATTGACTGCTACTGTCCGCAAGGAAATAAAGGTATGTATCTATATTGTGGTGAATTTTTGATGCGGTTGGTATATCACTTAAGAACGATGCTAACTGACCACTCTGCACTAAATATTTAGATGCGTTGTCTGAAATGTATTTATTGGTGATACCTTTAAATGAATAAAATACAGATGATGTAACTGTTGGGTCTGTTTCAAGTCCAACAGCATTTAAACCTTTTACTTGTAAATAATAACCAATCGTACCATCAAGATTAGTTATGGTTTGATTATTATTGACTATTGGAGTAAAGGTATAATTATTCAAGAATCTGCTGATATCGATAAAGTTCTTATTTGAAGTCGGTGGTATGAATACCTTTAGCTTTTGGATAATTTCATTGCTTACGGCTTTTTTAATCAAAACTTCAAAATATAGTGTTGTAGGTAAATCTGAAGTAAATTCAAATATGATAGGTGATTCATTAGCTGAATACTTATATGGGTGTTTAGATATTGTTATCATTAGAATAGTTTTAGATTTGAAAATATATTGTCAATGGTGATGTTACCCACTACTTGTTGAGCATCATCAATTAACTGAGGAATCTCTTTTTGGAAAATTGGTTTAGCTTCTTGACCATTTAGATAACGGTCACGTGCCATAGCATAAGCCATTCTATCAATAGCTTTGTCATCACCTTCAAATACAACGTCTTCACCTTTACCTAAGTAATATTTAGTATTTCTTACCTTGATATTTTTTCTTAAAATCCAAGATTTGAAAATCTCTGGATTTGGCATTTTATCACGGTAGGTATAAGGTGAATACGGAGCAGGGGTTGCGTTCACCCCGTTAACTCCAAGGTCAACATAATTAATATATGAACGCCCTAAAATGTTGATTTCTGTATTACTTACTACCTGCATTGACAGGTCACTCATTCCACCTGTGTCAATTAAATCAAATTGGTTGATGTTATCTATTACCCTAGAAATGAAGTCACCACATACGGATTCTAACCCACCTTTTAATTCCCTGAAATCAGCTTTATCAGCACCTAGATTATCAAGAAAATCTAAACTTTGCTGTCTCGCTGAAGATTGTTTTGCCATTGTTATTTTCTTTAAATTAAAGTGTTAAAGAATGGACATTAAAAAAGGGATATATTAAATACCCCTTGTGTTGCTATTGCTCTGTATTGTATTTAGTTCGGATTCATCTATCATCATTTGTGCAATATTAAATACTGCTAGTGCAGGTGTTTCCATAAGTTTAAAAAAGGATTCATTGGTGTAGTTTGCAACATCTTTAACCAATCTGTGAAATCCCCAATTCAGATAAAAGACTTTTTTTATTTCAATTTTTTCTTCTTCCAAAATTGAAGTTTCTCCTTTAGAATTAGTTTCATTGTTTTCGCCATTGAGGATATCAGCGAAGATTGTATAAATCTCTTTAAATGTTTCTTGAGCAAAAAAAAACCATTCAATGTATCTACAATGGACATATTCTTTATTTCTTCAACTGACAGAACAGACATAAAAGATAGGATTTCAGCAATGTTTTCTTTTTCACCCCTTAATTTTTCATAAGAAATAAAGTCATCCATAGTGATATCTTCAAGTTTTTTCAAATTCCATTTAAATTTTGATTGGGTATGGTCAATTTCAGATTCAAAAAATGAAATCTTGTTTATTGCAGATTTGAATTGTGCAGGCTTCATCTTTTCAATTTCTTCAATTGTATAATCTGATAGAATAGATAAGGTCTGAATTTCTTTAGTCAACTCGTCTTTTGCAAATTTATAGTTTGCAATTTCAGTAAATTTATGTGTTGGAACTTCACTCCAACTTGCGTATATGTTTTTCATTTTTTTTTTAAAAATTATGCAGTGCCAATGCACCAAGAATTTGATTTTCTTGTTCGTTTATTGTACATATGCCACGATAACGCCAAAGCTATAACTTGGTCATCGTGTCCCGATATTGCCTGATATTTTATTGTATTAGATTCACTTGAATAGATATACTCAAAATTTAGCATTTCATTACTTACTTCTTCGCAGTAACGAATTTTTCCCTGCTCTACTGCAAGTATCAATTCTTTAATAAGCTGAGGTTTTGAAGCTTTTGTAAATTTGAAGCCATATAAATTAGGTATATCAAGTCGTAATTCATCAAAAATTGGCATACCAACGCCAGTACTATCAACTATTTTATCAACACTTCTAGGTAGGTCTTTTAGTTTCATTTTGGTGTCGTTCCAATCCGATTGCCAACGTTGAAGTCTACACATTGTTGCAACGCCATTTTCATCAGTTAAACCAATAACTACTGACCAATCGACCGTAGATGCAAGGTCAATACCTATAGCTTTGTCTTTTTTCCTTGATAATGTTGGAATGATATTTTTTGCGATATGATTACCAAAAGGGTTTGATGCATTGGCTTGTGGAATTGCTAAATATTCCTGCGCAAATACCATTTCAGGTAATTCAGCTTTAGCTTCTTCTATCACAGACCTATCTAAATGTGGGTTGTCATATGTGCTATAGTGAAATGATTCCCAATTTTTATACTTTAGTTCACTACTTAACCCATAGTTATAAAATTGAAAAAACTCCCCTTGTCCTCTCGGTGTACTTAAAAATATTGCATCCCCATTAAAATCAGTTAAACAGGGGTTAACACATTCGAAAAAGAAATTTTTGAGCGATTTTATGTAAGCGCACTCGTCGAGTATGGCAAGGTGAAATTTATGCCCCCTAAAATTGTCAGGTGCTTCACCTGTAAAAAAGCGAATTGAACCGCCTGTTATTAATTTAATGTAAAGGTCGGTTTGATTACTTTCTTCAATTAATTCACTTCCAATAGTATCAAGTAATTCTTTATAAAATACTTTACCCAATGCAAATGTTGGAGTGACAAATGCAATTAGTTTTTTATCCAATGCCCCCTGTATCGCTAATGATTTGCAGATTAGGCTTTTGCCCCAACGTCTGCCACACATTAAGACTTTTCTTTTAGCTTTACTTTTTAAAAATTTAAGTTGTCCTTTATGTGGGTTAGGTAATATTAATCTTTGTTTCAATTCTAGAAAGGTTCATTCTCGTCTTCTTCATCATTTATAATGTCGAAGTCATCAGCATCATCATTGCTGTCTAATTCATCAATTTCTTGATGTGGTGTTATGTCAATTGGTTGGTCAATCTTTGATAATTCAACAGGCTTTTCATAACTAATTTCAATCTTCGAAATCTGTTTCTTTTCCTCTTTCAAACCTTTTTTTAGTTGAACTTCTTGTGCATAGGTCGAAGTTGTAAATTTTGCCATTTCAATAAGAAAACGAGCCTGTTGGTTTGGGCTTAATTGGTCGAAAATAGCCTGCATTTTTGACATATTGTGGTGTACGAATAAGCCAATCTTTTTACCTGTTTCTTTGTTAATTATGTCACGACTAGACCTAGTTAATTTTTTGTAGCTAAGTGTTTTATTTTCTGAACCCTTTGGGCGGCCGCGGCCACGACCACTGTCATTATTTGCGTTTTCTGCCATTGGTTTTAACTTTTTGGATTGGTTTTGGTTCTTCTACTTCTTTAGTTAAATCATCCTGCATAATATAAGCTTTAATTATATCACTATCATCTTCAATAACTGTAGCCTTGAATAATCCTGTTTTACCATCCTGATTCCAAACCACATTCGGGTTTTCTATTTGGTCGTTATCATACCCTTCAGGATTGAAAGGATTAGTAATATGTTCTAAGTCTGCATTGTATTGCTCGATTACTCCATCTACTGTTTCCTCAGTAGCATTCTTAACATCAATAACCAATTGGTTATTTAATTCAGTTATCGCTTCAACTTCTCTATTTTTCCAATTGTTGATGATGGTTAATGCTTCCTTAATTACACCTCCGCAAGACTTGCAGAATTTTACATACCTTCTATCAGTGATAGCGTTATATATTTCTTCGATTGTGTCATAATCCTTTTCAGGGTTTTTAAATTTTATACTACCTGTGCTGATGTAGCTGTCAATGTATTCTTGGATACTCTCAATTGCTTCCATTATTTTGGATTTTTCCATAATATTTTTCTTTTTATTTTAAAGTGTGACGAATAAGAAAAGGGTAACCGATTAAGTTACCCTGTGCTATCTAAAAGATGATTTTTATGTTTTTTTCCTTGGCTATATCCCTTAATTGTTGGAATATTCTTTCTTTTTCTTCTTTGTGCTGTTTGGTATATTTTCCCTTCTTTTCATTCTTGTCTAACTCGAACAATAATATGTTCTTATCAGCTTCAGGTAGGAAGGACATCAAATAATATAATACGTGCTGTTCTCCTTCATTTTCTTCGCTTAGATGTTCTGAATCACCTGATTCTTGCCATTCAGGGATGTAGAAATCTTTTTCTTCAATCCCGTACATTTCGTCATCATCAAAAAATTTCAAGTTGGATGTGAAACTTATATATTCACCAAAAGAATGTTTGTTATATCCTATCAATTTTGGATGTTTCAAGAACTGTTTTTTAGCAATTCCAAACATAACTTTAACGGGTCTTCTTGGGTCATCTACATACCAATTGTAGACTTCTTCACTATCTTTTTTCAGCATCTTTTCAATGACCTCATTACGGACATCATCCAATATTTGTGAACGATTGGAATAACCATTTTTCCAACACACGTATTTAATTATATTCTTAAATTCTTGTGTTTCCGCTATTTCTCTTACTATTTCATTTTTTGCTTTGTCAAAGTCTATTAATTTTAATTTTCTACTCACTTAATCCTTTAATTATAAATATGCTGATAGCATCACCATCAGCTTCTCAATTGCAATTGCCAATAATGCTGACATAGGTGCAAGCAATAGCATCGCTAAATGCGAGTACATAAAAATTGTACAAGCAAATCCCAACCACCATCCAAGGCATTTTGAGCATTGCCAAGGTTTAGGTTTCATTTTCAATTTGTCGATAACCCATAAGTAGGGGTCATTATAATTCGCAAAGAATACAGCGGTCATAGCTATACCAATTGCTAATAATATTATTTCAATCATATTTTTATTTAATTTTTAAACCTGTTGAGGTTACTCTTTGGTCTGCATCAGATAAATTGAGATGGTAAATTTCTTTTTTAACTTTACCGTTTTGATGTACGGTTTTTTCATTCATAACTTCTTCAACTATCTGCAAATCTTCACCTAAATCCATCTTTGTTAAATTCCACGTGCAGGTAATATTATCGCTGTAATGAACCACATAAAGTACCGTGTCAACTTCAGGATAACTTAGGTTGCTGACAGCTTTATTAACTTCCAAAAAGCAGGTCTTATAAATCTTTGAACTGAAGTTTCTATTCTTTACTTCTGCTAGTATCAATCTATTATTATGTTGTGCATAAGCATCAAAACTACAATTGGGGTCTTCTGTAAATGACCAATTAATGGTAGGATAAACCATTGAAAGTCTTCTACGCCCTAAATTCTCATAATCTGTAAAATCCATATTATTATCTTGTTTAATTATAAATATTAGGCAAAATGAAAAGTGACTGTTTTTACCAATATTTATTTTTCTTTTAAGAAAATAGTGTATGAATGGATTTTTTTAAAGGGTATAAAAAAAAGGGATGACCGTATTGTCACCCCTGATAATTGATTGAAGATTAAAAAATAAAATGGAGAATACCGTTTATCCTATTTCACTGTTTGCGTTTGCACCACGGTATTCAGGTTTGTTTTTATTTCGTTGTAGCAACGAACTGCTACTGCAATTGCTAGGCAAATAAGTAATGCCTTCAATGTAAATTTTAAATTTGTTTTGAACTTTTCCATATATCTATAAATAGTATGTATTTTGAAAAAGTATCTATTTTTTTTAAGAAAAATAATTTTCATATTCTTCATACCTAATTTTGGTTAGCTCGTATGCTTCCTGCTCTGCAATTTCGCTGTAAAAAATATATAATTGCTCACCAATGCTTAGTTGTCTAGTTTCCATTATGCTGTCTTTTTTAATTTTAAATAAATCTGTTGAAGGTAGTTTTTAACTTCCAACATAAGTTTGGTTTTGTCTACCTTTTTATTTTCAATAACTTTTTCAAATGCCTTTTCATAGATTGTAAGCTCAATATTTAAAAAATCATCTGATTTCAATTTTCTGTTTTCCCTAATAAATTGGGTATAATAATATGCAACATCTTTAATGTCACTGAAGCAGAAAGGTTCAAAACCTAAAAGATTTTTAACATCAGTATTTTTGGCTTCTTCATTTAAAATTTGTACCCTCAATGATTCAGTACCATCTTCAATGTGACGAATATCATCTATATATTTATCCAGTATAGTTATTTGTTTATCGGATAACCTAAAACCTTTAGCTATTTGACCTGCTACTTTATTTAAAAAAGATATTAAAAAATCATTTTCTTTAATTCTACCTTCAAGTATATAGTTTTTAACTATCAGGTATTTTTCTTTATTTGTTAATTCTTTCATTATGCTACTTTATTTCTACATTTAATTTTGAACTGTATTGCTAACCATAAGGCTTTATACTGTGTTTCCTTTATTGCAATAGGCATTGGTACTTTATCTATTTTCTTTGTTTTTATTTTTTGGTAGATGTCATTTGCATCTACATTGTTTTTGCTGATATAGTTTTCAATTTCAGAATCATAGGCAGTAGACCGTTCACTAAAGTCCAATTCTTCATCCATTGGGAAAGGTTCTTCTATAATTGATTGGGTTACTTCAATTGGGCTTTCAGCACTAGAATTTGTATTTTCCAATTCATTTATTTTATTCTGAAGTTTCTCATTTATTTGCTTTTGTATGTTTAATTGAGACTTTAATTCATCAATTGTTTTTTGATAATCATCAATTGAAATATCAGGTTTACTTTCACTGTCTAGTTCAATCACAAAATTCAAATCATCATCATATTCACTCAATTCTTTTTTCTTTACAACATACCAATCAACCATAAATCTTTTTATGAACTTGGGTAAAGTCCTTGTATCATTATAGTATTCTTTTTCTTCACCAGTTTTCTTTTTCCATTTATATTGGTCAGTAGTGCTATATTCATTCGATGTAGCACCAATAACAGCTTCATTCACTTGTTTGATAATATTATTTTGGATAAGCTTATTTAGCATATCTGTCAAACTATAACCCTTCTTACCTGATAAGCCAAAAAAATGTTTATGGTTATCAAAATGTAATTGGTAACTTTTTTCTCTGTTAATTATCCAAACAAGGAATTTTGCTTTTTCCTTGAATATGTTGGAATAACCCTTGAAAATTTCTTCGATTTTTTGATTTACTTGGATGGACAAATCTCTAACCACCATTTTACGTGTTACTTCATTTAATGACATTTTTAATTGTTTATACTTTTCCACTATATCCATACATTTTAAAAAGTATAGGTGGGTAGCTACTCCCACCTTAATTAAAATGTATTATTGAAATAGCAACTAGTGGATAATTGATATTTACTTGTTTATATATAACTATCACAATGTTTCAAACTTGATAGGTTTTACCCTTAATTATTTTTTAACCAATTGATATTGAGACAATTTATTTTTTATTGAGATGTTTACAACTCACATATAACGAATATAATGTAAGACCTATCTGAAGTCAAGTTGAGAACCTAACTTTTTTTTAGAAATTATATATTTTATAAGTTTCACGTCTTCTTTCCAGTCTTGTTTCACGTCTTCTTTCCAGTCTTGTTTCCTGTGAAGTTTCACGTCATAATAGTTTAAGTTTCAGATTCAGAAAAAGGTTAAGAGACTTCGTTATATGACGTGAAAGAAGACAGGAATGTTATTATGTTGAAGAAACTAACAGAAAATTGATTGTTGAGATATATTAGTCAGTATGGAAAAACTAAGTATTGATTACAACATTATAAAAAATATAAAACAACAATTGAGAATTAACAATGTAGTTGAGGTTGAGATTCTCAACTGTATGAGTAAAATTTATAAAAAAATAAAAAATATTGAATTCTCAACAGAATTAACTATTGAGGTAAACAACAGAATAAGGTTAGTATTTGGATTGGATAAAACAAATAGATACAATAATTGGATATACAATGTTAAAGTAATATCTTCTCAATAGGATTTAAACATTATGTTACCCTACGGTATGTTTATATATTTTATAAAGTAATTAAGAAATACAATTGAGAAAGATTAAATCTCAACTTTATAAAAGTATGTTTCCCTACGGTATGTAGATTAGTATTGTAATATTATTTATCTCAACTTATAAAATATATAATTCTTCAACAGGATTAAGGTAGTAAAACAAGGTTACCAATAATTACAATATTCCAACTATCTCAATATCCTCACGGATAAGGTTACAGGAATAGTATTTTGAGTAACGTCAACATAGCAAAGGTTCCGCTCGCCAGCCTGCGAGGTTAGGGTCAAAGATGGCTGTATTAGGTCAGCGGGTTAGCTATAATCAATTATTATATCAAAGTGGTGTATGTCATCAAAACGAATGAAAGTGTCTTAAATCGCCTTATTTTAGGTCAAAGGTTCTAAGGTAATAGTTTTATATAAAATATAACCAAGGAAAAATAAATTAAAAAAAGTTTACCTTATAAATTATATAATTTTCCGGTACAAAAAATATTTTCATTAAAGTTTGGATTTTAGGAAATTATTCGTATATTTGTACTATCGATTCGTTCAGGATTGAGATTAGCTAGGTTAACCACCTATGCACATTCAACATTTATAAAATAGAACCTTCGTGGATTAGTATCGGCTTGAAAAATAATGTCGCTTATTTTCAGGTACTTAACATATTTATGCAAAAAAACTTTAATCTTTTTTGATGTTTTTTTTTAGGTCGATGCTATTTATATATAAATAAGATGTAGAGAGAAAAAAAATAAAAAATAAACAAGATGAAAATTAAGAAAAAAGTGCAGAATATAGTTGATAAAGTTTATGACCAATTCAAACAAAATGAAAGTAGTGAAGAATACTATACAGGTGTAGTAACTAACAAAGACGTTTTCTACTATTACACATTAACCCTAGCAGATGGTTTTGATTTCTTTTTACCTAAGAAAACAAGCGAACTTATTAAAGACACTTATCAAGCTTATCTTTACAACGACTTAGATTTAGATAATAGTGATACTAAAACAATTATTGAAACTTTCAATAAATCTAGTTTAGAGTATTTCCAAAAATCAAATCTTCAGGATAAAGAAGAAAAGATAACAGTGTGGCAAGAATGGGTTGAATCCGTGGTTAAAGCGTTTGAAAGCAAAATAAGCGCATAACATTGTGAGAATCCCCCTACATGGGGGATTCATTATAAATAAATATTAACAAGATGAAAGAAGAATACAACGGATTAACCAAAAAAGAAATAGATGATGTTCTATTTGGTGCAGGATGTGACAGCTATAACAGATTTGATAGATTTTTAGATATTTATACAGACCTTGAAGATAACAGATTCTATGCATTAATGAATGCATACGTTTCAAGTGATAACCTGTATGAATACAGGGATGAAATCAAAGATATATTCAGTCGTTTCCAAGGTCAGACAGGAAATTTCCTAAACAATGATGATGCTGAATATTTCAATCAACTACCTGACCAAATAACAATATATAGAGGTATGACAGTTGAAGAATTTGAAGGTGGGGAATATGGGGTTAGTTGGAGTTTGAAAAAAGAAGTAGCTGAATTTTTTGCTAATACATATGGTAGGAATTTTTCAACTGTGGATAGTCAAAAAATAGTAGTTGAGAGAACCATAAATAAAAAGGATGTAATCACCTTTAACAATGAGAGAAAAGAATTTGAAGTAATATATATTAACAATTAATAAAATGGAAAATTTAAAAGAAAAGTGTCAGCAACTTGACCAAGCAGAATACAAAAATTTGTTAAATGTATATCCTCAACTAAGTGCATTGTTAATCAAGATTTCGGATATTGCTACAACTCAATCGCTTGAGCTATTGCAGACAGAAATTGAAAAGGATGAAGAATATAAATGGTTTGACACCAGTGATTGGTTCAATCAAATCCACGGATTCTCATCAAGTTTTATTGAAACTGAAATTGATTTATATTCTGAATCAGAAGGTAAAACAAAGGATGAATTAACCGAATTAGATTATGAAATTATAGCTGAAGATATCCAAAGTTCAGTTGATTGCAACTGTATGTCCTTGGATGATTTAATATTTAGAATAGAAGTGTAAAAAAATTAATATAATAAACAAGAAAAGCCCCCATGTTGGGGGCTTTTTCTATTTAAAATTACCGATACTTTTTTTGTATAGCTGTTGAAAAATCATAACTATCTATGTGATAAATGTTGCCATAAAGATATTCATACGAATAATTATAATTTTCTCCTTCAATAAAAAAAGAAAAAT
Source organism: Sphingobacterium sp. 1.A.5 (assembly GCF_002734235.1). NCBI lineage: Bacteria > Pseudomonadati > Bacteroidota > Sphingobacteriia > Sphingobacteriales > Sphingobacteriaceae > Sphingobacterium > Sphingobacterium sp. 1.A.5. The sequence goes on from NZ_PEBA01000004.1 coordinate 43,671, forward strand.
TCCCAAACTTTTGCACAGGCATTTTTTTATTTTCACTAAAACTTAATAATTGTTTCAACGCACATTTTCCGATGTTTAAAATTGTCAAATTATCCATTTAAATCACACTATTTTTTAAAATTTTTAATTTTATAAACAATTTTAAAAAATTATTGTTTTATTCTCCATCATCATTTTTGGGTTCTTTAGAACTTACCCAATTCCCTAAGTATTGCCTGACCTTATCCACTATAGCAACGCCTGTATGCTTTTCAATAGTACTTAGAATGCCAAGTAATTCAGCACCGATTGGTATAGCCATAATCAATTTAAAAATCTCGAATGCTTCTTTAATCAAATGCAACTGAACCGCATTCACAACAATTACCAATATTGAGTACATTATCAATTTAATAATGAATGGTTGGGTAATATCCCAATGTTTACATTCTTTACATTTTCCAAAAAACCAAACAGCCAAATCCATTATATAATCTACCGTGACAAGGAAAATAAGTAAAATATAAAGCTCCCATACAGGGGCAAAAAATGCGGAAATAAATAATAGTAGCTTGGTTACAATACTAGATGTCACAAAGTTGTTGAATAGTTCTTTAATAACATCCATTTTTTAACCCCTCCAAAATCGAGTTGCACCACAGTCAATGTGCACAAAAGTCTTATATTGACCACAACCGCCCTCTTTTTTATTTTTCACAACAGTAGATAACCAACCTTTAATATCTCCATTAATTGGATAAGTGTCCAAGGCATTACCGTACAGATGTTGTGAATTCGTTGCTCCATTTACTGACCTGTTATAGCTTGGTGACCTATATGATGAACTAATTCCAATCGGTGAACCGAATAATGTTCTCAAATTTTGAAGTTCCAAAATAATTTTCAAGTTGATTTTTGTAGTGGTGTCTTTCTTGTTTTTGGTTAGGAATTCCTGAAGTCTGAAATTCTTGGTCAATTGAAAATTTGGTGTGGATGCATTGAACTCAATGTGGTCACCATCTACTTTAATATTGTTCTTAAGACATAAATCTTTTAATTCTTTTAGCGTCATTAATTGGTTTGGTTAATTTTTGCTTATAATTATTAACTTTAACGGATTTATTTGCAGATTAACAAATAATTGCTATTTAGGTCTAAATTTGACCTTCATATCTCGTCTAGAATCAATTATCTTTTTCTTTTAATATCATTGTTCCAAAACAATGTCAAATGCGTCAGAAGGCTTTATTTTGGGTAATATACATTTGTCCTTTTCACGAAAAACAGATAGCCTAATTGCAAATGTTATTCCTGCTGTCCTGTCAGGATTTTCATCATCGAATGGATTTATGTGGATATTTTCATCCATTTCAAATTTCTCAATTTCATCATAATGAAAATCAATGAAATCTTGAGCAATTAACATTGTATCATTATGAATATCATCTACATTTCTGTTATCCAATTTGTTGTTCTGAATGTCAGCTATGGAGATAATGAAATTGTAATTGTTATAATTAGAATTGATTGAATTATTCAGATATTCTATATGACAAACAGGGTAATTAACATCTCTAATTGATGCAAAATCATCCTTATTACTAACAATAACGGTATTAACAAAAGGCGATTTACTAAACCAATCCTTGAGGTATTTTTTGATTTGGTTTAAGTTCATCATTACAGTTTCCATCCTTTCCAATTTCCTGTTTTATTGGCTCTATCTTCGTATATTTTAACATAATTAGGTTCATCTTTGATATACCAACCTGTTGAAAATGGAGCAACAATATCACCTGTTGTTGAGCAGGATTTATTGACATATTCCACCAAACGCATACGGTAGGAATCATATTTGCTTCTGTAGTATTTTTTGATAGATTCAATCTCACCAAGGACAATATTGTCTGCATTAGCATCAGTTATATTCAAAGTTCCTTTATTGGTGTATTTATAATTAAGACTTGTAGTAATATTCAACAATACACCATAAATCAAAAAGTCTTGGATATATGTTTTTAAAAGAATATTGATATCATCCTTAATTATATAATCCTTATCTTCAATCTTAGCCAATACTTCATTTTCAACCTCAGTATAAAGGTCTTGACCAAGGATAGGTAAGAGTTCCAATTGCTGTATTTCTTTGGTAACGATTCTTAATAATTTAGATTCAATATTTTCCTCGATAATTGAATTATCCTTAATTGTACGTTCACTTATAAATAGTGTAAATTTTGCCATTTTTATATTATTTAATTCTAACCACAGATTGCTTTACCCAGTGGTGTCTGCAATTAAGTCCACCCCGTTCACTGAATATGTTGAATCCAAGGACTTCACTCATCTTTTCTATGTCCTCCCTTGAATAAAGTCGGTTAGCCTGTTGGATTTTTTTGCAGAATGGACGTGTCTTTTCATCTATTGGATGACCTTCATAGCTGTATCTAATTTCAATCCTGTTAAGATTTGATGTGTTGTTATTATTAACTCCACTGTTCTTAATTGCTTTTCTCAAATCATCAGAATTGATTAATTGGCTCATTGGAATTAACCTTGCATTGACCAATTTTGCCATTTCTTCACGTATTTCTTGCAAAGTGAATTCATCATCAAGTTTAGATTGAATTGATGATAATGATTGTCCTGCGAATGGTGCAGACTTGATTAAGTAATCAGTTAGTTTGGTGTCGGATTCAAATTTCAATTCTTCATTAAATGCATATCTGCGCAATACCATATATTCACCTGCTTCACTTCCAAAATGTGCAATTGAATTAAATTTCAATTCATCTTCTTCAATTTCCTCTTTTGAGAATTTATGAAAATTAGCAGGTGGAGTAGGTGTAGCAGGTGTAGGTGTACCAACTTCCTTGCTCAATCTATTACCTTGTCCGTTGGGTAATGGGGGCAACCCTGATTTTGCTCTAATTTCATCTATTGTCATCACAGCAGAAACAGCAGGGTCAATTTCATCACCGAAAATATCATAATCTTCAATCTCAATAGGGTTGAAAACGCCTTTGAAAAGCTTATTCAAAGAATCTACTATTTCACGTCTACGATTAAATACGTAGTCTTTCCTGAATGATTTATAAGAGTTTTTATACTCGCTATTTGCACCCAATTGCCCTGCAACTGAAACACCACAAAGTAAGGGTGAAGTAAGTGAATGTGCAGATATAATATTCTGCAATGTTTGCTCATTTAGAGATAAATAAGCTTCATTCCATTCTGAAGGACTAATATTAGTTACTTCAGCAGGTTTAGAATCTTCATTTGCAAAGTTTATAATTATCTTTTTACCTTGACTACCAGTATAGGAATTGGTAATTGACCTTTCAATAGTTTCTTTCATTTCAGGTGTAGGTTCACCGTTGTGAAATGTTATAATTGATGATGGAGAAAAGTTATTGTTGATGTTATGAGAATGGAAATCTATAATATCAATATAAGTTTGTAAGGATTTCAAAGCACCTGAATATTCAGGTTCAGGATAGACTTTATTGCTTGGACTATGACCACCGTAGAAATAAATTTTACTAGTGTAATCACCATTATTATTTCTATTCCATTTACCAAATTCAATAACTTGATTGCTGTTCAATTCCCAATCGTCACAATAGAAAAATTTATCTCTACTTTTATTAGTTCTAATTGTAGATGCAGGAATGTAATTCCATTGGACAGGTTCACCAACACCATTAAAAATTACCTCAATAGCGTAATAACTGAATATTAAATAATCTTCTACTACTTTGCGAAGTAAATCAGTTATAGAATCATCTTCATTAACATTGAAATCAGCCTTTTCATCAGAATTAGCAAACTTCAATCCGTTACCCATAATATGGTTAATCTTACCTTCAATAATTCCACGGTGAATAGGGTTATTATTATATAATTTTAAAAGGTGGTTAGGGTAAAGGTTATTATCACCATAAAACCACATCACATCATTTCCTTTTCTATTACCTTTTGCTTTCTCTACAGGTAATGGAACTACGTTTTGATTGAACATCAAATTCATTATATCCCCTGTAAACTTTTTTGGTTGACTAGGTTGACTAGATGTAAATGGGTTTTTGTTATTATTTACTTTTGGTTTTCGGTTATTACTCATAATTAAGGTTAATCTTCGTATACGGCAAACTCATCGTCACCGTCAAAATTGAATTCGTTTGTCTCAGTGTTTTGACCAAGGTTTGATGATTGGATTTTCATATTACCCGATTCCAATTCACCGTTAGAATCTTCAAGCTGATAGGTATATAATCCATCATTTAGTTCCGCTAATTCATCAGTAATTTCAAACAAGACAAACCTTTCATTTTCTTGTCTTGCAGGTGGTAATTGGATAGTATTAGTTGATAAATCGTAATCAGAAATAATATTGAACAATACCAATCCCGACAATTTTCTGTCAAGTGTAAACCATAGTTTTATGCTTTCTTCATCCTTATTAATTAGCTTGGTCATTCTCTGTTTTTCTCTTTATTTTAAAGTGTTACGGCATAAAAAAAGACCGTTACAGGAGATGTAACAGCCTTTTTGAATTGGTTTTAGGTTAATAATCGGGGGTTGATTATCCTAATACAGTAGTTAAGATTGTAGGGTCAACTAAACGAATTAATTCGTTATCCAAACCACTAATTGTAATTGTGTAACCGTTCAAGTCTGCACCTGCAACACCTGTACCACCTGCAATAGCAGATACTTCATTATATCCTGACAAACCAACAGCAATATATTTACCGCTACGTAATTGGATGATACAAGCTACTTCAGAAGCTTCAAGTAAGTTATTTACGAATGTTCTTGAATCAATTGAGATATCACTAACAACTAAAGTAATTTCAGTTGTCAATTCAAATGAATTAGCTTCAGGGGTTGAAGCATAGTTTTCTACAACTCCGAATGTATTTTTGATTAATCCGACTTCTACGAATTTTTTACCAGTCTTAAGACCAATTTCACTTACCATATTACCAGTAGCATCAACTTTGAAATTAGATACTGTACCAGTCAAGTATTGTAAATCAGAATAGGCAATCATCCATAATTTGGATACACCACCACTAACTTTTTTACAACCTTTTGAATAGGATGTTAAACTTTTTAAACAAGCCATATTTTTTATTAATGTTTATATTTTTTATAAAAAAAGGTGGTGAATTTGCACCACCTTTTTATTCTCTCTTTTTAAAAATCTAGCTAACTAGATTATGCTGATTTTTTGAATACTTTAACTTCACTAGCTAATACCAATTGTACACCCAACGCATAAGCAAAATCCATATAAATTTTCTTCGTTTCAGTTGAATACACCATCTCAGCAGATTCTTCTTCACCCATAAGGTCAGTTCCGATAACATAAGAACGGCTACGTCCAAAGTGGAATCTATCAGTACCGTTTAAGCCTGAAGTTGGTTGTAATCTTGCAGACGTACCAAATAATTTAGCATCAGAAGTTTCTTTGTAAATGTTTTTGTTCGCCAATTCAATGTTAACTGCTTCGTAATCCTCTTGGGATAAGAAAATAACAAAGTCAGGAGCATTTTTTACAGCTTGGTCAATCGTTAACAATGCTTTTTGCAAACGCTCTAATAAAGTTGCACCAGCAGGTAAAGTAACAGCTGTAGGAGCTAATTTGTTAAAACCATCGAATTTATTCAAGTTTGCATTAGCAGATGCAGTATCACCTTGCCAAATTAATTTTTCATTTGCTTCAGCAATTTTAGAAGCACGTAATTTCATAAAGTCCTGAGCAAATAACAATTCAGAATAAGTCTGACCTTGAGTAAGGTATTCTACAGTCCATTTCTTTTCATAAGCTTTTGGACAATAATCTTGTTCGTCTTTCAATGGAACTACAGTGATTTTTGCATCAGTTATAGTTGTTGAACCCAAAGGTGAACGTCCACAGTTGTCGTTTACTTGTAGGTTTACGTCTGCATCCAACAAAGGGATTGATTCAGTTCCCTTGATACCTACCATCAATGAACCTTCCGATTTTAAGAATGCAACAGTAGAAGCATCCATTATAGATTTTACCACAAATTCAGTGGAATTTTGCCTAACATAGTCTGTCAGGGCTGATAAATTTAATGCCATATTTAATAATTGGTTTTAGGTTTATTTTTTACCAAGGATACCTGCTAATTGGTTTAGCTTATTGTCCTTGTTATTCTCTTTTGTTACTGATACAGCAACAGGTTCTTTGCTGAATTTTGCAACAGCGTCTGTTAAAGCTTTTACATCATCATTGGTTTTCAAAACCTTTGCGAATTCAGCTTTCAATGTTTCAATTTCAGCAGATAATGCTTCAATCTGTTCTTGTGCCTGCTCTACTACTTCAATTACTTTTTCAGCAACTTTTGAATCTTCAGCAGGGGCATCAGCATTTTCATCTTCAAAATCTTCAGCAGATTCTTCAACTACTTCAGGTTGTTTGATTTCAGCAATAACACCTGCTTCTACACGGATTTCAGTTGCTTCATCAATCGCATACCAACCATCAGGAGCTACATCACCGCCTTCACCATTACCAATGGTAACAGGTGCACCTACTTCTAACACAGGGTAAGAAATTGATTGACCTTCACTAGTTTCGGTAATCTCGAATTTGTATCTAACTTTAGAAGTAATAGATTTAGATTCTTTACCAAAAACCATTTTCTTAAGGTCATTAAGTGCATTTTGCAATACATTTTTATTTTCTTTTTTATTCATAATTAGGTTTATGTTTTCTTTAGCATAAAGTGTGATTACCCATTATTGGAGTTGTACAGGTACTTGTAATAGTTCTCTACCAAGGAAAAGATTTCATTCAATTCTTCATCAGTAGTATCTTCTTCAACAGTTTCAATTGATATAACTACATCAGCAACTTCATTATGAGGGTTATCAACAACTTGGTAATTGGTTTCGAAGAGTTCAAAAAGACCTTCAACTGAAAATCCATTTTTCTTACCATCCTTTATATCCTGCCATAATTGGTCATCACAAACTTGGACAGCTATAACCCAACTACCATCGACCACATCACCCAATTGAGCAGGTGCTTTGAATCCCTTCTCATTGTCAACTATAATATTTTGGAAAACATAGCTATTAGCATCTATTGCTTTATGGTCAACATTTAATTTGGTTGTTAATCCTTTTCGCATAAAGGTGTGTACGATTTTTTCAATCTTTTCCTTGGTGGCTTTTACGTATAATTCTTGGTTACCAACTTTTCTATAAATAGGTAAATCAGGAATCATAGCTATTCCATACAATTGTTTTTTATCTTCACTGAAAGCTAGTTTCTTGGTTTCAACCTGCTCACTGAATGCAAACCAATTAGCACCTGTAGCAGGGGATGCAACAAGACTAATCATATCAACTATTTTATTTTCTGCTTCATTGATGTCTAGGTCATATATTGGTAGGTTTTTATTCATAATTTACTTTAGGATAAAGTGTGAAACAAAAAGGGGCAACCGTTATAGTCACCCCCTGAATTATTCAATTAAATCTTACTGTAGGATTCAGCGAATGCATCCTTTTCTTTTTGTGTCTCTAGGTCTTTGTTTACAATATAAGCCTTCACAGGTTCTTGTTTGGTTTGACTTTGATTCTCTATTACCCTTACATCCTGTGTTTGTTTAGGTTGAAGTTGAGTAACATTTATTTGAGGTGCAGAAATGTTATTCCCACCTGTACTGCCTGTTTTATTGTTTACCTTGGTGTTAACAATTTTATAAACATTTGCTAAACCTGTTGCAATAATTCCGCTCATTGCAATTACCCTCTCCCAAGGTCTACCCACAAAGAATGGGTCTTTTAAAACTTGTGAACCTGCTAAATAAGCATTCATTGTAGCCTGTGCTACAGCTAATGATTTTTGCCAAAGTGTGTTTTCTTCACTTATTACTTTACTAGCTTCAAGCAATTGATTGGATGCGTCAAAATATAGATTTTCGCTATCCATTTTCTTTTGCGTTTGGTTCTGATTGATTTCAATTTTCTTGTCACTAGCATCTTTTTCTGCTTGAACCAAATCATTTTTAAATTTTGCATCTATCTGTGCAAGTTTTTCAGCATTTTCGATATACAGTAACCTTTCCTGCTCATAGTTCAAACGAAGCTGTTCAATTTTAGCGTTGTGCAGTTTGTCTACATTATCCAATACTAGTTGAATTTCTTCATCAGTTAATGGTTTAGCTTCGTTGGATGGTAAACCTTTTTCAGATTCATTAATTTCATTCTGAACATTGAGAACATTAGTTTCTTGAATAGTGGTTACCTTATCAACCGTGTCCTGAAGTTCCTTATCCTTTAATGCTTTAATGCTATCTGTTAAACCTTTGTTGATATTATATACTTCATTCGCATATTCAGCTTCAATCTTAGCCAAGTCAACAGCATTATCTTTAGCCAATATTTTCTTTTGCTCATAACTATCCTTAGCATTTTTAAGTTCAACATTTGCAACTTTATTAAGGTCTTCAACTGTTTTACCTTCGTTGCCTGTTTTAGCATTCAATAAGTCAGTTTGTCCTTTGGTTTCAATTTCAGTTAGTTTTTTCTCATTGTCTTCCAAGTCATATTTTTTATTGATTTCAGCTATTTTAGATTCTTTAGCTTTTTCCAATGTGGCTACATCTTGACCATATTTTTTTGCTTTGGCTATTAGTGTTGAATAGTGAGCATCGATATCATCAACTTCTTTCTGTCTTTCAGTTTTAGCTAAATCAGAAATGTATTTACTTGCTTCAGCAACTGCATCTTTTATTTCTTTCAATCCATTATCAACAGCAGATGCAGTTGATTTAACTTGGTCTTTAACAAATTTATTGTGTTTTATACCTTCAATTTCCATCATATCAGTAAGCTCATCCACTCTTTTTTGGTCAGCAGATGAAAGGACTTTATTCTTAGATTTCAATTGGTCAATTTCATTTTGCCACATCTTTTTCTTGGTGGCAAATATTTCCTTTTCTTTTCCACCAGTGGCTTCGAGTATTTTTATTGTTTTTTCAGATTCATCATTGAATTTTTTGATATTATCAGTAGCTTCTTTTTTAATTATACCCTGACCGTATCCGCTTTTGAAATCTTTTATAACATTACCAACACGTTCAATTGGGTTGAATGCAGTTAATATTTCTTTTCCTGCACCTTTCCAGTCACCCTCCTTGAACATATTGAATGCTTTAATTGCACCTTGAATAGGACGTACTATGAACCCAACAACGGCTTTTCCGACTCCTTCAGCTATTGCAGAAAAATTGGTAAACTTAGAACTGATACCATCTATAGCAGGAAAAAATTCTTTAACCGTTGCAGATAATGATTCCCAATTTTCGACTAAATAAGAGACAGCAGTAATAACTAAACCTATTCCTATTGAAGCTAGTGAAATTTTTAACAACTTGGTTGCAGAAGTAGCACCATTTGTACCAGTAACCATTGCCTTCATTCCTTCGACATACTTACCCAATGATTCTACACCATCTTTAAGGGTCATTAATGCCATCATCTTTTGGATTGATTTCTCAGCTGTTTCTGATTCTATCCCTAAACTAACCATCGTTGACTCAAGGATTTGTCCTACGCCCACAACACCGTGAATTGAACTCTCAAATCCTTTAAAGGCATTTTCAATCTTCATCCCTGATATCGTTCCTTTTAGTTTGGTGATGGTTTTAGCAACATCATCAAGTTGTTGGTCAGTGGCTAAACCTGAAGCTTTTAGCTGTTTGAAAACATTATTTGCTTGGTTGAGATGGTCACGTAATTCACCAATAGAACTATTGTCAAAATCAATTGAATCAAAAGATAAAGCAACATTTGACAAATCCTGAAAACGTCTTTTTAAGGCATCAGTATCAGCTAGGGCTTCAGATGTATTGATGTCTACAGGCACAGTTATACCTTGAATCTGACCGTTTATATTGTCCATAACGGTCATCAATTCCGACATCATCTGTTCTGAATCACTATCGTTCAATTGAAATATATCCTGAAATAATCTTTGGGATTTTTCTATTTCATAGTTGAGATTGTCCAATGAAACATTAGGTAAATCGATATTCTTAAGGTCATCAAGTCTACCTTTAATATCATCTACATTAGCATTTACTTTTATATCAATATTCTTGACCTCAGCAATCTTTTGATTTAATGTCTGTATCTCAGCAGAAACATTTTTTAAATCACCGACTGAAGCCAATCCCGAAGCAGATAGTTGTTTGAATAGGTTCTTTGCTTGGTTTAATGCAATTTCTAATTCATTTACATTGATTTGGTTTAGTTCAATGTCCTTGTACTTATCAACAGCTTGGGTTAATTCACCAAACTTCTTTTTTAATGCTTCAGTACTTTGAATTGCATTCTGATTATCGACCTTGACATTAATTAATATTTCCCTTTTGTTTTCTTCCATAATAGGTTTTCACTTTAGATTAAAGTGTTAAGGGAAAGGCATTAAAAAAGGGATAACTGTAAAGCTATCCCTATGGAAAAATTAGATATTAAATTGGTTTAGGTTATATTGTAATCTTTAATCATTTCGTCTACGACCTGACAAAGTTCATATTCTTCTTTACTTGTAAGTACTTCCAAAACTACTGTTAAGTATAAGTACTTTCTATATTCTTCTGTTTCATCCCTGTTCATAATGATATCAAGGAAATCAGATTTTACCCTAATGTAGTTCATAATTTCAGGAGTAAATACTTTGTTAAGACTATTGGTTAATTTATCGGAGGACATTACTTATTTAATTTAATTTTACCATCAACAACTTCAAATGGTATTTCTTTTTCAAGTCTGTTGTCATTTCCATAATCAACAAATCTATATTCACCATTGAATAATGGTTTATTCTTTTTTGCTAAGTCAGTAATGGTATTTTGATACCAATAACCAACATCTTTAATTGCTATTATTTCTGCACCATCTTCAAATTTTTCATAACTAACAGGTATAATATTACATCTATCCACAGGTCTAATTTTTGGTGCTAATGTCAATCTGATAAATTCCTCAACATCAAAAGAATAATGTGATGGAACTTGTGTTATTTTAGCATCTTCATCATACCATTTTTTCAACCATTCATAATCATTATCCTTTTCAATTTCTCCTTGCTCGTACTGTTTCAATCTTAAATCTCTTTTGAATTTGTTAGGACAATACCAAATACCATCTTTTATCAACACTTCCATAGTATCTAAATTTAGATACCCTTCTAAATCTTCTTTCCATTGAAAAGGGAAATCAATGTTAGCATCTAAAATCGGTTGAAGAAATTCAAAACCTTCTTTTAATTTGTTTTCTTTACTCATAATTTATCTATATATCTTATAAATACTGCAAAATCTGAAAGTTGTAAAGGCTGAATACTTAACACATTGATACTGAACTAGAATAATTTAAAATAATTTTCAGAAGGCTTTTCTTTTGGTTCTTTGCGTTCAATCATTTCTGATTTAAGCTTGATATCAGATTCAATAATATCGTTTAGCAACCAAGCTAGGAATGATGCATTGTCATTTTCTTCAATGATTACGGATAGTTTTAAAGCATTGGCTAAGGCTTGGTGAAAATCATCATATGATTCAAAATGACGTTCTTCAGGTTGTGTTACATATCGACCAAGTTCAATTGATAGTTTGGTTTTATCAACCAAGAAGGTTGAACAATATTGATGCAGTATTTCAATCAGGTCATCATTATCTTCATCTAAACCCAAATCATAATATTCGGGGTCATCTACCTCATCTGACAATAGGATATATATTTGTTTCAATAAGGAATAGTCATCCAGTTCGGATTGTTCATTGTATAAGGATTCAAGCAAGTCAAATAGTTCTTGATTAATTGGTTGGTTATAGACAGCAAACTCATAAAGTTCTGCTAGTTCAGCTCGGTATTGTGACATAAGTATCTTTTATTAAAAAGTGTTGGAAATAAAAAAAGGATAGCTTTATTGGCTATCCTCTATAATTAAATAATTTTAAAGTTTTTTTAAGTATTGTCAGCAATTCTAGAAGTATTATATTCAATATTTCCTGAATTGTTATTTATATCTTCTAAAATCTTTAATTGTTTTCTAGACAATTGCACCAATTCTTCTAACAAATTGTAAATTTCTGTTACTTCTGAGTTTAAATTTTCTAGCTGTTGTTCTAATGGATGTGTACTCATAATTTCTTGATATTTAGTTGTTAATAATTTTTAAATAAACATAATAAATTTTAGATATTAATCCAATAAAAGATAGAGGATATGCAACCCCCTAAATAGACTGTATTTAATCAAAAGTTAGAAATTGATTATGATGAATTCTTATACCTTTTTTTATTTTATATATATTTGGTTTACAAACTAATTAACCTAATAGATTTTTTTTATGAGTAATCCATTTGAAGCCAATATTGATAATAAAGAAATATTACAAGAATTTTTGAGTTTCATTTCTCCAAATGATAATGTCGATATAATATTATCCGCTCCATTTGGGGCAGGAAAAACATATTTTTTGAAGAATGACTTTTTTTTAAATACTAAAGAAATTTATAATGTTTTTCATTTATTTCCAGTAAACTATTCAGTTTCTTCTAATGAAGATATAATGGAATTAATAAAATATGATTTACTTCAGGAATGTCTAGTAAACCATTTTAATGTAATTGAAAATGATGATTCTTTAGGTTTTTCCTCAGCATTAAAACTTTCATTTTTCTTAAGTGAAAAGTTCAATATAATTGATTTTTCAACAGGAGTACTAGAGAAACTTAATAATCTATTTAGCAATAATGAAAGTGAAATATTAGAACATTCTGTGAAACTAACAAATTTCTTAAATAAGGAATGGAATAAATTTAAAACCAAATCACAAGTCAAAACTGAAGAAACAATAATTGAAGATTTCTTTAAATCTTTTTCTAATAAAAAGGGTATTTATGAAAATGATGATTTCACAAAATTCATCAGGTCATTTCTAATGAAACTCAAAAATAATGAAGAAGAAAATCCCAAGAAAAATATTTTAATAATTGATGATTTAGATAGGATTGACCCTGAGCATATATTCAGATTATTTAATGTATTCAGTGCGCAAAAAAATTATACCACGAACAACCATAAATTTGGGTTCGATAAAATAATTTTTGTTTGTGATATAAATAATATAAGAAAAATATATCAACACAAGTATGGAAGAGATGTAGATTTTTGGGGTTACGTTAGTAAATTTATATCAAGAAGAGTTTACCATTTTGACAGTAAAAATCAGGTAATAAAAAACATTCGAAGTGTATTATACAATGCTAAGTACAATCAACACTTAGATAATGAATTTCTTTTAAATGAAAGTTACCAATCTACTCACCTTAATTTAATTTCTTCCATTTTGTCTATTCTTTTGTATTTAGAAAGAATAAGTTTAAGGGATATTTTGAAGATTGAAGATATGGTTATTAAACAAGAAGAGTTTTATTCCATTAAAAGTAAAAAAGACCGATTAGTATTATTTATAGATAAAGCAATCGGTGGGAAAGGAAATTTTAGAGAAATTATAAAGTCATTAAATTCATCAGGTCTAAAATTTAACTATATAAATTTGGGTTTGGATAATAGAGAGGCTGAAGGGATTTTTATAAATATTATTAAATTTATTGTAAGTAATGATATTGAATTTGATTTAGAAATGATAGCCAAAGGAAATACTTCTTGGAAAATTCAAGATGAATATTATGTAACTGTTGAAGAATATAACAATCAATATACCTTTAAATTACAAGGTTATGAAAATGGAAGGTACGAGTCTTTTGATTTAATTAAATACTTGAATGAAAATATTAATTAGATGTAGAAATAAAAAAGGCTAACCGATAGTGACTAGCCTTCCAAGATAAAATAAAATATGAATGATTATTTCTTTAGTTCTCCAATCATATCAAATAATTCATCTGATACATATTGGTAATATCTACCATTCAATGCATCGCTGATACCAATAAGATAGTTTAATTCATTTCCTTTGACAGCCTTGTTAATCTTTGCTAACTGTCCTTTGCTCATTATATCTGATAGTACCATATGAGATACCAATTGTTTAATTCTCTTTTCCATAATGTTATAATAGTTCATTAGTGTATGTTTATAAATAGTCTTTTGATTGGGATAATTAAAGTGCAGGTACTACTTTCTTTGTGATATCAACATATTCAAGTAAATCCCGTAGGTAGTTTTCGGTTTCTTCAATAGATGCGTGTCTATTAGCTTTCATTATCTCAGCAACAGTCCATCCGTTTAAGAACTTCTGAACATTGGAATAATGCTTGACAGAATACAGTGTATAGCCTTTTTTAGATAGACCTAGCTTATCAATAATCCTAATGAATCTTTTATAAGGTCGGTTAGGATGGTAGGAGAGAGTACCCCAAAGAACAACATCATTGCAGAATAGGTAACTATCAGCAGGTGCATTAAAGTAGTATTGTTTTAGTAACTTATAAAAGTTGTCATCAATATGAACATATCCATCTTTTTTGTTCTTGCTTATATCAGCAGGGATATATATAGTTCTCTTATTCCAGTTGATGTGCTTTACCTGCAATGAACATAATTCACGTGGTCGTATACAGGTGTAATAGATACTACGTACAAACATAGACAACATAACATCCTTATCTACTTCAGTCATTATCTTATTGAAGTCATCCTTACTAAATGCTTTGTTGCGTTCAGATTTAGATACATATTTAGATTTGATTCTTGATACAGGATTGGTATCGATATATCTACTATCAATGGCAAATGCAAATAAACCACTGTATATACCCTTTGCATTGTTATAGGTTTTATTCGACCATTTAAGGTCATTTTGCAAAGACATCATCAAATCATTAATATCCTTATGGTAGATACTATTGATATTGGTATTACCTAATTCATCTGATATGTACTTTAGTTTAGATTCATAAGACTGAACTGTTTTAAGCCTTGAACCTTTGTTTTTATGCCATTGGATAAATTCCTTAACAGCTGTTTTAACTGTAGGAATAATTACAGGTTTTGCTTTAGGTAGGTTATATGTTCCTTCTTTAAGTTCATTCTCAATAGAATCTCTTAGCTTGTTAAACTCAGATAACTTCTTGTCATAATTTAGTAATCTGTTAAGACCGTTACTTACTCTTTTTCGTTGGTCACCAATTGTGAATTCAATCACCCATTTGGTTTTTGCTTGCTCTGCTTTGGTTCTGCAATTCTTGCCAAAGTTAATCTTGGGAATAGTGTAGTTCGCCATTTCTCGCCATTTTGTTAAATAATTCATTAATAATTGCGCACTCATAAAGGGTACACTACAACAATAAACTAATAACTGCGCACTCCTAAAAAGCCACTCTACATACATTTAAACGTAGATTTTACTACTTAAACTGAGCACTGAAATGGAAAGTCTGTATACGGGATGACTGTATCGAGGGTTCGAATCCCTCTCTCTCCGCCAAAGAAATAAAGCCCGACGTTAGTCGGGTTTTGTTGTTTCTAAGGCTGTTGCCAAACTTGTTTGAGCAACAGCCTTAGAAACAACAAAACCGCTCGCGTAGCGATGCGGCTTTATTTCTTTGAAGCCACCCACAAAAAGGGATGGTTCAGGGTACCGAGCGCGGAGAGTGAGCGGC
Organism: Sphingobacterium sp. 1.A.5; assembly: GCF_002734235.1. Lineage (NCBI taxonomy): Bacteria > Pseudomonadati > Bacteroidota > Sphingobacteriia > Sphingobacteriales > Sphingobacteriaceae > Sphingobacterium > Sphingobacterium sp. 1.A.5. Next base: position 59,333 of record NZ_PEBA01000004.1, read on the forward strand.
TGAACCAATCCAGATGGCAAGTTTATCCATTGATATTCACCTTAGTTTTCCAAATTTATCTGACCTTATATTCTATCCTTATATAGATTAAATATTCAATCTTGTTTTCCATTTCTCATCCTATCCCAAAATTCTTCCTAATCAAATCCTTTTAATTCAAACGATCATCCAATGTTCTAATATTCCCACTCCATAAAATCAACTTCAATTTCTTTTTACTATATTTAATTACAATACCGAAAAAACATCTTTCAATATGGCCAATACATTTAACCATAATATATATTAAAGCAAATAGACTCTCAATTTTAAATCCTATGATCATTCGCCAATTCCTTTTACTACTATTGTTGCTCACCAATGTATATCTACATGCAAATGATGGGGCATATTTTGCTTCTGGCAATCAATTAATCCCTATCCACGAAACTGATATTTCAGTACAAAAAGAAATATTAAAAGTAAAGAAGGTTAACAATCAGTTTATCGAAGTAACCGTCTACTATGAGTTCTTCAATCCTGCTGAGGCGAAGGAAATCTTAGTTGGTTTTGAAGCAGTATCGCCATCTGGTGATGTAAATGGAGCTCCCAAAAAAGGTTTACATCCATATATGCGAGATTTTACAGTAGAAATGAACGGGGAAAATCTTAAATACAATGTCGCATATGTCGCTGATTCCCTTTATTATCAGAATGGAAAAATAAAAAGCATTGACTTAAAAACATTTGATGGGAGCACCAGTGGTAACTATATTGATTTTATGTATGTCTACCACTTTAAAGCTAACTTCAAAAAAGGTAAGAATATCGTTAAACACACTTATAAATTCGATGTATCCAGCAGTATAGACTACAATTATCACTTTAATTATGTTCTTACAGCTGCGAATAGATGGGCGAATAAACAGATTGATGATTTTACATTAATTGTTGAGATGGAGGATTCTGAAGAATTTAATATCAATAAGACATTTTTTAAGTCAAAAGATGAATGGCAAATTGAGGGTAAAGGAAAAGTGAGTGAGATAGAAGGAAAGGCAAATACCGCCATGGAAAAGGACGCCCTTCGTTTTCAAATGCAGGAAGGAAGATTGGTATTTAAGAGAAAGAATTTCCATCCTGAAGGTGAATTAGAAATCTATAGTTTTAATAAGCATGTACAGAGCATGGAAAATAAAGACGATGGATTCTATTTACCGTTTTCTGTTTATATGTCAAAAGGTTTTGACTTAGAAAAGCCAACAACTCCTTTTCAGAGAGAAATCATGAGTACTCTACCTTTCGCCAGGAGAGGTTATGTATTTAAAGACAATAAATTCAATTACAAAATATGAAAGGAAGTGGATAGTGAGATGGTATAAATAATCTAATAAAATAAAATGTAAGTTAATGAGGATCATATTCTTATTGTTTCTATGTATATCAATTATTGGTTGTTCCTCAGCCCGAAAACTTTCAAAAGATTTCTCAGGTAAGGTTTCAACCATCAATACAGCATTTAAGGGGGAATATTATTCCAATAAACCTGCAGAGATCAAACAGAGGTTCACGGTTAAAGAATATACATTATGGGATTTCTTATCCTTTTATCGATCAGATATAGATTCCACTGAGAAAATACCAGATGATGCCATTTTACGATTAACTGTTCAGCCAGACAGTTATCTAGAAGTTACAGCTTTCAAAGGAAATGATAAGTTATCTTCATTTTCAATCTCAACTAGGAAAGAAGGTAACTACCTATATTTAAAGAAAAACCGATCAATGGTTCCAATCCCCGTTGTCTATTTTCAAATAAAGGAAGATATCTCCTTTTTAGCTCCCCTAGATAACAATAGATTGGGGATTATGAACTATAACGACAATACATTGTGGATACTATTCTTTGGTGCTAGTAATACCGGTCGAACAATTGAAGAATACGAAAGAATTAGTTTTGACAGCCTCTATTAAACTCATATTGTCTCAATGATAAAATCAACGATAATATTCTATTTGTTATTTCTATTCACTCAGCCACTGTTTGCTCAAGAAAAGCAGGAAAAAGTGATTTTTTTAGAATTGCAAGAAGGAGGGGACCTAGAGCCTTTATTTGTGAAAAGTGGTGACCAGCGATTAACTTTTGTATATCAACCAGATTCATTTGTGGAATTGAATTTATTAAGAGGAGACAGTATTCTGATTAACTGGGAAGATAGGGTTCTGGATCTTGCCGGAGATACCGGAACTGTAAGAGAAAAGGTAGTAACCAAAATTCTTAAAATTAAGGATAGTAAAATTCTGGATTTCCGAAGTAAATATGGAAAGGATCTAGTCTTTCAATATCCTATGGACAGTAATTATACAGAAACCTTTAAAGATTATCTATATAACTGGGTAGAATATTATCTAACCATAAGTAAGACTCTCCCGGTAGAAGATCTTATTATTGATAAGTCAAATACAATCTATTATTCCATTGAGGATGCTGAAAAAAATGGAAGGAGTTACACACTTATTGGGATTGGTGTAAAATCTTCTACTGAAAATTCCAGCATTCTTCAATGGTTATACCTAGATAATGAATCTCACCGGATGTATGAATATGATCTAGGAAAGGACGAATTGATAGAAATAATATAAATGCAATTATAAAAATCCTAGCCCCCCTTAAAATAACTTAATTTTCAAATCCCCCACATTTCCAAGCTCCGATGATAAAGCTCCTTTTATGAACTTTAAATATGCTGAATTAAAATAGGATTTATTAATTTGGTTCCATGCATATCGTACCGCTAGAATCATTAGGTGAGAAAATCTGTATTATTGGACCAAGTTCTAGTGGGAAATCTTCATTAGCAAAAGCGTTAGGGAATAAATTGGACTTTAAAGTCCTTTATCTCGATCAAATTGCTCATTTACCAAATACAAACTGGCAACCTCGCGAAAAAGAACTCATACGAGCCGACCATCATGAGTTTATTAACAAGAATAATAATTGGATAATCGAAGGAAATTATAGTTTTCTAATGAAAGATAGGTTTTCTTCTGCATCCTGTATTATTTGGTTGGATTTTAAAAGAATCGGGTCCTTAATTCGTTTTATAAAGAGGGGCATGCAAAATTCAAAAGATCGAGCAGGAAATCTAGAGGGGGCTAAAGAACAAATAAATTGGGATATGCTGCGTCATATTTTATATGTAGCACCCAAAAATAGGTTTAAATATGCAAAATTAATTAGTGAAAGCAATGCCATGCTGGTCCATATTAAATCTATGAAAGAATTAAATAAATATTACCAAGAATGGGAATTGGATAAAAGGTTTGGCTAATTTAGAAATGATTTTATATGGAAACTGACACAGAATAAAAACCTGTCAACTATGATTTTAAAAAGTTTATTTTCAAAATTCCTTTATTTAGGTTTTTCAGTTTCGTTGCCATTCTATGGCTTCGCCCAATCTACTGTAGCAAATAATAGTACAACCACAATTCCGTTTATATCAGATTCAAAAATTGTAATCGATGGCAAGCTGGATGATTGGAAAGCACCAAATAAACTCTTTAAGATTGATCAATTCGTATCACCTTGGTCAAGTCCAGATTTTGGAAAAACTGAGTTTATGGCATTCTATGATGCAGATTGGTTTTATTTCAGCTTTGAAATTGAAGATAAGAAAATAGTGGAAGCAGATTTCAAAAAAGAATCAGATGTGGCGTTAGGAGATAGAGGCGAGATATTTATAACAGCAKATTCAAGTTTGAAAGAATATTATTGTTTTGAAATATCTCCAACAGGGAAGGTGCTCGATTATGTAGCTCATTATTATCGTAAGTTCGATTATAACTGGGATCTAGACGAGCTTGAAATTAAAAGTTCAAAAACATCCAATGGTTATATTTTGGAAGGTAAAATGCCGATGTCTTTTATTAATAGCATTGATAAATCTGATGGTAATACTCTGTCAAATTTAAGATTCGGAGTATTTCGAGCAGAATTCAACAACCTCAATCCTAAAGATCCTACTGTTAATTGGATATCATGGATAAAACCCAGTACGAACAAACCAGACTTTCATACACCATCAGCATTTCATAAAATTACTTTTGAAATAAAGTAGGTCATTTGCTGGAAAATAAGTCGGTAATCATATTGATCCAAAATACTTTGGTGGAGATATTCATCAATAATAAAATTTCCAAGGACCAGATACAGAGAAAAAGAAAATAAGGGCTATGCAAAATAGCCCTTTTGTATTTTATTTTCTCCAAAATGATGATTGATATAGATATCGCAAACGGTAATAGTACAGCAACGATCAAACCCAATCCCGGCTGTAACTGATTTAATAACCTTGAAAGTCCCGGATTAAGTATAACCAATGTTGCTGCCAGAAGAAATCCAACATGCCATCGGATATTCTTTTTATTGACCATGGCAATCTTATAAAAAATTGAAAACGACAAAATATCCAATAAACCTAACATGGCTGTAAATGCAGCATCTTGTTTGGAAGTTGCGAGCTGTCTCTGCACTTGTTGTGTAATTAGTAATACAATAGTGATAATCAAAACCGGAACAAGAAAATAGCTTAACTTACCAATGCGCCTATGCATTTCAATCTTATTCTTTTTAATAAGTACCGGTTGAATAATAAGTAAAGCAAACCAACATAAAAATGCAAAGAAGTGGAGGTGAATTATGATTGGAAATCTATTAAAATCGGGCAAAAATCTAAAGTAGGAATTATAAAATCCTGCCAAAGTAAGGACAATTACTAAACAAAAGAATATTATTAAATTCTTAGAATATGTTTCCATTTTGAACAAGGCTTTTAGTAAATCAAACGGTGCTTCATTCCCAATACCCTAAATAGAGTTTTGCTTGAAGTTAACTTTATTAAAAGGTGAAAAATAGTATAGATGCGACATGTATTCAACTAAATGAAAATGTGTAAATTAGAATAAAATAAATCTATTATGATTGACGTATTATTACCCCATTTAGAATTACGTCCTTTTATAAGAGGATATATTCATAACGTCATAGATTTTAGTAGGGAAAACCTAAATAACACATACTTTTTCACGCCGACCCATAAAAAATTTATCATGCTTTATTTAGGAAGTTCAGTGGAAGTAACCTTTGAAAACAAGAAAAAGGAAAAGAAAAAAGATATGTTGATTATAGGACCTCAAACTACACCTGTAAGCTTATGTTTTGAAAGTAATCATAGACTGATCGCTATAGAACTACAAAATATCGGTCAGTATTATTTATTGGGAGGCTGTCCTATACATACTTTAATTGATAGTCATCTAGAAGGTGATGCGGTATTTGGAAATCCTGTAAAAGAACTCATTGATAAACTTATAGAAACCAATGACTTGGAAAAAATAAAGAAAGAGCTTGATCAGTTTTTCTTAAAAATTCTTAATAGAAATAAACTCAAGACAAATCGATCTGACATGCTATTGAATGAATTGCCCCAAAACATTCCTATTGCTGCAATGGCTTTGGCGGCTGGGAAAAGTATAAGGCAACTCGAAAGATTATTTAAAGATAGAATAGGAGTGAGCCCCAACTTTTTCAGGAAACTAAGAAGATTTGCGACCGCTTATAAGATAAAAGAGCTCAATCCAAACCAAACATGGACCCAAATCGCATATTCATGTGGTTATTTTGACCAAATGCACCTGATTAAAGATTTTAAAACTTTCTTGGGACATAACCCTAGTTATATCAATCAAATGTTGAATCAACAATATCAAGAATATACTAATTATCAGATTCCTCAATAAAAAATTCTAAATCAAATTGACATATCAATTGTTTCTTTCAAAAAGAAGATGATAAAATTAGATCCCATAATAGCTGTAAAAGATGTATTATCCAGTGCAAGATGGTATGAGGAACTCTTTGGTTTAAAGAATAACCATGGTGGAAGTAATTTCGCAGTGTTACAAGATGAATCTGGAGAAACCGTCATCTGTTTGCATGAATGGGGAAGCCATAATCATCCTTCTATGACGGATCCAACCATCCTTCCTGGAAATGGCTTAATATTATATTTCAAAACCACAGATTTTGAATCTATAAGAGGAAAAGCTGAAGAAATGGAAGTTCAAATTATTCAAGATACCCATCGAAATACCAATTATAATAGGTTAGAATTTTCAATTAAGGATTTGGACGGATATTATATCAGCATTACTGAATATCATAATTACCAAGGGTAGCAATTCTTTCGAATAATATAAATAAAGTCGTATAAAATATCCTTAAACGGCTTTTTTGGGATATAATTCACTAATATTTCACTTGTTTAAACACTTAATTTTCCTTCTGAATATAATTTGATACTTTATGTTAATTCAGATTCTGTGAGGTTTAATGTAGCCATAAAAATTTTTGTCGGGTTTCGATGAAATTCTTAACTATTTTCGGTACAAAAATCTTTTTTTTATTCCATCTAAAAATCTTGTCTGAGAGTGATTTTTACGGGTTTTTCTTGCATTATTTATTGAATTACAATAATTAAAAATTTTAATAAAACAGATGTTTAACCATCTTTTTTGAGCTACTAAAACATATTAGCAAAATTAAAATTTTCAATTAAGTATGTAGGGCATATGCTACAAATACAAATTAACAGGCCGTTTTGGGCACTATTGATTTTAAGGAACAAAATTCCTGTGTATTTTTGTAGACCATTATTAAATGGCACACAAACTATTAGAAAAATTAAAAGAAGTATTAAAAAATTACAGCAATTAATTAACTGGATAGAAAGATTAGTCTGAATTCAGGGAACTAAAGTTGTAATTGCAAATAATCGAATATGAAAAAGCAATATAAATCACCCCATATCAATATGGTCAAGGTTCAGATGGAAGCTGATATTGCTCTTGGTTCGGCAAAAGTATACCCTTACAACGAAAAAGGTGAAATGTATGAATCTTGGGAGCAAGAACCTGATGACAGTAGAAACATTGATTGGTAATTATAAAATTGGATTTAAAAATAAAATGAATAGAATAAATAAAAATATTTGCCTAAAGTGGAGCATGGGCTTTATGGCGATTTTAATGCTGACATTTTCATCTTGTCAAAAAGATACAGATGCTGGCACTGGCACTGGGGATGCCAAAGTAATGGTTCAAATGGATGGTGTTTCTTTTGAACAAGACAATTATGATTACGGCGCTAAATCAAGTGCTGCAAATTCTTCAGCTTCGGGTATCGTCAAAGACACGTCTATTGTATATGATGATTTTGTAGTGGATGTTCAAATGACAAACGAAACTGACAGATCTAGCAGAACCGTAAATAATAATACAGTTTATAGAGCGGGTAACAGCAATATGGCTGCCTCTACTGTTACTACAAAATTAGCTCCTGGAATTAAATATAAATTAGTTGCATTTAATTCTGACGGTACTTTGAATCAAATAAAAGAATATACTGTTGGTAGTGAAGCGACAACCGGGCCAATGAGTTTAGATGCTGGTAAAAACTATACTTTCGTAGCATATTCTTTTAATGGTACTTCGACTCTGCCAGATGTAAGCTATAAAACAACTGTTAAAACCTTTGCAAATGCCATTTTACCAACTGTAGATAAAGACCTAATGGTATTTGTTGCAAAGAATAGAGCGATCAGTCACGGAGATACAAAGCTTGCAATCGTGTTAAAACACAGGTTCAGTATGATTACTACGAAATTGACCATGGATGCAAAAATGACAGGTTCAATTAAGTCACTAGTAAATACAACTTTTGGACCTACGCATGCAAATGCAACGTTCAACTTTACTGATGAAACTCTTACATATGGAGGCACATTAACTTCCCGTCCATCTGTAGCATGGCCAAACCTTGCAGTAGGTTTACGTGAAGTTATTAGTTCTCCAACATTGTTAATTGCTCCTATGGCATCAAATAAAACCTTAGTTTTTGGTTCGATTATGATTGATGATGAAACCAAAACGGGCTTTACTATAAATAATATTAGAGTTAATCCAGGTTGTAAATACAACTTAAACCTGAACTTTAGAACATGTACTAAATCTGTTGCATTAGCAGATGATGCAATGAATTGGAGATATCCTGTAAATTCAACATATACTGGTTGTATTGGGCCAAACAATGTTAATTATAAAAACGGTACTTTATTAAGTCATACTTTTAATGCACCTGCATCAGATTATGGTTTTACATTTGATATTACGGAATTAGATAATGCTATCAATATGGAAGTAAATGGTGTTCAAATTCTAACGGATGCAAGATTGGCAAATCCAAAAGATGCACAGGTTCAGTTCCAAACATACGACAATACCGCTAATGGTGAAGGTATTATCACAAGAAATATTAAATTCCCAGATAATACTGAATATGGTCAAAATGGAATCGCTGATATCTGGAACTTAAAAGGAACAGCTACAGCACCTTTAGTGAGGATTATTATCAGTAAAACTGGTGAAATTACCATGTTGGGCAGTAAAACAAATGGTGGACCATTGCTTCAATTACTTTTAAAAGAAGGATTAACTTTCAACAAAGTAGTTTGGAAAACTGCTCCAACTGATGTTAATGTTGTTAAAGTAACCCAAAGAGTATCCAATACCACTTTCGTAATTGGTAAAGGTTATGGTCAAGCAAAAATCGCTTGTCCAACAACTTAAAACAAGATTAATTTTTTATAAACATAATAGAATAGAGAGCCTGAATTACTTCAGGCTCTTTTTTTATTTTACTTAAATTTTTTGTAGCATACTGCCCAACAATCTCGTATTGTTTACATAAACTATTAATAATTATGAAAAGATTCCTATTTTTAGCTTTAAGCTTATTATTGTTTTCGTCTTGCGAGAAGGATGGCGAAATGGTAGATTCCCAAGATTGTCACATCAAAATGAAAGAACAGTTTAAGGATGAATTGAAATGTTCTTCCAATGGACAAGGTGAGGGTGTTCATCTTTTTAAAGGTATGTACAAAGGAAAAACTGTTTATTATCCTTTAACTGTATGTGCCAATTGTAATACGATGCCACCTAAATTTGGATATACATGCAGTATGGAAAAAGTTGAGTTTGAAGATTTCAATGAAAACATGAAAGAGCAAACAAAAGTCTATGATAGCTGCAACAAAAAGTTCAGCGAGTAAATAATTCTTAACTACCAATAATATTTATTTTATGAAAAACTTATTGTTATTATTTTTTATGACTGCCTTTTTTATTTCGTGTGATTCGGATAAAGAATTTGAAGACATTGGCGATGCGTCAGAATGTTCACTTAAAATGAAGGAACATTTTAAAGAAGAATTATATTGTAATACAAATACTGAAATTAGTGCATCTTCAACACATCTTTTTAAAGGCAACTATAATGGAAAAATTGTATATTTTATATATACTGACTGCGAAAATTGCCTTATAGAAACTCCTCAATCTGGTTATACCTGCGAACTTGAATTAGTGGAATTCAATAGGGATTTTGAAAATGTGAAGGATAGAAAAATGGTGTATAGTAGTTGTGAAAAGAAATTCTATGAATAAATCCTGATTGTTAAATCTCATTTAGGCTCTGTTTAATTTTTTTTATTTTTGCTATCGATGAAAAAAGAGTTCGTAATAGATGGAAATAGAATAAAAGATAAAAGCAGCTTATATGAAGAGATCAATAGGCAATTTATGCATGAGGAAAGTTGGCAATTAGCTGAAAGCTTAGATGCTTTTGATGATCTCTTGTATGGCGGTTTTGGAGCAATCAAGGAAAAGGAAGAAATAAAAATTGTTTGGTTGAATTTTGAAAGAAATAAAGAAGCTTTTGGATTAGATTTTACTAGAAATTTCTATAAAGAAAAACTTGAACAACCGGAAAATTTTGATTCAAAATTAGTTCGCCGTCAATTGGATGAGTTGGAAAGGGGAGAAGGACAAACTTATTTTGAGATAATTGAAGAAATCATATCTTCACATCCAAATATAGAATTGATAAAAAAATAGGCGATGAATTATCATCGCCTATTTCATTTATTAAACAAATATTAAACAACAGCTCGCTTCATCAAAATATCTATCTGTTCATCGGATCCGAGTTTGAATGTATGTTTGTCAAATTCCTCAAATCCATTTTTTTTATAAAAGCTGATCGCACGAGCATTCTCTTCCCATACGCCTAACCAAATCGTAGGTACGCGCAAATTCTTTGCAGTTTCCAAGGCTTTGAAAAATAACATTTGACCTACCTGCTTGCCATAATGACTTGCATAGACGTAAATCCGCTCTATCTCAATATGATCTTCAAGCTTAAATTCAGTCTGGGCTTGCCCAACATTGAGTTTCAGATAACCTATAGGATCTTCCTGATCCCAGGCAATATAAAAAATGGACTCTACGTTCTTCAGCTCATTATGAACTTGAAGATCTGAAAACCTTTCCGCTAAATATTCCTGCATATCCTCTGCAGTATTACGTTCTTGAAAAGTTTCCAGAAATGTTTCTCGTCCTATTTTTTGAATAATGAGTACATCATCGACAGATGCTACTTTAATTTGAATCATAATATTAAGTCCTAGGTGGCTAAATTTATCTAAATTATCGCAATTCAGATAAAAAAATCAGAGTTATGACGTTAAAATTATAGTTTACGGTAACAATTTGGAGTAAATACGGTAGTTTTCCTCGTCAAAACACACAAATGTTACATTTTGGATAAATTCATCCTCAACTAAATAGTCTTGAACAGCATGAATTGCAATTTCTGCAGCCCTTTCTTTCGGAAATCCGTAAATACCAGTGCTGATATTAGGGAATGCTATAGATTTGAGGTTATTTTTGGAAGCCAACTTTAAACTGTTATGGTAAGCTGAATACAATAACTTATCTTCATTTTTAGATCCGTCCTGCCATACAGGTCCTACAGCATGAATAACATAATCAGCTGGTAGGTCTCCCGCATTGGTAATCACAGCTTCTCCAGTTTTGCATCCACCTTGTTTATTTCGGATATGCATGCATTCGTCTAAAATTGCTTTCCCACCTGCACGATGAATTGCTCCATCAACACCACCACCACCCATTAAGGAAGTATTGGCAGCATTAACAATAGCATCTGTTTCACATTTTGTTATATCACCTAGCTCTACTTTTATCTTATGCTCCATTTGTTCAATTAATTAATAATTTGCTACCTATAGAACCTACGAATCATATAATCGTTGGATATATTCTAAAAATATTCAATTAATTCAAACTAATTCCCGCTTTGATTGTTTCAAATTTATTTACAATATGATTGTTACAACGCATATCGCAATACAACCATAAAACTGTAGATTGACTCTTTTCAGAATTTAGTTATACAACATTTACTTGTCAATGTACAGTCGATTATACCCCTGTCGCTAGGGGTATAATTGTTTTTGGACTGGATGACTTAGTTAGACATAAGACATTAGACATAAGACATTAGAACTTTCAAGGCTTATTAAATTTAATTATATAAACACCCAATATCTTAGAACTTTTAAGGCTTATTAAAGGTAATTATACAAAGACTCAATATCTTAGAACTTTCAAGGCTTATTTAACTTAATTATCAAACAGCCAATATTTGGCATAATAAATTAGTTTAAATCGAACATAAGGTCATTTTATAAAACCTTACATAAGTTATTTAGTAAACTATATCTTTGTCTTGTGTCTTATGTCTAATGTCTATTGTCTACTTTCCAAATATGTGCTACCATGTTGGGTCTCCGAGTAAATCGGAGCTAAAGAATAAATTACCAAAGAAAAAAATCTATTATCCCAATGAGAGTGAAATCTTTCATATCTCAGGGTTTACTCGTCCTTATTTACCGGTTACTCTAAATTCAGATGTTGATTCAGTAATTGAAGCTAGATGGAAATTGATACCAGGTTGGGTAAAGAATGAAACAGACGCTGGAAAGTATGCCAACACCCTAAATGCAGAGTCTGAAAGTATTTTCGAAAAAGCTAGTTACAAGAATTATATTCTCAAAAATAGAGGGTTACTATATGTAAGTGGTTTTTATGAACCACATAAAGTTGCTGGAAAGAAGGAGTCTGAGAATTATTTTATCTATGCTCCACAGAAAGAAATATTAACATTGGGAGTAGTGTATAATAACTTTACAGACCAAGAAACCGGAGAAACATATCCTACTTTCTCGATCATTACAACTGCCGCGAATCCTTTGTTAGAAGAAATACATAATGAAAAGAAACGGATGCCTTTAATCATTTCTGCACAAGATCGTGATGCATGGTTATATGCAGAAGGAAAACAGGAAATCCAAGAACTTATGAAGCCTTATTCTGGCGATTTGGGTAGCCACCAGGTCTATCGAGTAACCGGAGCCAGGGGAGAAGATACAAACAAACCGGTAATCCAAGATAAATGGTCTGGTCAAACCAGTTTATTTTAAAAATCTAAACCTATGAAAATAACAAACATACTGATCAGTGGCTTCGCAGCTTCACTTCTTCTAAGTGCTTGTTCAGTTTCACAGAAATTAAGTGAGAAGCCCTACGTAATAGTTCAAAAGGAAGGGCGGGAGGCCAAAAAATGGAAATTAGTGTGGGAAGATGATTTTGATGGAAATGAAATAGACTCTACAAAATGGAGCAGAATCCCTAAAGGAGAATCGGATTGGAATAAGCATATGAGTACGGTAGATGACGTCTTTAGATTAGAGCATGGTAGTCTATATCTTAGAGGAATCAATAATCCAGACACAACAAAAGATCCGAGACCTTTTATAACCGGCGGAATATGGAGTAAGAACAAATTCGCCTTTCAATATGGCAGAATTGAGATCCGTGCTAAATTGGGGAGTGCTCAAGGTGCTTGGCCTGCTATGTGGATGCTTGCTGAGCTTGATAAATATGGTAAATATCCATTGAATGGGGAAATCGATATTATGGAACATTTGAACTATGATACGATTATTTACCAAACCACGCATTCACATTATACCTTGAATTTAGGTCAAAAAGACAATCCTCCACATGGAGGCACTGCCACTGTAAATCCCAATGAATATAATGTTTACGGCCTCAGCTGGTATCCTGACAAAATTGTGTTTCAATTGAATGGAAAAGATACCTTTACATACCCAAGGGTAGATGGGGTGGATAAATCACAATGGCCATATGACCAACCGTTTTTTATATTGATTGACCAACAGCTCGGAGGCAAATGGGTTGGGAAAGTTGATCAGAGTGAGTTGCCTGTTGAAATGGAAATCGATTGGGTAAAAGTATACCAATAGAAATTAAAACGGCCAAACAATTGTTCGGCCGTTATTTTCAAACTATATTCCTGTTTTAAATGGGTTCTTTAATTTTTTGGACATGCAATCCTTTTCCTACCATAACCTCTACCAATTACAATAGTTCTTCCATCGACCTTTTGGCTAACAATTACCTTGTTTTCATCAGTAGATTTCCATATTACAGGATTGAAAGATTGACCGTTTTTAAGTCTCATTTGCATTAATGGACCTCCATTGGTCTTACTTCCTAGAATGGTGACCTCGCCATTCCTACTGATAAGAATCCGTATCAAAGGGTTCTGAGTTGTTCCAACTAAATTGTAAACCTCATCAATTCCACCTTGGCTATATTCTGTACCGTCGATGAATTCAATATTTCTAACCGTTCCCAAAAGATTATTTGTTTGGAATTGGATTTGTTGGTTTGCACTTGTTCCGAAAATATAATTATCATTTACTTTCATATTGAAGGCATTATCCAATTCTGTGATGTCAAACTGGAATCCATAATTTGCTTGTGGGGCAAGGAACTGATTCGTGATAATCGAATTATTAGGATATTTAATTCCATCCTTTATAATACCCTTATAGGTTACCCATTTACGATTTTCTCGTACTTCCCACGACTCTTCAGGATATCTCCAATTTAAACCATCAGAGGTTACATTCTGGGTACATACTCTAAATTTCAATACAAGGTTGTAACGATGGCCTGGAGTGATTTTTATATCAGGTACTGAAATATTGGTTTTAGTTTCGCCATCTAAAGTAATAGAACCAATGTTAAAGTTTGCAGTCGTTGTTGCAGGACTGATCAAAAAAGTAGGTGTACTGGTGATTGATCGGATTCCTGGTGTAATCGCCGGGAAAGCAACGTTTGTTGAATTACTGGTTGCCGGAAAACTAACGAGATTATTGCTGAACTTGATGGAACCACTTGCTTTTGTAGGGGTTATTTGGTTTCCTGATAAAGCGTGAATGTTTCCAGTCATACTATTGTCCATTTCGATTGTAGTTGTGATCTGGCTGAATTGATGAATTAATTCTGCTTCCAACAAGTTTGTTTCACCAAAAGTCAAAGTCATTGTTTTCTTGAAATACATGAGCTCCGATGAAATATCATTTAAACTTGCTGTCGACAAGCTTCCCTGGTCAGTAATATTGGGCAAGGTAGAAGTACTGTTTACAGAGTAAACAATAAATGTATAGGTAGCCCCATTATTTAATGGAATTCCTGGTGTTGTTGCTTCATTCCCATACGCATAGTCATAATTTCCTTTGTGTGCTCCATCTTCATCATAAACGACTACCCGATATTTAACACCTGGATCGAGGACTTTGACAACGGGTTGGGTTGCTGCTTTAGCATCGCCCAAGGCAGATGATGCTGCTGATAGCGTAGCATTATTGCCGTCCTTGATAACCATTACGTCCATACTTATTCCATCGCTTATTTTTACAGAAGATAACTGCACATTAGATTCAGCGCTTCTTTTAGTGGTTTTGCTGTTCCCAAATAATATGTTTTCCTCTTTTGGTGATCCTACCGAAAGCTTCACTTTTAGCATAGTTTCTCCGCCAGAACCAATGTCAGTTCCCGATTTTTTACAAGATTGAAAAACAATAAACAGCATGGCAAAAAAGAACAACGTAGAGAATCTAGCCACTTTGTTGATTTGTGTGAATTTCATTTTTTAAGGTGTTTTAAAACGTTTAGTGTGTGTGTGTTAATTTAGAACCAATCGATGCTTTTTGACTCTTGGTCATCTTCATACCATTGTTCTATGACCTCATCATTACCGTTTTGAGGACGTACAAATGCTGATCCTGCAGCAATCCCTTCTTCGAGGTGAATATTGTTTACCTCGATCAGGGGGCTAACGTATTTTTTTTCCATAATACATTGCTCCTAGTTTAAAAAATTAATAAAATTTAGAATTCCGGTTAATAGTTAGTGATTTTCGGTAAATTCTAATGTCTTCCTTTTGAGGACAATGTAAATGTATATAGTTAATTGTTTTTCTTAATGATAGAATACTGTTATTTCGGTGGTTAATTTTGAATTGTCGTTTCCTATCTACAGTTTGCTATCGATATCGGTTAAAAGAGATTTTGTAGCCCCTAAGCCTTGTAATATTTTAAAATATTCGAATTTTAAATTGTAAGAAAACTGCAGTTTTTACTTAATAGATAGGAGATGGTCTAAAATAGAAACCATGTTTGTCCAATTTCCATTTTTGATCTTTTGTGTTTTTTCCTGTTATGATTTTCTTCGAGTCAAGTCTGACTCTTGTTCCACTCTCAGTCCTCTTTCATTCGGACTTCGTTCGGACCTTGTTCGGATGTTTTCCGAACAAGCTCCGAACGAGGTCCGAACAATGTCCGAACGAGAGACGAAGGAGGGTATAAGGAAGGAGGGGTTTGATAGTATTTAATCCATGTGTAAACCATTTTCAGGAATAGACTTATTAATTAGTATTTTGTCTTGGAAGATTTGCTTTTTGAAGGGCTTCTTTTGCTAATTGTTCTTCATTCGCTTTTAAGTACCACTCGGAAATATTTTTATAAAGTTTGGGTAGATCCAATACTTCTTGATATTCACTTTGGTCTATATATTCTTGAAAAGCTTTAGCTCCCAAAAGGTATATTTCAGGAGGAAGGGTTGATTTATTTTCATTTTCGTGGTAACGGATAACTTCTACAATGGACCAAGCAGGTTTAAAAACAATTTCTTTAGAAGTTAGAATTGAATTTCCATATTCATAAGCTTTTTTGGATCTAAGGAGAGCATTGACTGCATAATATAAAACGTTGGAATAGGAGTGTTTTCTAATTCAGGATTTGCAACAATAAACTCATTTATTTTATCTAAGGTTTTTTGGTTAATTTCTGATTCATTAAGTTTTTTAGCATTGAGTTCGTAGATATAGTTATTCATAGAATCCAAAACATGCACTTCCAATTCTTTGAAATTTTTTTCCTCATTTTTTTCTTTGCTAGCGGATTGAAGCTCCCATTCTCCAGCAAGAATTTTATTGATGACAGGTTCTAAATCTTTTGGATGTCCATACCATGCAAGCTTTGAATTTTGATCTATGACAATTGATTTTGGTATCCCTTTATTGTCGTTTGTTGCATTAAACCAATTATCAACCATTTTATTATTGTCATCAATCGCAACATGGTAATCCATCTTGTCCCCCATATTGAGGACAAATTCTTTGATATCTTCGCTCGTTGTATTTTTATCTTCAAAAACGCTAACGCCTATGATTTCCAAATGATCTTTATTTTTTCTTTTTAGTTTAGACAGGTGAGGCATAGCAGCAATACAGGGTTTACACCATGTAGCCCAGAATTCTACAATATAAACCTTTCCTTTTTCATATTCTTTTATTGGATCGCCTTTCACCCATTCTTTGATATATAGTGGAGGTGCGGCATCAGAAATTTTCAATGTAGCATCACTAGCATCTTGTGCCAATGAAGATATTGAAATCAAGGTAATCAATGAGGTAAGTATAGGCTTGAAATTCATAATCTAATTAGTTAAGTGGTTGTGTGATAAATAATAAACGATGAAATTAGATAGAAAATTGTATGAGTTTAGATAAGAAGAAGTTATTCAAGGATTTATGGATGATT
The DNA here is from genome assembly GCF_002734235.1 of Sphingobacterium sp. 1.A.5. Taxonomy (NCBI): domain Bacteria; kingdom Pseudomonadati; phylum Bacteroidota; class Sphingobacteriia; order Sphingobacteriales; family Sphingobacteriaceae; genus Sphingobacterium; species Sphingobacterium sp. 1.A.5. The sequence continues at coordinate 76,267 of NZ_PEBA01000004.1, forward strand.
TTATCAATTACAATAATTTCATTTTTAGCACCATCTTTTGAGATAAATGCCATGGCTAAGTTTTCAGTGGCAGGTGGGGACACTAGCCACGGCAATCCAAGCTCCGAATGAAGACTTGTCTGTATTTTAAATTACAATTTGTGAACCAAATTGCGATGACCAAAATTTCGCTTGGATAATCGAGATTTTTAAAAAATACCGTCCTACAGTTATCTAAATACTAACTACTAATTACTAAATACTTAAATCAAAATACTAAACAAAAAAAGCCCGTCTTGCGACAGGCTTTTTGTTTCGTACCTAGGGCGGGAATCGAACCCGCACTCCTTTAACAGGAACAGGATTTTAAGTCCTGCGTGTCTACCAGTTCCACCACCTAGGCAACTGAGCGAAAGACGAGATTCGAACTCGCGACCCCAACCTTGGCAAGGTTGTGCTCTACCAACTGAGCTACTTTCGCTTGACGTGCTGCAAATATAGATAGATTTAGCAAAGTTGAAAAATAATAATTGTTGAAATGATGCAATGTGCTTGTAATGTGCGTAATAATTTTATCACGAAAGGGATAAAAAGGCCATAATAATAGCTTTTGGTGCTATTTTTGACTACTTTCGTGAATTAATTTAGATTTATGCAACTTAGACTCTTTGCTTTTATATTGTTGTGTTGCTTCGTCAAATTTGCCAAATCAGAATCATACCCCGAAGTGGTATTCGATAACAGTTTGGTGAAAGGTTCGTATGCCCGAAGTATTGTCAATTATTCAGGTGATAGCTGGGTGGAGAATGTACAACGTAACCTGTTAGTCTCCGATACGTTGTTCTTTACTCCAGGAAATGCACTTTCTCTAAAATATATATCCTCAGAAAACGGTGACTGGGATGTCATGATTAAATATAGCCGCCAGAAGTTTCATTACCGTGTATCAAATAATGATATCTTGAGCTTGAAAATATTTGTTGGTTCGGAAGGTACCAAACCTGAACACTTGCCATCAATCTCTATTCAACAAGGTCTAAACCAATCAATCTCCGTTCCTTTAGGTGATTACATCGAAGATTTCAATAATAGTAGTTGGATGAGCGTAAAAATCCCTGTAAAAGAATTCGCTGGTTTGGATAGCGATAACATTATTTCAGGAATAGTTTTGCGTCAGCACCATTCAAGTGCGGTTACCAACCAACTGTTTCTAGACCAGATTGAATTCCTTCCTTCGCAATACCCGGAAACACCTTTGACATCAAATGCGGTGCTGACTAAAGCGCAAGCTTATGGAAACCATGTTGACTTGCTGTGGCAGGTACCTTTAACGCCAAGCATCCGTTACGTGAAGATTTATCGTTCCGAAGATAATAAAGATTTTAAGGCTGTTGGAATCCGACCGACTTATATGTTGAGGTGTTTGGACTTTGTGCCCATACTTGACAAAAAGTATTACTATAAGATTGCTTGGGTAGACTACAATTATCGGGAATCTCCATTTTCAGAAGTATTGGAAGTGGAACCGAAAAAATTAAGTGAAGACCATCTGCTGGATTTGATACAGTTAGCCAATGTCAATTATTTCGTCGATAATTATGATATAAATTCCGGTATGTACATGCCATTCAGAATGAAGGATAAAGCACCAGTTTCCGTTCGTGAAACTGGAGGTGCAATGCTCAGCATGTTGATTGGTGTAGAGAAAGGATTTGTGAGTAAACCATTGTTCTTGAGCAGAGTGAAAAGAATTGTAGATTTCTTAGGAAAAGCACAGAATAATAAAGGTTTTTATCCGGCATATTTTGATGGTAGGAAAGGATTGCCGATTTACTTAGATGATCAACCACGCTATGATATTCAGGCTACTACCAGTTTAATGGAAGCTTTGTTGATTATTAGGCAGTACTTGACTACAGATTCAGAAGATGAAAATAATTTAAGAGCGAATATCACCAAATTGTGGGAACGTTTGGATTGGCGTGGAGTTACCTTGCCGTCGGATCCTTTGGTTTTAAGATCTGCAATTGATATGGTCGATCAATACTTTACTTACGATCCTTTAGTTGGAATAAATGGAGGCATGAATGCCTATATGTTGGCTATTGCATCAACAAAATCCAGTCTTGCTCCAGAAGCATTCGCCAATGCAATCCAATATAAGTTTGAAAGGCCAAAGAGAAGAAGCACAATTCGCAATATGCAAGTAACAGCAGGTGATAATATTGCGGATTCCGTTCAATCAATGATGGATCAAGAAGCACAGTTTTCAACTGTTTCGGGTAAAGATTCTATCTATAAGGTCTTAGCCACTCATGATACCTTGATGTACGGAATTCAATTGCCATTTGGTAATTATACGACAAGCCTATTGGACATGTATAGACCGTTTAATACGATTAATCCTTCCATTTCGAAAGTTGCGAATTATGATTTGAAAGATGTTTTGCAACGCTATACGCAAGTTGCAAAACGCAGGGACAATGAAATAGGGGTGGGCACCTCCAATTCCGATATCTGGGGATTTTACCAAGTAAGAGATAGTATCGGTACTTATAGAATTAATCCTGCCATTTCAGTTTCATCGATATTTTTGGATGAGGTTCGCGGGAAGCGCTCTCTTCATGCATTATATAATCAATTTGGAGAATATTTATTTACGGAATATGGTTTTAGGGCATGGTTGGACATTCGGACGGATGATGTCTCTGATGAATACATTGCCACTAATCAGGCGAGTTTAGCCATTCAGTTGGAAAATTCAAGAACGGGTTTGATTTGGAAATTATATCAGGCTATTCCCGAAATAAAATCTGCAGAACAAAGAATCTTTAAGAAGTAATATTTTAAATCAATATCGTTATATTTACGGCAATTAAACAATGAAAAAACACATGAAGCGAATCAATTATTTTTCTCTAATCTTTTTAGCGGGTTTAATCCTATTTTCTTGTAAACAACAAGCATTAGTCGTTAATCCAGGTGCTGTAGTTTCTCAAGATGGTACCAATGATGGTTTGAAAAATGTAAAGAGAGAATTTGAAGATGCTAAACAAACAAATGAAGGTATTTTAGTTTCTATTTCTTCGGATTTGTTGTTTCCTACCAACTCTTCATATTTGACAGATGCTGCTAAAACAGAGTTGAGCAAATTGGTTAAGGTTTTAAAAGGAGCTAACGGCAAGAATGATATTCGCGTTGATGGGCATACAGACGCTACAGGTACTGCTGAATACAATGTTTGGTTATCAGAGAAACGTGCTGCCTCTGTTGAGAAATTCTTGGTTGATTCTGGTATTTCAGCGTCTAGAATATCGACAAAAGGATTAGGACAATCAAAACCAATCGCAGATAACAAGACTCCTGAAGGAAGACAAAAAAACAGACGTGTAGAAGTGGTAATCTTAAAATAAGATACCCTTAAAATAAAAAATTGATTTCAATACCGAGGTTTGGTTTTTGGTGGATACTGAAAATTGGACCTCGGTTTTTTTGTTAATAATTTTCTGTATTTTGTAATAAGGAACGGAAGAACGAATTTAAAACTCAGTAAAAAAACGATGTTGATGTTTTAATGGGCTAGTTTAGATTTACTTAAAATTATGAGTGTCTTGGTTGGATGATTTTCGGGGATTTTTAGGATAATAATAATTAATTTTGTTAGTTATTAGAGGAAGTGAACAACGATATATTGAGTTAGGAAGAAATCTATGTATATAATTTTTGATACGGAAACGACGGGTTTGCCAAAGCGTTGGGATGCACCAATTACAGATACTGATAATTGGCCGAGATGTATCCAGATTGCATGGCAATTGCATGATGAAATGGGGCGATTAGTTGAGCATCAAGATTATTTAATCAAACCTGATGGTTTCAATATTCCCTATGATTCGGAGAAAATTCATGGTATTTCCACAGAGCTTGCTGAAACTGAGGGTATACCCTTAACTGATGTTTTAGTTAAGTTTAATGAGGCTTTATCAAAGGCCAAATTTGTAGTAGGTCAGAACATTGGTTTTGATATCAATATTATGGGCTGTGAATTCTACAGGTATCAGGTTGAAAGCCCCATGGCTTCAATGCCTATTTTGGATACTTGTACAGAAGTTACTGCTGATCTATTAAAATTACCTGGAGGTAGGGGCGGTCGTTATAAATTGCCAAACCTTACTGAATTGCATAGCTATTTATTTGGAGTTCCATTTGCAGAGGCGCACAATGCAACTGCCGATGTGGAGGCTACGACTAGATGTTTCTTTGAGTTAATCAGGAAGGAGGTTTTTACTCCTCAAGAACTTCAAACGGATACTGGATACTTTGTTGAGTTTAAAGAGGAGAACCCTGAGGTTATTGAATCAGTCGGGTTAAAACATATTAATCTCAAGGCGGCTTCAGATGCTATTCGCGAAGCAGAGAGCATGGGTCAGAAAAAGGTTGTTATTGACCCTGAGACTCTAGCTAAATTTAAAGCAGCAGAATTTGCACATTTACATAATCATACTCAATTTTCAGTACTACAATCCACTATCTCTATTGATAGTTTGATCCAAGCTGCTGCAAAGCACAAAATGGCAGCAGTAGCTATGACCGATCATGGCAATATGATGGGTGCTTTCCATTTTGTGAGCAAAACGTTGGGTCATAACAAAGATGTTGAGGCTAAGATGGCCGAAGCAATTGAGAAAGGTGAGGAGTATGATGGCAGGCCGATTAAACCAATTGTAGGCTGTGAGTTTTATGTTTGTGATAATCGCAAGGATAAAAGTCGGAAAGACAATGGTTATCAGGTCGTATTCTTAGCAAAGAATAAAAATGGCTATCACAATATGGCCAAAATGGCATCTATCGCTTATACAGAAGGATTCTATTATGTGCCACGTATTGACCGTGAGACCGTAGAAAAATATAAACAAGATTTAATTGTACTTTCCGGAAATTTGAATGGTGAGGTTCCGAGCAAAGTTTTAAATATTGGTGAGGTTCAGGCTGAAGAAGCATTGATATGGTGGAAGGAGCAGTTTGGGGAAGATTTTTATATTGAATTGATGCGACATGGTCAAGAGGATGAGAATCGAGTAAATGACTCATTGATCCAATTGGCTAAGAAACATCAGGTTAAATTGATAGGAACCAACAATACCTATTATGTAAATAAATCTGATGCGCATGCTCATGATATCCTGTTATGTGTAAAGGATGGCGAGAAACTTTCGACTCCTAAGGGGCGTGGCCGTGGATTTAGGTTTGGTTTACCAAATCAAGAGTACTATTTCAAATCTGCTGAAGAGATGAAGAAAGTGTTCTCTGATATTCCAGAGGCTATTATCAATATCCAGGATCTATTAGACAAGATCGAGGTTTATTCGTTGAACCGCGATGTCCTATTGCCTAAGTTTGAGATTCCTGAGCAGTTTCAATCTGCTGAAGATTTAGTTGATGGCGGCAAACGAGGTGAAAATGCCTTTTTGAAACATTTAACCTATATTGGAGCAGAAAAGCGCTATGAAGAAATTACGGATTCTATCCGGGAACGTTTGGATTTCGAGCTTGCCACTATTGAAAAAACTGGGTATCCAGGTTACTTTTTGATCGTTCAGGACTTTATTGCTGCCGCTCGAGAAATGGGGGTTTCTGTTGGTCCTGGTCGTGGATCTGCTGCTGGTTCCGCAGTAGCATATTGTCTAGGTATTACCAATATCGACCCAATTCAATATGACCTACTATTTGAGCGTTTCTTGAATCCTGACCGTGTTTCCATGCCCGATATTGATATTGACTTTGACGATGAAGGCCGTGGTAGGGTTATGCAATATGTAATTGACAAATATGGAGCATCTCAAGTTGCTCAGATCATTACCTATGGTACTATGGCAGCCAAATCTTCGATCAAAGATACGGCGCGGGTACTGGATTTGCCATTATCAGATGCAAATGAAATTGCCAAGCTAATTCCAAACCTAAAACTGAGCAAAATCTTCAACTTGGAGGATAAGGCATTGAAAGAGGTGTTGCGGAGTGAGGAATTGGAGGCTGTAAATAAGCTGAAATCCTTGGCTGATGGTGCCGGTATTGAAGCTGAGACCATCAAGCAAGCACGCGTATTGGAGGGTTCGATGCGTAATACGGGAATTCATGCCTGTGGGGTCATCATTACTCCAGATGATATTACGAATTTTGTTCCGGTATCCTTAGCGAAGGACTCTGATCTATATGTCACTCAATTTGACAACTCCGTTGTTGAGAGTGCTGGACTTTTGAAGATGGACTTCTTGGGGCTTAAGACATTAACACTGATCAAAGATACAGTGGCGAATGTGAAGTTAAGCCATGATATAGAATTAGATCCTGATAATTTCCCTATCGACGATGTAAAAACCTACGAGTTATTCCAAAGAGGGGAGACTGTTGGGGTTTTCCAATATGAGTCGCCTGGGATGCAGAAATACATGAAGGAATTGAAGCCTACTGTATTTGCCGATTTAATTGCGATGAACGCATTGTATCGTCCAGGACCAATGGAATATATTCCCCTTTTCGTCAAGCGTAAACATGGTATTGAACCTATTACTTATGACTTAGATGCCTGCGAGGAATATTTAAGTGAAACGTATGGTATTACGGTTTATCAGGAGCAGGTAATGCTTCTTTCTCAAAAATTAGCAGGTTTCTCTAAGGGTGATGCCGACGTATTGCGTAAGGCAATGGGTAAGAAGCAGAAGGCTGTATTGGACAAGATGAAGCCTAAATTTGTTTCTCAAGCTGAAGCAAATGGTCATAGTGCGAAAGTCCTTGAGAAGATATGGACTGACTGGGAAGCTTTTGCATCTTATGCCTTCAACAAATCGCACTCGACCTGTTATGCTTGGATAGCGTATCAAACTGCATATTTAAAAGCACATTACCCTGCAGAATATATGGCTGCTGTACTTTCCAATAATATGAACGATATCAAACAAGTAACGTTTTTTATGGAAGAGTGCAGACGCATGGGCTTAACAGTGTTAGGACCGGATGTTAATGAATCGCATTATAAATTTACGGTAAATGACGAGGGTGCTATACGTTTTGGAATGGGGGCCGTAAAAGGAGTAGGTGCTGGAGCTGTAGATACTATCGTAAATAGTAGAAGCAACGGACCTTACAAGTCAATTTTTGATTTGGCGAAGCGCGTAGATCTACGTATGATCAACAAAAAAGCATTTGAGAGTTTAGCTTATGGAGGAGGGTTTGATTCATTTACAGATACCCATCGTGCCCAATATTTCTTTTCGGACTCTGACAGCAGTTCTGGTATCGAAAAGGCCATTAAGTTTGCTCACAAATTCCGTGAGAATGAAAATTCTGCTCAAGTAAGTCTGTTTGGTGCCGGTGGCGCTGTGGAACTACCAGAGCCAACCTTAAACCCATGTCCACCATGGGGCTTGATCGAGAAATTGAAATATGAAAAGGATGTTATTGGTATTTATTTAACCAGCCATCCTTTGGATAACTATAAATTTGAAATGAGGCATTTCTGTCCAAACAATGTGACGGACTTGCAGATGATCAATAAAGTCAAAGCGGCAGAGGTAGAACAAGAACTGTTGCTTGAATTTAATAGAATTAAGAATAAAGAGGTTGTCGTAGGTGGTATTGTGCAAATGGCTAACCATCGTGTAGCTAAATCTGGCAAGCCTTTTGGTTCTTTTATTATTGAAGACTATTCGGATTCATTTGAAATTATGGTTTTCGGAGAAGATTATGTTAAATTCAAAGGTTACTTGCAGGAAGGATATTTTGTTCAAATCCGCGGATTGGTTCAAGAGCGTTTCAAACAGGTTGGAAATTGGGGTTTTGAGTTAAAAGGGATTCAGTTGCTATCAGACCTCCGCGAGAAGATGGCCAAAAGCTTTACGATTCAATTTCCTTTGCATGCCTTAAATCAAGAATTTATGCATACCTTACAAGAATTGGTTAGCTGCACACAATTAGAAGGGCAGGAAGCGAATTGTCAATTGAAATTTATGATCATGGATCTTCAGGATGAGCTTTCTATAGAAATGCCAGTTAAGAAGAAGAAGATATTTATAACCAATGAATTTTTGGATGGCCTTGAGGCTCTTGAAAACGTTCGTTATAAATTAAATTGATAGGTTATAAAAAAAATAATAGGCGTAATAAAATAACATGTATAAGTGATTGCTTATATTTGTGTTTATAAAATTGTAAAACATAAAACATAATCAAAATGGCATTAGAAATTACAGATGGCAACTTTGATGAAGTTGTATTGAAATCAGATAAACCAGTACTAATCGATTTTTGGGCAGAATGGTGTGGCCCATGTCGCATGGTTGGTCCATTGGTAGACGAAATTGCAACTGAATACGAAGGTAAGGCAGTAGTGGGTAAAGTTAATGTTGACAACAACCCAGACATCTCTGTACGTTATGGAATCAGAAATATCCCAGCGTTGTTGTTCTTTAAAAACGGTGAAATTGTTGACAAACAAATCGGTGCCGTTCCAAAATCAGTTCTAACTGAGAAATTAGAGAAACAATTATAAGAAAACAAAGAAGCCGCTCAAAAAAGCGGCTTCTTTGTTTTCTGGATATGAGATGTGAGATGTGAGATGTGGGACTTGGGGTAGAATTAGACATAAGACAATAGACACAAGACATATGACTTGATATAGACTGTTAGTTTTTATATCTAAAAATAATCAATTTTATTAACCATTACTTACGATTTTTAGATTATTAGTTTCTATATTTAGAAACTATTTCAATACCTCAGTAATATTTTTAAATAATAGTTATATTTATAATTTGGCGATTGTTTATGTTGAATTATAAAATAATTTTTACTGAAGAAGTTAAGGGTTTTATATATTGTTTAGATTCTAAATCGGTAGAAAAAATATTAAAGACTTTTGATAAAGTAAAATTAGGACTATTTAGAGATTATTATGCTAAGATGTCTGGTACAAAAGATTTTTATGAGTGTAAATTGAAAACAAAAGACCATTGGTTTAGATTTATTACTAAACATTATAAAATTAATGATGAAACCACAATTATTGTTCTTTCAGGATTTAAGAAAAAAAGTAATAAAATTCCCCAAAATGAAATAAAAAAAGCAGAAAAAATATATGAAAAAATATTTAAAAGTGGTCATTCATGATAAAATATTAAGTTATTTAATTTAACAAGAGGAATATGAAGGATTCTATAAAAATTAATGGATTGAACTATAATCAGCTTACTTCCCTAGATACTTTGAAAGATGAATTGATAGGTGTTGAAGGAAGTTTTGAGAGAGAAAGGTATGAACAAGAGTTAAATGTTGAAACCATTCAGGAGTTAATTAGAGAAATTAGAAAAAAAAGAAACCTCTCTCAGGAAGAGCTTGGATTAAAAATCGGAGTAAAAAAATCCCAAATAAGTAAAATAGAATCTGGCTATGATAATATTTCTCTAAAAATTATTTCTAAAGTTTTTGTAGCCCTTAATGCAAAGCTTAAAATAAGTGTTGTGTTAGATGATGAAGACCAACTGGATTTTCCTTAATGGTATTTCTAAAAGTTACTTTGTTACCGATAACCTATATCTAAACCCCAATGTTGCCCATCGGCTTGGCATTGGTACCGCTCCAACTTCTATATATTGTGCATCGAATATATTCTGCATATCGGTATAGATCATATAGCTAGATTTCTGGAAGGAGATTCTTGCATCTGAAACAAAATAAGAGTTTTTAGAACTTCTCTCAAGCATTCTATTTGCAGTACTGAAAGTCCAATTTCCTGTTTGAAAACTGATTGTTCCAATCGCTTGATGCTTTAAACTTTCGATTCCGTATTTGATTATAGTGTTCTTATAATCATTTATAATAGAAGGGTTTAAATATGTATAAGAAAAGTTGAAGTTTATGTTTTTATTTTCTGTTATTTTATGATTGTATAAAATATTGCTGAAAAAGCCATGTGTTTTATTGTTCCCTAAATTTTGGGCTTGGAATGGTTCATCTGTGGATGCTCTGACCCAGTCGATGAAGTTGTCGATATCTCTGTAAAAGTATCCTCCTTTTAGGGTAAGACTGTTTTTTTGGAATGATGTGCTGATTTCATTCTGCCATGCATTTTCACTTTTCAGGTCTGGATTTCCAATGTTTCCAGGTCTTTGGTTGAGGTAAAGATCTGTAAAAGTTGGGATTTTTTGGCTTGTTCCGCTGCTGGCAGAGACTTTCCAATGATCATTAATTAAATAACTGATATCCAACCCCGGGAAAACTTGCCAATCATAATCGGTATTATAGTTAATATAAGCTCCTAAGTTGAAAATAAAATTCCTGAAATAGGTTGACCTAAATTCTGTAAACATCCCTAAATTATTACGGTTGTGGTCACCAATATTAGAGCTGCTAATTGATTCATGTCTTGATTCAACCCCTAGGCCCAGATCACCATATTTAGATTGTCTATAAGCGTGCAATTCACCTGAGAAAGAATGTGTATAATGTTGACTTCTACCTTTGCTTAAATCATCTTTGAAATATCTATAATCATCTTCGTTATACCTATAATTTATCCTTGGATTCAAGTACCACTTTTCATTAATCTGATGTTGAGAGGTAATGCTCGACAGAAATGTTTCGACAATCTCTTCGGAATTTTTATCACCAGGTGCTGCATAAAAACCATTTGCTCCGAATTTATTATTGATATATCCCGCCATCATCTGTATCCTATTGTCCTGATTCAAGATGATATTATTTTGGTAATGCAACCTTTCATTATTACTGCCCGTATTGTAGCGTTGACCGTTACTATGTTCTTTGGTGGCATAAAGCTGGTGTTGGTGTTTTTGTGCGTTCAATGTTCCACCAACCTGTATACCACTACCATAATAAATGCCACTTTTATCTTCTTCTTCCACCTTTTTGAAGGAGCTTCCCGCATATAAATGTGCATAAACAGAATTGTGGTCAACTTTTTTGGTAACAATATTTACAGCTCCAGTTAGGGCATTGATTCCATACATTCTAGATGCTGGTCCTCTCAGGATTTCTATTCTTTCAATGGCTTCCAATGGAATTGGAATATTGAGCATATGATGACCTGTTTGAGGATCAGACAATTTAACACCATTGATCAAAAGTAAAGTTTGATCAAAACTGCCGCCGTCAATACCTATGTCAGCTTGGGTTCCAAATGGACCTCTTTGTCTAATATCCAATCCGGACACATATCTTAAAACCTCATTAATACTGGTACTTGGCAGATTTTTGAGGTCTTTTTGGGTGAGGACCTGAATGTTTCGACTATGTTGGTTAAAAGGAATTTGGAATCTATTTTCTTGAATTAATACTTCATCTATATTGGTAGTATCGGAGTTTATGTTTTGTGCAAAAACAACAGTAGGTAATGAGCACAGAAGAAATAATAAATTCTTAGTTGACATTCTAATTAAAATTTTGCCAAAATTAGTTAAAATGTTTACAGCAAACGAAGTTTTTAATGCCATTCTTGCCTTCCTTTTGGTATTTTATTTATAGTCAAATCGATACTGTCATTTTCAATAGATCTTTTTTCCAATTTTGATAGATCAGGTTGTCCTGCATCCACCCATGCACTATACCACAAAGACCCAATCGCGTGTATGGATTTTTTCATCCTTCTTTGTACCATTCCATTCAAAGCTAAATGATAAGATATGACATAGAAATCGGAATAATTAGTTTGTATTTGTTGTCCTCTTTGGATATATGCTCTTTGCAAAACTTTGGGTAAATTTTTGGAGAGTCGTTTTTCTATTGTCAATACGGAATCGAGTAAATGATGACTTTCGAGAACTGTTGACCAAGCGAAATCCAGGACATTGTTTATATATTTTGCTGGGCCTACCATAAGTTTGTATTTATGGTGAAACATTTCAGGTATTCGAGTTTCCCAAAGAGCATGAATTCCAATCTGATTAGTAAATTGACCGTTATAATTGCTAGTCGTATGTAGTGGCACGTGCGCATCAGCAGCATAATGTCCCAAATCTGCAGAAAGCTTGATTATCCTTGCAATATCCTTGTTGTAAAAAGCCTTAACTAGTTGCCTATATGAATTGTCGATCTGCCAAGGGACAATACCTTTGCTTAAAATTATTTTTTCATTGAATTTTTCTCTGACTTTATACCAAGGTATCAACAATGAATCGGTATTTTCAATTTTGTCAAGATCGATAAAATGTCTTGGCGATTCCTTGGGGTCGATATATACTCTTTTATCTGCATTTACGGCAAATTCACGGATTTGGAAGCTATGTTTTTTATAGAATATGGCGAGATTTGGTGGGAGCGTGAAGATGGCGTTAAGGTTGATCAATTTATGAGGTTGAAATCCCCAAGACGATACAATGAACGTTAACATAAAAAATGCTATTGCAGTCACACAGCGTTTCATGTTGGTTACGAGAGATTTATCGAAAATTAATAATTTTTAGTTAAGATATCTAGAGTTTTTTCTAAACATATTAACTGAAATTTGTTACTTTGTTACAGTCAAATTCGGAATCGATGAAAATATTATATGCTGTTCAAGGGACTGGAAATGGGCATTTATGTAGGGCAATTGATATTATTCCCTGCCTTCAGGAATATGGACAAGTAGACGTTTTAATCAGTGGTATCCAAGCCGATATCGTATTGCCATTTGAGGTGAAATACCGTTATCATGGTTTGAGTTTTATTTTTGGGAAATCTGGTGGTGTCGATCTTTGGAAGACCTTTATGAGTTCCACTGTCCGTAAATTCGTTAAAGAAGTAAATTCGGTACCTGTTGAAGATTATGATTTGGTGATCAATGATTTTGAGCCAATTTCAGCATGGGGATGTTACTTCAAAGAAAAAAGCTGCATTGGTTTAAGCCACCAGATTGGAGCTTTTGACCCCTCAAGTCCTAAGCCCGAAGAATCGGATATGTTGGGTAAATTCATCATGAAAAATTATGCTCCTGCCAATATTTCTTATGGATTTCATTTTAAATCCTATGCTTCCCATATTTTCACTCCTGTCATCCGTCAATCAGTTAGGCAATTAGATCCTAAAGATTTAGGACATTATACCGTATATTTACCATCTTACGATGATTCGCATCTCTTAAAGCATCTTTCGAGGTTTCCTGATGTAAAGTGGGAAGTATTCTCTAAACATAACAAGAAACCCTTTAGGATGAAGAATGTTTCTATTAATCCGATTAATAGCGACGCTTTTGTTCAGAGTATGGCAGAATCATCAGGTGTGCTTTGCGGAGCTGGTTTTGAAACACCTGCTGAGGCTTTGTACTTAGGCAAGAAGTTGTTGGTCATTCCGATGAAAAATCAATATGAACAGCATTTAAATGCTGCCTCATTAGAAGAAATCGGAGTTCCGGTTATAAAAAGCTTGAAAAAGAAATCAGAATTGGATATTGAGTCGTGGCTCAATGCCAAATCTAAAGTAAATGTAGACTACCAAGATTGTACTGCTGAGATAGTAGATAACATCGTGAAAAAACATAAACCGTAATGAAGTATATTTTAGGAATCTTTTTTTGTTTAGCCTTGAGTTCGAAAAGTGTTCATGCTCAGAAATTATCGAATAGCACTGATTCATTGTCCTATGCATTGGGTCAAGACTTGGCATCTTATCTCAAAAAAATGGAGCTCCCACTGAATAAAACTCTTTTAATGCAAGCTGTCAGTGATGTTCTAGATGGAAAAGCAACATTATTGAAAGATGAGGAACGCGAAGGCGTAATTCGCGCTGGATTAATGAAAATTCAAGAAGAAAAAAATGCAGGTCTGAAAAAAGCATCACAAGATTTTTTGGATCAAAACAAAAAGAAACCTGGCGTAAAAGTTACTCCTGAGGGGGTTCAATATGAGGTTATCAAAGAGGGGGAAGGATTGAAAGCGACGCTAGAGGATACCTTAACCGTTCATTATGTGGGTAAAATTTATACTGGTGAACAATTTGATAGCTCGTATGATCGTGGCGAACCTTTAGAACTTAATTTAAAGTCAATGATCGAAGGTTGGAAAATTGGAATTCCATTGATGAACAAAGGTTCTAAATATAGATTCTTTATTCCTCATTCACTTGGATATGGTGAACGAGCAAGTGGACCGATTCCAGCTTATAGCACCCTGATATTTGAAGTAGAATTGTTGGACATCAAATCACCTAATGAAAATGCAATATAATAAAATAGGTCATTCAGATTTGAAAATTTCTGAGGTAGGGTTGGGAGCGATGTCCTTGGTTCAAGGTCAGGATGATACCAATTCTTATATCATAAATCATGCTAGGGAATTGGGAATCAATTATCTCGATACTTCAGATCTATATGATAAAGGTAAAAACGAAGAATTGATAGGGAGACTTCTATCTGGTGAGCGAGATAAATGGATTTTAGCATCCAAGGTAGGTAATAAGTGGCGTGAAGATGGAAGTGGATGGGATTGGAAACCAAGTAAAGATTATATTCTAAAAGCTGTTGAAGATTCACTTAGACGTTTAAAAACTGACTATCTTGATCTTTATCAGCTGCATGGTGGAACTATTGATGATCCTTTTGAAGAAATCGTTGAAGCATTTGAAATACTGGTAAAGCAGGGGAAAATCCGTTATTACGGGATTTCATCTATTCGTCCTAATGTATTTCTTAATTATGCTGAGCATAGTAATATAGTTTCAGATATGATGCAGTACAGTATTTTGGATCGTAGACCAGAAGAATATTTTTCAGAATTGTCAAAAAGAAATATTTCTGTTCTTGCCAGAGGAACAGTTGCCCAAGGGCTGTTAATAAAGAAAGCAGCACAAAAATATCTTAGTTATTCAGTCCATGATGTCCTTGATATTCAAAAGAAAATAAACGCAATCGCTAATGAGTTGAATGTATCAAGTCTTGCATTAGCTTTAAAATATCCTTTATTACATGAGCCAGTTGCTTGTTGTGTGCTTGGCATAAGAACCAAAACACAGGTAAATGCATTGGATAATGTATTCCAAGAAATGAGCACATTAAATATTGATTCTTATAGTCCTTTATTTAATGTACTGCCAAAAGAAATTAAGTATCAGGACCATAGGAAATAAAATCAAGAATTTAAATTTATCATTTTAAGATTTAAAAGAGGTTATCCAATGTGGGTAACCTTTTTTATTTCTTGTTAGAATTCTTTTAGAAATATTATTCTTATATTTGCCTACCTACTAGTAGGTAAATATAAAATACTATATGGATACAAGAGATAAAATCATTCAACTAGGAGATACACTGATACGGGATAGAGGTTACAATGCCTTTAGCTTCAGTGATATTTCTAAGCAGTTGAATATAAAGAATGCTTCTATTCATTATCATTTTCCAACTAAAACATCTTTAGTTATAGCTATTATTCAAAAACATGTGATTCAATTGGAACGATTTAAAAAGAATGTCAGTAATTCTGATCCATTGCAGAAAATTACCATGTTTTTAAATGTCTACAGTTTTGGGAGGAAAGAAGGCAAAAGAAGTATTCTAGGTTCTTTAAGTAATGATTATAACACCTTTACTTCAGAAATTCAAACGGAATTAAAGATTTTGATGGACAATACCTTGCATTGGTTATCAGAAACATTGAAGGAAGGGAAGAGTTTGGAGGTATTTATTTTCAAAGAAGATAATAGGACCAAAGCCTTATTATTAATCACGAATATTTTAGGTGCGGAACAATTGACAAGAATCACCTATAAACATGATTTTCGGGATATTAAGAATGCCATTATTAATAATTTAACAAATATTTAAATGAGAAGAGTTGTTGTTACTGGAATTGGAGCGATTAGTCCATTGGGCAATACGATAAAAGATTTTTGGAAAGCTATCGTTGCAGGTAAATCTGCAGCTAAAAATATCACAAAATTTGATACAAGTAATTTCAAGACAAAATTTGCTTGCGAGGTTAAAGATTTCGATCCATTAGAGGTTATAGAAAAAGCTGATTTACGCAAATATGATTTGTATACTCAATATGCTCTGGTTGCCGTTGATGAGGCAGTCAAACATGCCGGCATTGATTTCGAGCAATTAAATAGAAACAAAATAGGAGTTATCTGGGGTTCAGGTAATGGAGGGATCGAGACCTTTCAGGAGCAGGTTTCAGAGTTTGCCTTAGGAAATGGGGTACCTCGATTTAACCCATATTTTATTCCTAAAATGATCGTTGATATTGCTTCAGGTGTTATTTCCATGAAGTATGGATTGAGGGGAGTTAATTTTGCCACTGTTTCAGCATGTGCAACTTCCAATACTTCAATTATTGATGCCTTTAATTATATAAAATGGAATAAGGCAGATATGATAGTAACTGGAGGATCTGAAGCAGCAATTACAGAGAGTTCGGTTGGTGGATTTAATGCTGCAAGAGCATTATCAACCAATAATGATAATCCTGGCCAAGCTTCAAGACCATTTGATGTCAATAGAGATGGATTTGTGATGGGAGAAGGCGCAGGAGCAATCATCCTTGAGGAATTAGAACATGCGAAGAAGCGTGGAGCAAATATTATTGCTGAAATCGTTGGAGGTGGTATGGCTGCAGATGCGTATCATTTGACTGGTACACATCCAGAAGGAGAGGGTGCTTACTTGGGAATGTTAGCAGCTTTAGAAGAGGCAAATATTGAACCTTATGAGATTGATTACATCAATGCTCATGCTACGTCGACGCCAGCAGGCGACATAAGTGAATTGAAGGCTATGACTAGAGTTTTTGGAGAAAACAAGGATATAAGCGTTAGTTCTACAAAATCAATGCTAGGTCATTTATTAGGAGCAGCTGGAGCCATTGAAGCTATTGTTTGTATCAAAGCTGTAAGTGAGGACATAATTCCTGCTACAATCAATACTACCGAGATTGAACCTGCATTTGCAAACTCTTTCAACTTTCCATTAGGTACTAGTATCAAGAAGCCTGTCAACTATGCGCTGAACAATACTTTCGGTTTTGGAGGACATATAGCCTCTAGTATTTTCAAAAAGTATACAGATTAATCGATAACAAAAATGACCAAGCTATAACTTGGTCATTTTTGTTTTAAGATCTAAAATATTTCTTTAAGATCGCCTCCAAATCTTCGGGAGTATCGATTGCATCATTGATATGATTTGAAACAGCAGCTTGTATTTTATATCCGTTATCCAACCATCTTAATTGTTCTAAGGACTCTGTAGTTTCAAGCTTAGATATTGGAAGTTTCGCTATCTCTTTTAGAACATCGATTTTGTATCCATATATACCGATATGATTATAGTAAGGAGCATTCGAGAGCCATTCAGATATATTTAATCCTCTAAAGTAAGGAATTGGTTGTCTAGAGAAGTATAGCGCTTCATTATTATGGTTCAGAACAACCTTTGGCTTATTGACATTTTCGAGGTCTGCTAATTCAGTAATAGGTCTTACTAAAGTCGCGATTGAAGTTTCTGGTTTTTCAAAACATGAGACAAGTAGGTCAATCTGTTGGGGATCGATAAAAGGCTCGTCGCCTTGTATGTTGATTGCCACATCAAATCCTGAAATACTGTTGATGACTTCAGCACATCGGTCAGTGCCAGACTGATGATCCTTACTGGTCATCACAACGTTTCCAGCAAAACTCTTTACATGGTCAAAGATTCTTTGATCATCGGTCGCCACTACGACTTCACTTAAAGAACTTGCATGCTTAACCTGATTATAAACTCTTTGGATCATTGATAATCCGCCAATGTCTACCAATGGCTTGCCAGGAAACCTTGTGGATTCATACCTAGCGGGAATTATTCCGATAACTTTCATAGGATAAAAATAAAAAAAAGCCGATGAAAATCGGCTTTTAAAATATTTTGATTAGAACAGACCGAAAAGTTCGGCTTCTATTTTTTGGATAATCTTACCGAGATCTTCTTGGTTATTTGCAAAGTCTAAGTTGTCTTTGTCTAATACCAATAGTTTTCCTTCTGTATAATTATTGATCCATTTTTCGTATTTATCGTTTAGTTTCGATAAGTAGTCCAAGCGAATTCCAGATTCATAATCACGTCCTCTTTTTTGAATATTGTTCACTAGGGTAGGAACAGAGGCTTTTAGATAGATAAGGAGATCTGGAGGTTTGATATAATTCACGATGCTCTGAAAGATATCGGAATAATTTTCAAAGTCACGTGCACTCATCAACCCCATATCGTAGAGGTTTTCTGCAAAGATATAAGCATCTTCATAGATTGTTCTGTCCTGGATCATATTGATGTCTCTGTTTTGCAGATCAACAATATGGCGGAATCTAGAATTCAAGAAGAAGATTTGAAGGTTGAATGCCCAGCGTTTCATGTCGCTGTAGAAATCTTCTAAGTAAGGATTGTTTTCTACGGCTTCAAACTGAGGTTCAAAGTTCAGGTGCTTAGCTAATAATTCTGTTAAAGTAGTTTTACCGGCACCAATATTTCCAACGATAGCTATATGCATAATTCTAGTACAATTTTTTTAAACCGATGATTTCACGCACTTCTTTCATTGTTTTTTGAGCACTTGCTTGCGCTTTTTCAGCTCCAAGTTTCAATACTTTAGCAATATATGCGTCGTCTTGGTTGATTTCATTGATTCTTGCTCTAACTTCGCTAGTAGCAATGATCATATCTTCAGCCAATTGTTTTTTGAAATCACCGTAACGGATCTCAGCTTTATTATATAGATTGTCAAAATGTTGAACTGTATCTGGTGTAGATACTACATTCATCAAATCAAAAAGGTTCTGAACAGCTTCAGGTTTTTCTTGGTTTTCTTGAGTAGGCCCAGCGTCAGTTACAGCACGCATTATTTTTTTACGAACAGCCTCCTCAGTGTCAGAAAGGTAAATACAGTCGGCATCACCATTTGATTTGCCCATCTTTCCTTGACCTGAAAGCCCAGGGATTTTAATTAACTTATCAGAATAGGTAAATGCAAATGATTCTTTGAAATAATCAACATCATACAATCGGTTGAATCTATTTCCAAAAGTCCTTGTCATTTCCAAGTGTTGTTCTTGATCTTTTCCAACCGGTACTTTCGTTCCATGGTGAATTAAGATATCACATGCCATTAATACTGGGTAAGTCAATAGTCCTGCATTGACATTGTTAGGATTTGCTCTTACTTTATCCTTGAATGCTGTTGAGCGCTCAAGTTCCCCCAAATATGCATTCATATTCATATATAGGTAAAGTTCAGCCACCTCAGGTACATCTGATTGTACGTATATGGTTGATTTTTCTGGATCAAGTCCAGCGGCAAGATATTCTACTACGACATTGCGCACAGTTTCTTTTAATCCATGTGGCGTTGGGTGAGTAGTTAAAGAGTGTAAATCTGCGATAAAAAAGAAGCAATTGTACTCGTCTTGCATTTTGACGAAATTCTTCAATGCTCCATAGTAATTTCCAAGGTGTAATTTTCCGGTACTTCTAATACCACTAACAACGGTTTCCATATTAGTTGCGAAGTTACATAAAAAACAGGAAAATTCAGACAGGTTAAATCGATGTTAAGCTGTCGTAAGATAATCGTGCTAAAAGGTGTTTTAAACTAGGTTTAGTAGAGTTGAGGGTTTTCCAATAAGTCCGTTACATAACCTAAAACTTCCGCTTCTTGGGCTCCATCTTCCAACATGGAAAAGGTTAGGTATGCAGCATATATCTCACAACTGAAAACGACATGTTTGTCTGAGACAATGGTGTCAATAACACCTTCCCTGATGTCAATTCCCAAATGCTCTATTTCATTGTGAAGATTGGTTGAGATGCTCTCGTGATCTTCACCTGAAGCAAATCCAACAATAATATGTAAGATTAATTTGTCAAACAGTTCCGGATTCATATTCTTGAACTTATTAGCATATAGTTCAGAATCAAAACGACTTTTCGCACTTGAGACAATTTTGTCCCAAATAAGGTACTCAGTTTTAGTTTGCATAACAAAAGTTTATAAGTGTTATCGTAAATATAATCAATTATCCTTTTCCATACAACGGTTAAATTAAGATTAACTCTCAATGTGTATGCAAACAAATAGGTTGTTTGGAAGGTTCTAATAGTACATTTTAAAAAACAATGGTTATGATAAATTCAGATGAGAATAAAAAGAAGAACAAGTTGAATGATGATGATCAAGGACCTAGAGATCCTAATAATCTTGCTTATGACTCAGAAGAAGATTCGTATGAGCTTGATGTCAATGACAGAGATCCAGATTGGGAACACCCATCGGATTATGACACCATAAGTGAGGGTGCTGCTGATGATGATTCTACCTATGACTCTGCTAACCCTTATGTTGGTGATGAATACGCTCCTTTGGAAGAATTGAGAGAAGAAAATTTGGATGACAATAACATGCATATTGAAGGTGAAAGTATTGTGAGGGTTTCTAAAGAAGATGAAGAATTGTCTAGAGATGCCGAAGATTACCGCGATGATTTAGACGAGGAAGGGTATCCAAAAAACGACGAGTAGTCTATACTTGCCAAAATTTTTATTTTGACTTGAATCACTATATTTAGTCTTTCAAAATTATTGATATGCATATTGATTTAACGGGCAAAACTGCTCTTGTTGGCGGTGGAACCGCTGGAATTGGCAAAGCTATCGCCAAAGAATTGGCTGCTTGTGGAGCAGAAGTTTATTTGATGGCAAGAAATGAGGATAAGCTGAAGCAAGTTTTAACAGAATTGGACACAACAGCAGGGCAAGTACATGGATACATCGCTACAGATTTTATGAATTTTGAGGTTCATAAATCAAATTTAAAGAAGTTCTTTGATGAGCATGTTATCGATATTTTAGTAAACAACACGAATGGCCCTTCTGCAGGAACGGTAATGAACAAGTCCATTTCTGATTATCAGGAAGCATTTGATTTATTGTTCAAGAATGCTGTCTATGCTTCGAGTTTGGCTTTGAATTCAATGCGTGATGCTGGTTTTGGAAGGATCATTAACGTTTCGTCCTTGACTGTCAAAGAGCCTCAAGACTCATTGGTTCTTTCCAATACTATGCGAGTTGCGCTGGTTAGCTGGAGTAAATCTCTTTCAAAAGCGGTTGCTGCAGATGGAATTACCGTCAATTCTGTTTTAACGGGTTACTTTGGCACAGATCGTTTACATGATTTGATGAATAATCAGGCTAAGAGTGAGGGTGTTGATGTGGAGGTTATTGAAAAAAGAAGAATTGATAGTATGCCTGTCAAAAGATTGGGCAAGCCTGAAGAATATGGTTATTTGGTGGCTTTCTTGGCTTCACCTTATGCTTCCTTTTTGACGGGAGCTTCCATTCCTTTAGATGGAGGGCTTTCTGATTTTATATTTTAAGAAATTCAATTGGAAGCTATTCAGCTTCCAATTGTTCTTTATACTTTCTTTTGTGTTCTTCTACCTCTTCTGGCATCTCAGGGTAGTGGATGTCTTTATATTCTGATAGAGTTTCATAGATGATGCTAGCTACCAAGAATCTGCTGATGGGTTTGGAATCCGATGGAATTATATACCAAGGAGCATCTTTCTTAGTTGTATTCCTGATTGCATCCTCATAACATTCCATATATTTATCCCATAAAGCTCTTTCTTTTAAATCCCCGGGTGAGAATTTCCAGTTTTTCTCTTCTTCTTCCAGTCTGCTCAATAGTCTTTCTTTTTGTTCTTCCTTGCTGACATTCAAGAAGAATTTAAGGATAATCATACCATTTTGAGTTAGTCGTTTCTCAAAATTGTTTATTTGGTCAAACCTCATTTCCCAAAAATCATTCGGAAGATTTTGTGGATCTGTAATATTTGGAATCCGTTCGTTCAATAAATATTCAGGATGCACTCTAGTCACTAGTACGTTTTCATAATGCGTTCTATTGAAAACAGTGAATTTCCCTTTCTCGGGCAACCTTATTTCATGTCTCCACAGGTAATCATGCTGCAATTCTAATTCTGTAGGCGTCTTGAAACTTTCAACGACCACTCCTCTGACATTCATTTCCTTGAATACTTCTCGAATCAACGAATCTTTCCCGGAAGTATCCATCCCTTGCAAACATATTAATACGCTGTATCTATCATCTGCGTACATTTTATCCTGCAATGCTGCAATCTTTTTCCTCAATTCCTTGAGTTCAATTTTTGCATCGTCTTTACTGATTTCATCCTTTATGTTAGTAGGGTGTTCTTTTAATTTAAAATTGCTTTTAGCAGCTAATTTCTTAGAATAGTTTGCCATAGATTTTATTTTAGGTAACACAATTTACTAAAATTTTGTTTCTATTTCATTTGATTATCATTAAATTTAATGATAATTTAGATTATCATTTAAATGTGTGATAATTTAGATTATCACTAAAATAAGTGATAATTTTATTTATCATTGATATGAGTGATAATTTAAAATATCATTAGATTCGATGATTGTAAAGTAAATAGAGAATCTTAATCACAGAAAAAATGAAGTATCACGTAATATTGACGGGCGATGTAATCCACTCACGGTCATACGAGGCGAGTGAATGGTTGCCAAAATTTGAACGGGGAATCAAGCGATACGCAAAGTCTTATGATATTTTTAGGGGAGATAGTTTCCAGGCTGAAGTTTCTTTGGAAGATTGTTTTAAGGCTTTGTTTTATCTAAAGGCGGAGATGCGTCAGTTCGAGGGGATGGATGTGCGGATAGGAGTAGGAGTTGGGCAAGTTGATTTTATAGATAAGGATATCAAAAAATCAACTGGAGAAGCTTTTATTCTATCGGGAGAATCCTTGGATAGTTTGACAAAGGAAAGTTTGGAATTTCGATCTCAATGGAAAGAATTGGATGAATGTATAAATTTAATTTTAACTTTATCGACTAGATTAACTGACCAATGGACTGCAAATATGGCCGAAACGGTTCAGGCAGCCATGGACAATCCTAAAGCAAATCAAACGGAATTGACAAGAATTACGGGTAAAAAGCACCAAAGCCAAGTCAGTACTGAATTGGGGAAAGCGAATTATACAAAAATCAACCAGGTCATCGATTATTGTACTAAAGAATTAAAGCGATATGTTAACTGATTTACTTAAAATGTTGACTGCCCATATTTTAGGGGACTTTGTCCTTCAACCGAAATCATGGGTAGACAAGCGGAAAACCAAGATCCAATATCTGTTATATCATGTTGCTGTCCATGCTGGACTGCTGATTTTGTTTTTTATCAATGACTTAGCAGGAAATTGGCAGAACATTCTATTCTTAGTAGCAGCACACTTAGCCATCGATAGCTTGAAAATTGGATGGGAGCAAAGATGGCCAGCCAACCCAGCGCGAATATTCTTGATCGACCAGGCTTTGCATTTGGCAAGTATATTCGGTGTATATTTCTTTACCCATCCCGAAGTATTCAAAACCATGACGGCAGATATTTCAGCCAATCATGTTATGTTGTACTTGATTGCTATATTATTGATAGTTTTTGTTATTCCAATTGGAATCAGAATCTTTTTCAGCAAATGGAATAAAGAATCAGAATTCAATGTTAAAAGGAAAGAAACCTTATTTGATGCAGGAACGATCATAGGGATTATCGAAAGAACCATGATCTTGGGATTTATATTAATGGATTTTATGGAAGGAGTTGGGTTTTTGTTGGCTGCTAAGTCAATTTTTAGATTTGGCGACCTAACGAATGCGAAGGACACTAAGTTTACAGAATATGTGCTGATAGGGACTTTATTGAGTTTTGGGTTGGGAATGTTGGTGGCCATAGCACTTAAACATGCACTAAATATAATTTAATCATACCATGAATAAAACTAAAAAAGGTTTTAAAGCCTTAATTCTATTAATTTTCGCTGCAATATATTCAACCGGAATCCATGCTCAAACAGCTACTTTTGAATCTGAGCTCAAGAAGATCACAGATAAGTACGATGCCGTTGGCTTAGCAGTTGTTGTGGTAAAGAACGGGAAACCTGTATATGAAAAAGCTTTTGGTTATAAAGATTTGGAAACCAAAGAACCATTGACAACAGACAACTTGTTTCGGATTGCTTCCATTTCAAAATCTTTCAGTTCGACAGCGATTATGCAATTGGTGGAAGCTGGTAAAGTATCATTAGATGATGATATCAGCGACCTAATAGGTTTTAAAGTTAGAAATCCTAAGTTTCCAAACACAAAGATTACTCTGGAAATGATGCTTTCGCATCGTTCTAGTCTCAATGACAGCAATGGCTATTTTACGTTAGATGTATTGGATACGACCAAAACTAAAGATTGGCAAAAATCTTTCAATTCCTATGAACCTGGGACGGATTATGAATACTGTAATTTGAACTTTAATATGATAGGAGCTGTTTTGGAGCGATTGACCAATGTACGCTTTGACAATTACATCAAACAGCAAATATTGAATCCATTAGGACTGGATGCTGGTTATTGTGTTGATTCATTAGATCAGCGTAGAATTGCAAAATTATATGAAAAAGAAGATGGGAAATATGTTGAACAGAAAGCTGCATATAACCCTAGATCAGAAGAGATAAGAAACTATACCATGGGTGTGAGTACACCTGTTTTTTCCCCAACAGGGGGCATGAAAATCTCTGCCCATGATTTATCAAAATATATGATGATGCATATGAATTATGGTAAATCAGGAAAAACCAAAATTATTTCAAAGGCTAGTTCCAAAAAGATGCAAACAGGTCTTTCTCCAAAAGAGAATTACGGTTTGGCTCTTTTGGAGAATGACCGATTGATTCCAGGAGAACATATGATTGGCCATACGGGTTCAGCATATGGACTTTATAGCAATATGTTTTTTGAACCCAAGAAGAAATTTGGGTTTATCGTCATCACGAATGGATGTATTCCAACATTGGATAGGAATGAGGATATCATGATGTCCAAAGAAGTTATTAACTTACTGTATACTGATTTTATAAAAAAATAAATAAAGGATTCACAATTAATTCTGAAAGTAATTGATAATTAGAATTTAGTGTCTCAATGAGCAGATTTGAGGTTTGTTTGGGGTCTATATCCTAAGGGATAACATCTAAATACTGATTTAAATTAACTACTTTTGTAAAAATTATTCAAATTGACAATTAAGCAATATGATTATTCAACCAAGAACTAGAGGTTTTATCTGTTTAACAGCTCATCCGGAAGGAGCAGCAGAGAATATCAAGAACCAAATCGAATACGTAAAATCCAAAGGAGAGATCAAAAACGGTCCTAAGAAAGTTTTAGTAATCGGTGCATCTACCGGATTTGGGATTGCTTCACGTATTAGTGCTGCTTTCGGTTCGGGAGCTGCTACTATCGGAGTATTTTTTGAAAAACCAGCCTCAGAAGGGAAATTAGGAACAGCAGGATGGTATAATAGTGCCGCATTCGAGAAAGAAGCACATGCTGCAGGATTATATGCAAAGAGTATCAATGGCGATGCTTTTTCTGATGAAATCAAAAAACAAACAATTGATTTGATAAAGAAAGACCTTGGTCAAGTTGATTTAGTGATCTATTCTTTAGCTTCTCCTCGTCGTACACATCCTAAAACAGGTGTTCAACATGCTTCAGTGTTGAAGCCAATTGATAAGCCTTTTACCGATAAAACTGTTGATTTCCACTCAGGTGTTGTATCTGATATCAGTATCCAACCGGTAGACTCGGAAGATGATATTAAAAATACAGTTGCTGTAATGGGTGGTGAAGATTGGAAGTTCTGGGTCGAAGACCTTAAAGAAGCAGGTGTATTGGCAGAAGGTGTGAAGACTGTAGCATATTCATATATTGGTCCTGAATTGACTTACCCTATTTACCGTAACGGTACAATTGGCCGTGCAAAAGACGATTTGGAAGGAACTGTACCAGCAATCAATGATTTATTGAAAGATCTTAATGGAGTTTCTTATGTTTCTGTAAACAAAGCTTTAGTAACTCAATCTAGTTCTGCTATCCCTGTCGTTCCATTGTATATTTCATTGTTATATAAAGTAATGAAAGAAAAAGGAATTCATGAAGGAACAATTGAGCAAATGCAGCGCTTATTTGCAGAGCGTCTTTATATTGACGGTGAAATCCCATTGGATGAAAAAGGAAGAATCCGTGTTGACGATTTAGAAATGAGAGAGGATGTTCAAGCAGAAGTTGCAAAACTTTGGGAACAAGCAAACACTGAGAATCTAGAAGAAATCTCTGATATCCAAGGATACCGTGATGACTTCTTCCAGTTGTTTGGATTCAACTTTGATGCGATAGATTATAATAAAGATACAAGCGAACTGGTTCAAGTACCTAGTTTAGCTGAATAACATATCTTAAATTTTAAGAAATGCGTCAAGAATATAATATTCTTGACGCATTTTTTTGCTTTGCATTCGTTTGTTTTTTTGGAAAACGAAATTTATTATAATTTAATAAATCCATGTTCGTTTTAAACAATCTATTTGAAATGAAATAAAATATGTGTTTAATCACTTAATATTAAATAGATGACGGTCAAAAAATCACAAAAAATGGGTTTATTTATAGTATAGCATATTTTTATTACATAAATAAGTAGAAAAAATTTGTTTCTTTTTTTAAATTTACCCCATTAATCCATGATAAAATAAATCTTTATCTAGATTGAAACAAACCACTAACTATGAATTAACATAAATGAATAATCAGGTTCTTATTAAAGACGAACACATGTTCTTGAGCGAAGGCATTCAAGAATTCGGATATCTATTAATTACGGATACTGAATTTAACCTGATTGCTGGCAGTGAAAACTGTGACGAGTGGCTTTGTGAAGACTTCTCCGATTGCTTGGGTCTTAATTTGTGGAATATCCTAACAGATTATTTTCCGAAATATGTTGCAAGCATTAATAAGGCTGTCCATCAAGTTCTTAATGATATCAATGAACGTGTTTTGATGGAGGTATTCATTAAAGAGGATTCATATTATTTAAACATCTATTTATTAAACGACCTGATTTACCTTGAGTTTGAAAAGAAATTTGAGGACTCGAATGTTTTTTTTCCAAAATTTGAAATCGTAGACAAGCTATTGTCGAAGAATAAAGGGAATATATGGCAAGCTGCATGTTCTTATATAACCAAGATTAGTGGTTTTGACCGTATCCGTGTATTTCAATTTGTTGAAGGCGGAAACGGACTCATTATAGCTGAGTCAATTGACAACAATGAACTGGAGGGAATCTTAGGGTGCTATTATCCAGATATGGATATCTTCAAATTAGCAAAAAACATTCACCAGGTCAACGTGCATCGTTATGCAGCCCAAATCGATGGTCCTACAATTCGTATTATTTCAAACCCTAAGTATGAACCAAATTTATCTCAGACTAACATAAGGATGGTTTCGCCGATCCATGCTGCTTATATGCTGAAGGATGGCGTAAATTCAAACTTAAGTGTTGCCTTGCAGATTGATGGTAAATTATGGGGTTTCATTTTCTGTCAAAGTCAAGAAGCTAAAAAAATCAACCTCTTGAAAAGAGAGGCTTTGGTTTATTTTATCCAAATGGCTGTGAACAGGTATGCTGAAGAACAAAAAAATTATGAAAAGGAATTTCATGACGATATCCGGAATTTTGAACTCCAACTCAAGGAAAAACTTGTTCTCAAAAATAATCTAGCCGAATCATTGCGGGTTCTTGAAAAAGAACTTTGTTATTATGCCAAAGCTGATTCGATGGTCATCTTTATCAATGGCCGCATGTATGCCTATAATATTGTTATTGGTGAGCAAAAAATCCTTGAAATCATAGCTTTGCTGAAGTCTGAATGCAAGGAACAATATTATGCGGATCATGAATTTATCATGAAGTATGGAGAACAGCTAGAAATAAACGCTGAGCGTTTTGTTGGTTTAGCTGGTCTGCATGTTGAAATGGATGAAAGCTGTACCATCCTGTGGTTCAGGAAAGAAAAGGAGTTTCAGAGGAAATGGGTTGAAAAACCTGTCAGAAGAATTGGAATGAATCTTTCAAATGAAATTTTCACCCATGAGGAGCATCCTTACCTGGATATATGGATCCAAAAAACAGTCGGAACTTCTGAGCCTTGGGGCGAAGATGAAATCTATTTCATCAAAAGATTAAGAGAATTGATTCTCCAAAGTGCAAATAATTTCTCCCAAGAAATTGATAAATTAAATAAGGAAGTGGGCGACCTAAATCGTGCTTTGGATAACTATGCCAATACAGTCAGTCATGACCTTAAAAATCCACTATCCGCAATTAATCTTTCTACCCAAATGTTGTTACAACGCCCCGACATGAAGGAAGAATTACGGAATAGAATGCTCAAAAATACGAAAGACGCCGTTGAAGTGATTGGAGAATTGCTCCGTAGTGTCCATGAGTTCTCTAAAGTGAAGAGTTATGAGTATAAGATGGAGCCTGTGTATGTTGATGAATTCCTGAGTCAAATTGTGGAGTTTAGTCAAATCCGCTATCAAGCAGAACATGCTGAAGTAACATATGGAACTATATTACCGGTTTATGGTGAAAAATCCATTGTCTACCAATTGTTTCAAAACTTAACTGGAAATGCTGTCAAATACAGCGCAAAAGGAAATTATCCAAAAATTCATTTTGATTCTAAAATTAAGCATGAGTTTGTAGAATATACTATTGCCGACAATGGAATTGGTATAGCTAAGGAAGAGCTCAGCATGATATTTGATTCATTCAAAAGATTGTCTAATGCAGGGAATTTTGAAGGAACTGGGTTAGGCCTTTCTATCGTAAAACGCATTGTGGATAGATTGGGTATGCAAATAAAGATAGAGAGCGAACTTGGAAAAGGCACCACTATACATTTGTTGTTTCCAAATACTAAGTAAAATTTCTTATTAGAAAGTTCCATTTTCCTATTGTTAAGATTCATTCGCTTCTATGAATCGTAAATAGATACTTTTATAGCTAAAAACCTCGCTTAAAAAATTTATATTTGCGAATTAAATTGAAGGCATAATAACCTATATGAAGCATATACGCAATTTTTGTATTATCGCACATATCGACCATGGTAAAAGTACCTTGGCTGATAGATTATTAGAGTATACCAATACTATTACACAACGTGAAGCGCAAGCTCAGCTGTTGGATAATATGGATTTGGAACGTGAAAGAGGGATTACGATTAAGAGCCATGCAATCCAAATGGAGTATACCAAAGATGGACAAAAGTATGTGTTGAATCTAATTGATACCCCAGGCCACGTGGATTTCTCCTACGAGGTATCAAGATCCATTGCTGCTTGTGAAGGCGCATTGTTGATCGTAGATGCTTCGCAAGGTATCCAAGCTCAAACCATTTCCAACTTATATTTAGCATTGGAACATGATCTTGAAATCATCCCAATTCTTAATAAAATGGATCTTCCAGGTGCAATGCCTGAAGAAGTAAAAGACCAAATCGTTGATCTTATTGGTGGAAAACGTGAAGATATTATCCCTGCATCTGGTAAAACAGGTATGGGTATTCCTGATATTCTTGAAGCAATTGTGGAGCGTATTCCGGCACCAGTTGGAGATCCTGATGCTCCATTGCAAGCTTTGATCTTTGACTCCGTATTCAATTCTTTCCGTGGAATTATGGCTTACTTCAAAGTTGAAAACGGAGAAATCCGTAAAGGCGACAAGGTAAAATTCGTGGCAACAGGAAAAGAGTACTTTGCAGATGAAGTAGGAACCCTAAAATTAACTCAAGTTCCAAAAGATGTTATTAAAACTGGGGATGTAGGTTATATTGTATCAGGTATTAAAGAAGCAAGAGAAGTTAAGGTTGGTGATACCATCACCAAAAAAGATAGGCCATGTGCTGAAGCGATTCAAGGTTTTGAAGAAGTGAAGCCGATGGTTTTCGCAGGTATTTATCCTGTCGATACTGAAGATTATGAAGAACTGAGAGAGTCGATGCACCGTTTACAATTGAATGATGCATCCTTGGTATTTGAACCAGAATCTTCCGCAGCTTTAGGATTCGGATTCCGTTGTGGATTCTTGGGTATGTTGCACATGGAAATTATCCAGGAACGCCTAGAAAGGGAGTTCGATATGACCGTTATTACGACTGTACCTAACGTGTCTTACCGCGCTTTCTTATCGAAAAACCACGAAGAAGTAGTAGTACATAACCCTTCTGATTTGCCTGATCCTAGTAAATTGGACAGCATTGAAGAACCTTATATCAAAGCAAACATCATTACAAAGGCTGAATTTGTAGGTCCTGTAATGTCTCTTTGTATTCAAAAGAGGGGAACAATTATCAACCAGTCTTATCTAACTTCAGATAGGGTAGAGTTGGTGTTCGAAATGCCGATGGGTGAGATCGTATTCGATTTCTATGATAAACTAAAGACCATTTCTAAAGGCTATGCTTCTTTTGATTATCACCAGATTGGCTACAGACAATCGGATTTAGTGAAATTGGACATAAGGTTGAATGATGAACCAGTGGATGCTTTATCATCATTGATTCACCGTAGCAATGCATACGATTTTGGTAAGAAGATCTGTGAAAAATTAAAAGAACTATTGCCAAGACAACAATTTGAAATCCGTATCCAAGCATCAATCGGTGCTAAGATTATTGCGAGAGAAACTATCTCTGCTTTACGTAAGGATGTAACAGCTAAATGTTATGGTGGTGATATCTCCCGTAAGCGTAAGTTATTGGAGAAACAGAAAAAAGGTAAGAAAAGAATGCGCCAAGTAGGTAATGTGGAAATTCCTCAATCTGCATTTATGGCTGTTTTGAAATTAGATTAACAAAAATCAACCTATACATAATAACATGAATTTACTTGACGGTAAAGAAGTATCAACAAAGATTAAAGAAGACATCAAAAGAGAGACTGCAGAGTTAACTGAAAAGTTAGGTCGCAAACCTCATCTAGTGGCGATTCTTGTCGGAAATGATGGCGGAAGTGAAACCTATGTTGCCAGCAAAATGAGAAATTGCGAACAAGTAGGATTTGATTCCACAAACCTTCGTTATGATGTCGACATCACTGAAGAAGAATTATTGAACAAAATCAAAGAAATCAATGCTGATGATAGTATTGATGGACTTATTGTTCAATTGCCATTACCTAAGCACATTGACCCAGATAAAGTAACTGAAGCTATTGACTACCGCAAAGATGTTGATGGATTTCACCCCATTAATTTAGGTCGAATGCAAAGAAACCTTCCTTGTTTTATTCCAGCTACTCCTTATGGAATTATGCTGATGTTGGAACATTATGGAATTGATACAGCAGGTAAAAAAGCAGTTATTGTAGGTAGAAGTAATATTGTAGGATCACCAATGAGCATTCTGTTGGCTAGAAATTCTAATCCTGGTAACTGTACCGTAACATTAACACATAGTAGGACTAAGGATTTGAAAGATGAAGTTCTACAAGGAGATATAGTAGTAGCTGCGATCGGTAAAAAGAACTTTGTCACAGCTGATATGGTCAAAGAAGGTGCGATTGTAATTGATGTAGGAATTAACAGAGAATCCTCAACAGAAACAAAATCAGGTTTCAAATTATATGGAGATGTTGATTTTGAAAACGTCGCTCCAAAATCATCTTGGATAACACCTGTACCCGGCGGTGTTGGTTTAATGACTATTATTGGTCTTTTAAAGAATACACTAGAAGCGGCAAAAGGAACAGTATATCCTAAAGCATAGCAAATTATTGAATTGAAATATGTTTATTTTAAAGCCTTGACCAAGTCAAGGCTTTTTTTTATTTAAACAAATTTTAGAAGTCAATTATATAAAATAGAAAACCATTTAGTATTCCTAAGGTTTTTCATATCAATGGATTAATGAATTATTATATGGAAAAATTGGATAAAGTAAAAAATAAAGACATTTTGGATATGGAAAACCAAAATGATGAAACACTAAATAAACTGCATGAAATCGTCAAAAAATCATTTGACGAAGAAAAGTTAATAGTGGACAATCTTTTACATCCTCCTAAAGAAACGCTGAGTCAAGGTCAACTAATTTCTGATAAGGTAGCAAGGTTTGGAGGAAGCTGGTCCTTCATCATATTATTTACAGGAATATTGATTATTTGGGTGATTTATAATAGTATGGTGGCTAAGCAAGATCAGTTTGATCCATATCCATTTATTCTGATGAACTTGGTTCTTTCCTGTATTGCTGCCCTACAGGCTCCAATAATTATGATGAGCCAGAATAGACAGGAAGAGAAAGATAGACAACGAGCGGAAAATGACTATATGGTCAACTTAAAGGCTGAACTGGAAATAAGGAGCTTGCACAAAAAGATTGATATGCTATTGGAGGAAGAGGTTAAACAATTATTTGAGTCCCAAGTAACCCATTTAAAGCTACTTAAACAGATGTCGGACCATATTGATAAATTGGAAAAAGAAATTAAAAATAGATATCAACAATAATTAAATTATTTTGGATATTTACCACAATAATATTTGGTATAAATATTGTATCGAACCTACAGATTATTGAAAAACTTAATTATTATAACACTAATAAAAACAAAACAATGAAAAAAATCGCGCTATTAGCAGCAGTTGCATGTGCATTAACAATGTCTGCATGTAACAATAATTCATCAGCAGATAAAAATCATGATGGTGATACTACAGTTGGTGAGCACTTAGATCACACAATTGAAACTACTGAAGAAAATGTAGATGCAATGCAAGCTGATGCAAATGCTGAACTTGCAAAAGCTGAAGAAAATGCGAAACAAGCTCAAGCTGACCTTGATGCAGCAATTAAAAGCGGAGATAAAAAAGCTCAAGAAGCTGCTCAAAAAGCATTAGATGAAGCTAATGCTGCTTGGGAAAAAACTAAAGAAGCTGCGAAAAATGCAGTAGATGCTACTAAAGAAGCTGGTAGAGAAGCTGGTCAAGCAATCGAAAACACAGCTGAAAAAGTAGGTGAAAAAACTGAACAAGTAACTGAAGATGCTAAAAGAAAAGCTGAAAACGTTAAAGAAGCTTTAGAGAACTAAATAATTCCATTATAAAAAATGGTTATTAAGTTTTTAATTGAAAGCGCCAATTGTGTTGGCGCTTTTTTTATGAACATTCTTTAATGTATATTGCCAGTTCACGTAAAGATAGAATGAGTTATAATAAACAAGAAATAATAGAAATTTTAATAGAGAAATCTCAAAATCGAATAAACGATATTAATGCAGCAAAGGAAACTGCTCAGGATGCCATTCTCAATGATACCAAAAGCAGTATGGGGGATAAGTATGAAACTTCACGTGAAATGGCCCAGCAGGAATTAAATCGTTTACAAACTCAATTGCAACAAGCCCAAGCTGATCTCGACAAACTCAAAACACTGAATGTAAAACCTACCAGCATCGTTTCTGTTGGAAGTATTGTCATCACAAACCAATTCGATTATTTTATCGCTATCTCTGTAGGTCCAGTTAAGATAAACGATAAATCACTTATGGTAATATCAAAAGAATCGCCCATAGGAAGTTTATTAATAGGCAATAAAACAGGAGGGAAGGTAACATTCAATGGAAAGGATTTAATGATCAAAAATATCCTTTAAACAAAAGTGTTTGTTACACAAATATTCATTGTAATTCGACAAATAGACTTCTTTAGATCGCTCTATTATGATTTTAAATATACTTTGAAATGAATTGAATCTCGATAAATTAAAAATTTATTCATCAAAACTTTTACCTCTAATTTTTGTTTAGATTTATGTATTATTTACCAATAAAAACAAGAGGTTTTATGAATTTAAAAAAAATCTTATCTATTGCATTAGTATCGGGAACATTGTTATCCGGAACAATTGCCTGCAAATCCAACATCTCGGATGCAGATCTTAAAGCTAAAGTAGAAACCGCTGTTCAAGCAAACCCAGGTGTTACTGTTGAAGTAAAAGACGGTGTTGTTACTTTGAATGGTACAGCAAATTCTGAAGATGAAAAACTTCAAATTGAAAATGCTGCAAAAGCTGCTGATAGTAAAGGCGTAAAATCAGTGCAAAACAATATCGTAGTGAATACGATGCCTCCAGTTGAAATCAATACGGATGATGCTGACCTAACTGCTAAGGTTACTGAATTCACAAAAGATTTCCCAACTGTAAAAACTAGCATCGCTAATGGTGTTATTACAGTAACTGGCGAATTGGAGCAAGCACGTATTCAAGCACTTAAAATGGGTTTAGATGCTTTGAATCCTAAAAAAGTAGACATGAGTGGTTTAACTGTTAAATAGAAACAAATATGAGTTTACAATCAAAATATCAAGTTTTAATTGACACTGCAAAAGCTTCTGGCATAACAGATCTAGCTATTGCTGAACAAGAAGGCGTATTGCATATCCAAGGTACTGCACCAAATGCTGATGTAAAAAACAAACTTTGGGATATCTACAACCAAATTGACCCGAACTTCTTAACCGGTGATGTGGTGATGAATGTAGATGTGTCTACAGCAGTTGCTGGAACACAAGCTAAAGTAATTACTGAAAGTAGCAACCTCAACATTCGTAAAGGTCCAGGAACTGACCAACCAATCGTTGGTAAAGCTGCAAAAGATGAAATAATTACCCTTATAAGTCGCGCTAATGACCAATGGTGGTTAGTAAGAACGAAAGATGGTGAAGAAGGATACTGCTATGCTCAGTATCTTGAGCCAGTGGGTTAATATATATCCAAAATAAAAAATGCCCGGTAAAAATCCTTTACCGGGCATTTTGTTTATGATTATGTCATTACTACAATTCCAACGATACTACATTTCCTTCGCTTCCAGCCAAATAAATATTCTTTTTATCTGTTGAAATAGATATCACATTGAAACTAGCAGTGGATATGTTTTCCCAAGTTTGTCCAGCATCCTTGGAAATATCAGTTCCTGAAGTTCCTGTAGCTATCATTATTTCAGGAGTTAGGTATTTAACACAAGATCTATAACCGAAAACCGGCACCTTAGGTTTTTCCCAAGAAAGACCAGCATTTTTTGTCAAAAGAACATTGTTGCTATTATCCTTATCTGAAGAATAATTTCCACCAACCACGACTCCTTCACGTTCATTTAAAAAATCTATGGAAAAAATCCCTGTACTTGCAGAACCTGACCAGATAGGGACATCCTGTACGTCTAATCTACTTTCTTTTTCACTTCTTTTGATTAAACTAGAGTAGGAGCCGCCAGTTCCTATATAAACCCAATCATTGATAACTTGCAAGGATGTACCACTTGCAGCAAACGCAGCCTCGCCAGGCTCGGCAAACAAATGGATTCCCTCGGTCACATCTTCCCAAGTGCGACCCTTGTTCTTACTTTTCAATAACTGAAATTGTCCATCAATCGGATCGCCTAAAATGTAACCGGTCTTGCCTTGAAAATCCATGCCATCTAAAAAGATTGCAGGATCCTCATTCTTGTAAACTTCTTTCCAATCTTTTCCTCCGTTTTTAGTATATAATATTACAGCAGGTGAACCCGCACTTACTATTACTGCTTCCTTTGCACTAAAAGATTCTATGTCTCTAAAATCATACTTCTCATATCCTTTTGGTGAAACCCATTCCCATGTTTTACCCATATCAATGGATTTACCTACGATTCCATTACTTCCACTAACCCAAACAACTTTGTTTTTAGAGGTAGATAGTCCTCTGAAACTAGATTTGTTCCCAGATGTTAAAGTTTCGAAAGTCTGTGAATGAACAGTACAGGAAAATGTAAAGAGGATAAATGATAAAATTAATTTTTTCATAATCAGAATGTACTATACCTACGTGAGTTGTTTCATTAATTGATCAAATTCTTCTCTCAATGTATTCAGTTTTTCTTCGAGTTGTGCCACCTTTTCTTCTAACTGTGTAATAGTTGAATTATTTGATGTTGAGGCAGGTGAGATAGACTCCTCTTCATAGGCATCCTCGTCAAAATCGCTGAATAAATGAACAAATCGAACCTCTTTCTGCCCAGGTTTCTTTGACAATTGTTTCAAATATGGTGGTTCTTCACCACTTAATTTATTTAATAGTTCCTGTACTTCATCCAAATTCTCAAATTCATATAGCCTACCAGAATTACTGTTTATTTCACCAGCAGTTAAGGGACCGCGCAGAAAAAGCAAACAAAGAATGGCCAATTCTTGGGGTAAAAGTGGAAATTGAATTGCGATATTATGTTTATATTTTGTAACTCGACTTCCTCCACCAACAACAGTTGAAACCAAACCCTTTTTTCGAAGACTGTCTAATACCTGTACAATAAGACTTTCATCATATTGAACCACTGGCTTTCTTGAAGTCTTTTGATTACAGGCAGTTTGTAAACCGTTCAGGGTCATTGGATAATATTCAGGAGTAGTCTTTGATTTCTCTAATAAACATCCTAATACTCTTATTTCTTCAGCACTTAAATTTGGCAATGATTTATTTTCTTCCATAATATATATTCAATATCTACCCTAAATATACATTTTTATTAAAAAGTTGAAGATTGAGCACAAAAAAACAGTCTATTTAATAAATAGACTGTTTTTTGTTTTCACAAGTTTTTATGATTTTTCAGCAAGTAAAGGATTGAATAAATCCCGGTTTGCTTATTCTACATCCATAAATTGGGCAATTTCTTCCCTAATTTCGGCAGGTAACATCATGTAAATCTCTTTCTTCAATGTTACTTGCTCTCCATGAATTGTTGAAATTTTACCATCATAACTCACTATAGATTCAAAACCTCCAATTAACCACTTACCATCGGTTTGAAGATAATCATGATGTTTCTGATCCAATTTCTTTAATTCTTTAATAATTTCATCACTATTAAAGTTTTGATTCTTTACCATATTAAAAAAACCATTTTATATAGATAGTTCTGTGATTTTAGCCCAAATGTGTTCTAAACATTCGTCATAATTCAAACAATTATCTATTGTTAAACAACTACGGGAACGTAAGTGAAAATATTGTGCCAATTATGTTGATTTTTGATTAAAACTTTTATAAATAATTTTAGGTTAACATAGCATGTTATAAATTAAGCTATTATTAACCTAAAAGAGGTATTTGCACCAAATGATTTAAAATATTTAAATCATTTGGCTTATTTAAGAATATGTGTCCTAATTTTTAGTGCAAAATGGTATCAAATTATTAACACGTACTTTTCT
This sequence comes from Sphingobacterium sp. 1.A.5, assembly GCF_002734235.1. Classification (NCBI taxonomy): domain Bacteria; kingdom Pseudomonadati; phylum Bacteroidota; class Sphingobacteriia; order Sphingobacteriales; family Sphingobacteriaceae; genus Sphingobacterium; species Sphingobacterium sp. 1.A.5. The sequence continues at coordinate 113,475 of NZ_PEBA01000004.1, forward strand.
CATTTAGATTTGTAGGCCGTATACCTAGCGTTAATTACCTCATCGGTGGAAACAGCTACAATGACTTTTTTTCGTTGATCTACAAAATATTGATCCGCTTTATCCTTGCCATAATATTCATATCTTTCATTATAAAATGTCAGTAGATCGTCTAGTTTTGATTTATCCATGTCCTTGTACCTAATGACGGCATAGGAATAGCGATTTCCTTCAAATAAATAATACATCGTTTCAACATCTGCTGATTCTGAATCATAAATTAAAGTCACGGGATTATTTGCTAAGAGCTTTCTTTTTTCTAATTCAATAATTTCGTTTTTGCTTACTCCGAATTTGATAACGGGTTCAGGAAATCCTGTTACTTGGGGAATTACAATAACCTCTGCTTCTTGTTTCTCATCCCCATATTGGGCAATAACTTTTGTTTTCCCAATATGTTTCGCATTGAATGTTCCATTCGAACTAATTGTTCCAATAAATTTGTTTTTACTTTCCCATTCAACATCATCTTTGTTTGTCCCAAATCTTACTTTTTGCCCAATATGTAATTCTGCTGTTTTTGGATTCAAAATCAATTCTTCTGAATGATCATCTAGCTTTATGCAGGAATAAATTGTAAATAAAATCATAAGGACTATAAATGAATTTTTTAGTTTCATAATAGGGGATAATTTTGCTTTCTGTATTAATATAGCTGTATAAAATTAACCCAAGATTAAATACAGAATAACTTATTGATTCTATGAATGTTTCCTTATTTTTAAAGTGATATGAAACTATGAGAAACAAATATTGGTTGATATGATGAATGAAAATGAGAAAATTTTGAAGTTGGTAATTTCTTTGATGGAAAATGATACATTGTCGGATTTTTTAACAGAATATGATTATTCAGTTAACTTATTCGGTTTGAAAATATCTGATTCCAGGCATTATTTCTTAAGGTTATCAAAACCTCAAAATGATGTCGTGCTGTGGATGCAAGAGGAATATATACCTAAATTGGACATAAATGGTAACTGGATAGAGTATCCTGCGATTGAAAACCCTCGAGTTGAAAGATTAGAACCTTCTGTAAAGTATATCCCAAGTGATCTAACTTATGAAGAATTCAAAAAAAATCTTTTCCAATTTTTTGATCAGTTAAAAGGTTATAAAGCTAATCATTTGAAAAATATTGATTCAACCAAATTGGACAATGATATTGATGCATTAATTCAGGAAATCCAAGCAATTTCTTAATGACAACAACTCCTTAAAAAAGGAAGATAGGTTAACAGTCAAAAGGGGTGATACTATTAATTAAAGTATCACCCTAAATTTATTTATTAAATTCTTTCAAATTATTTACAACGCAGGATTTTGTGCATATTCCCTCCAGGTATCTTCAATCGATTTTCCTAAGGATTGACGGAAAAAGTCGTTATAATTGATTCCATTTCTCAATGCTCTATCCAGTTCCTTGACGAAGTTTTCATTTTTATGAGTTTCTATCCATAATAAAAACCTTGCAGTAATTCCATAGCTCCCATCAAAATTGTGTTCTGGTTTGTAGTCTTGAAGAGTCCATGGATCTGGGTCATCAATTCCATAATGATACCTTACATTGTCTGCTATACCTTCAACCAACCAGCCCGGTACATTTCCTTGATATCCTTGTTGTATATGATGCATAGTTTCATGAACAACAACATCGCCATCAGTAGGATTGCCCTCCATATAATCATAACTAAAAACAACGACGTCCCCAAATGCATAGGCCGCACCTTCATAAGTTGGGTCAATAATAAAATAGAGCTTCTTTTTAGCATCTGGATTGAAGTCAGCAATCAACTTCGGGTATACACTGAAATAAGTATTGATTAACCTTTCTTGGTATGCTAATTCAGATTTATCAGAATGATTTATAAATACTAAAGACACACCATTCTTACTTAAGCTATCAATCTTTTCTCTCGGAGCATCCTTCTGACTGGACGGTGGCATCTGAATCAGCCTAAACTCAGAGGCTTGAAACATATTGTCATTATACAGCTTTGATATCGACCACCTGTAATAGGTGAATTGTTGCTCATTCTTAAAATAAAATTTATAGGTAGTTCTCCGTTTCCTGAATTGCATCCCCATATGACTGTCGAGTTCAGTCCAGTTTTGACCATCATCAGAACCATAAAACTTCCAATCCATTGGATCTCTTCCATCAAAGTCATTACCTGTAGTAAATTCATATGAGGCAATAAGTTTGGCCGTATCAAATTGGAAATCGATGTTCAATGATTTAAAATCCTTGGCCAAGTATTTTGTGGTCGTGTCGCCATCAACCAATTTGTTGGAACCTTCCTGGCCGGTTGCACCATCCGGATTTTCTATGCTCACACGTAACTGAGCATCATCGGTAACATCCTTAACCGCAATTGTTTCTAACTCTGGATCTGGAAGATCAACACTTGTGTGCTCACTACAACTCGTGTAGAGAGTTCCACAGAAAATACTAAGGGGAATTAACCACTTTAAGGTTTTCTTTTTCAGCATGAATATTAAGATTTAGTTTACAAATTAGTTAGCAATTGCTCGCTAGTTCTAAAAACGGATATTTTCAGACTTTCTTATACATTTAAATTGCTAAATCGCGTTAGCTAGCAATTATTATCCAATAATGTGGGTTTATTAACTAATAAAGGCATATCCTAAAGGCAATTTTTATTCGAAATTCTTTAAGGTTACTATTAGCTAGCTAATATTTATTTTAGCAAATAAAATATTGCATTTTTAGGAAAGATTAAGATAGAATTCTTTGATATAAGCAATTTGCAAACATATAGCTACAAAAATTTTTAATGTCACGTTACTATTATCATAATATTAAGTTGCTATTAAAATTTGTTATAATTTTGAGTCAATATCAGAATTAAATCAATGAAAAAGCTAGGTATATTATTATTGTTCGCCGTATTATTTATCTCTTGTGAAAAGGATAATGGCGTGATTCCAGAAGACTTGAAAAAAGAAGTAACTCAAGATCTCAAAGGAAAAGTATTTACCGCTTATGAAGCACAAGTTTACAAACAAGGGGGAACAAACACTGAGGTAGACCCAAAAAATGCCTATTTTACTAAAATGGAAATTGTTGGGAATGTTATAGAATTAACTAGTGCTAATAACAGTAAATCAAGATATGGATTTGAAATTAATAACGCTAATAGAAACTCAGAAGAATTACCTGAAGTTTTTACGCTAGCAATGAAATCCAGCTACAAAAACTTTTACATCTACTTAAGTAGAGATTATTCAAATGCGGTTATTACACTTAGCGATGGCTCTAATAGCTACGGTATCAGTCTGAAACCATAATTGAATTCTAAGAACTTTTAAGCCTGATTATATCACGTATAATCAGGCTTTTTTTATTCCTTCATTTATATAAATCTGTCAGACTTTCCTTTTTAATATCAAAAATTCATCCCCATATTCGATTTTGTAAATCAAACTGAATCGGAATGAAAAATTATTTGAATGCATTTTTAATAGGAATATTACTATTGGCTACATTTTCAAAATGTTCAAAGTCTAATATTGATCCTACTATTGACGGGGAAAGCGATTCTACAATACTTACTCCAGCTGCTCCAGAATTCCTGTTCGCTGGTCTACAATATACTGGGAAATATAGCAATAACCATTGGAGAGCTGTTGCTGTAATTAAAGATTCCATCATTCAACTCTCACCGAATATGACTTCTGATGCAATAGGTATCGTGAGTGTACAAAATGATGTGTATGTGGCTGGAAAACAGAAAAATGCCGCGAATGAAACATTTGTATCCTATTGGAAAAATGGTAAATTAAACCGTCTAAGTGAAGGCAAGCCAGGCAACCTTGCAACAGCAATACATACTGATGGGAAAAACGTCTATATCGCAGGAAAAGTCAGAGATGTTCAAGTGGAACCCACCATATATATGTGGACAAATGGAAAAAGGGAAAGGAAAGCATGTTGCTTGGCGATAACTGGAATATATGCAATCGACACTTACGATGGGAAAGTAGTTGCTGCAGGTAATTTTGCCAATTTAGCAACTATGTGGAAAGATGGATCTGCTATTGCTTTGGCTCCTCAAGGCTCAGGTGCTGAATATATAAAAGTAGTCAATAAAGAAGTGTATGTATTGGGCTGGGAAAACTCATCACAATCACCTAATGCTGTATCCGTGTGGAAAGACGATGTAGAAGTCTTTAAAAATCAAATTGGATTTAATATAATTAATGTGAAAGGCTTTATGGAAGGCAAAGACTATTATTATGCGGTTAACTACCTAGATGATAATTCTAAAAAACGTACAGCTATTTATAAAAACAAGCAACTCCTGTATAAATTAGGAGGCAATAATGAAGCAACAATTACTGGAATCAAGTTCCACAAAGGAAAAGTATATGTCGTTGGAAACCTGTTTTTAAGCAATGGTGGGGTACAAGCCATGTTTTGGGAAGATGGAAAAGCAAAAGCAGACTTCCTAAAGGGAAAACCAATATTTATCAATGATTTTTTTATAAAATAAATCGAATTAATATTCCCAACCTACAAATCTTTGACTTAATTTTCCATCCGTAAATACCCATACGACATAATTAAAACAACTGCCATCACCAACACCTTGGTATGCAAAATAATGATTGCCATTTTGATAGTATTCAAAACTATTCTGTGCAGATATTATCCCTAAAACATACTTTTGGGGGATTAGAATTTTTTGACCATTTAAGGTTGCAGTCGCTTTTATTATAGCAGTTTTTGGCAAACCACAATCTGCTAGGTAATAATGAAAACCATTTATGGTCTTAGGAGCATAGCTAGATTCTTCATGGAAAGTTAATGTGTAATCTTGTTTTCGAAAAGCTTTGATTTCAAAATCCATCGAGAATGCTCCAGAATTAGGCTTTTTCAATGCTGTTAAATCTTTCATCTGAGATTTATGAATAAATCCAGACTCCATTTCTAAATGTTCTGTTTCTTCCAAAATCGAAAATGGTCGTTCCTTATAAAATAATATCTTCTTCCAGTCTTCATGGTCAGACCCTTCATCAATTTGTTCCAATAATATGATTGTATTATCCTTTAGTTTGGCGATAATTTTAGATTTTGCACTAGCACTTATCCTAACATGAGTATAGCCCTCTTTACTACTGATTATATGTGGCTGAGCTTGGGAAATTGATGTACTTAAACATATAAAACCAAAGAAAATAAAAAGATAGATCTTCCTTAAAAACATAATAATTGATATTTAAATGAATGAAATCAATTGAGATACAAATTAATAAAACAGTTTTATCCTATAATTTATTCAGTATATACAAATCGTTTACATATTATATAATTAATTGCATTTAATATTGCTTCTGAGTTTTCACCTTATGACATAATTTGGGTAAATTAGAAAGATAAGATAGATATTTCATGGATCACAAACATATATTTAATAGTAATGGCGTTTGCGAAATTTGCAGTCAAACGGCAAAAGTTTATAAGAATGCAAATGCTGATGACCTTTTAAAATCCAATAAAATTATTAAACAAAGTGCTAATCATACCAAAGACAATGATCATCTGCATTCAGATGATGATGGACATGATCACGAGCACTCCCATGATGATGGACATGATCACGATCATTCTCATGATGTTGATGGAAATCTATTTATCCTGTTTAGACCTGCAATTATCAGTTTAGTATTATTGCTTTCAGCATTAGCTTTTGATCATTTTTTTAAATTCTCTTGGTTTACAGGTTGGCTTAGAATCATTTGGTATATCGCAGCATATTTACCTGTAGGTATTCCTGTTCTTAAAGATGCAATGATCAGTATAAAAAAAGGAAATTTCTTTTCAGAATTTTTCTTGATGGGATTAGCTACTTTAGGTGCTTTTGCAATTGGCGAATATCCAGAAGGTGTAGCGGTTATGCTTTTCTATGCAGTAGGTGAAGCCTTTCAAACGTTAGCTGTGTCTAGAGCAAAATCTAATATTAAAGCCCTCCTTGACCAACGACCAGATGAAGCTAATATTTTAGTAGATGGAAAAATTAAAGCTATTAAAGCAATAGATGCCAAAATTGGAGATATTCTTCAGCTCAAACCAGGTGAAAAGTTGGCATTAGACGGAAAGTTAATCTCTGACTCGGGTTCTTTTAATACCGCAGCATTAACTGGCGAAAGTAAACCTGACACTAAAAATAAAGGTGAAACTGTCCTGGCAGGAATGATTAATCTAAATACTGTAACACAAGTGGAGATAACTTCTGCTTATGAGGACAGTAAATTGAGTAAAATTCTGGAAATGGTTCAGAATGCTACTACACAAAAAGCTCCTACAGAATTATTTATATCAAAATTTGCAAAAATCTATACCCCAATTGTAGTCTTCCTCGCAATTGGTATCGCTTTTATTCCTGCTTTATTTGTTAATGATTATGTTTTTCAAGATTGGTTATACAGAGCCTTGATATTTTTAGTGGTATCATGCCCTTGTGCATTGGTGATTTCAATCCCATTGGGATATTTTGGAGGAATAGGGGCAGCCAGCAAACATGGAATTTTGGTGAAAGGTGGAAATTTCTTGGATAGCTTGGCCGCTGTAAAACACGTTGTAATGGATAAAACTGGAACAATGACAGAAGGAGTATTTAAAGTTGCTGAAGTAAATTTTGATCAACAGGCCGATCAGAAACAAATACTAAAGTATGTCAATGAAATTGAAAATAACAGCACCCATCCTGTAGCGACTGCCATACATGAATATGTAGGTGAAATACAAGAAAATATAACCATTCAAAATGTAGAAGAAATTGCTGGACATGGGTTGAGAGGTACAGTAGACCAAAAAGAATTATTAGTTGGAAACTATAAGCTAATGGACAAATACAAAATTTCATATCCTAAAGAACATAGAGGAATTGTATTTACTACGATAGCAGTAGCATTTGACGAGAAATATATAGGTTATATTAGTATTGCTGACAAAATCAAAGCGGGAGCGAAAGAAACTATAGAAGCATTGCATAAAGAAGGTGTTAATGTGACGATGTTAAGTGGTGACAAGTCTACAGTTGTCAACGAAGTGGCTAAAGAACTAAAGATAGATTCAGCATATGGTGACCTTTTGCCTGAAGACAAAGTTGAAAGATTGAAAGCAGTTAAAGCCAATGATCGTATAGTCGCATTCGTTGGAGATGGAGTTAATGACGCACCTGTTGTAGCAATAAGCGATGTAGGTATTGCTATGGGAGGTTTGGGCTCAGATGCTACAATAGAAACAGCAGATGTCGTAATTCAAGACGATAAACCTTTGAAAATACCTATGTCTATAATGATCGGGAAGAAGACTAAAAGGATTGTATGGCAGAATATTGGTCTTGCATTTGGCGTTAAGGCAATAGTATTGATCCTTGGTGCAGGTGGATTGGCAACCATGTGGGAAGCTGTCTTTGCAGATGTAGGAGTCGCATTGTTGGCCATATTAAACGCTGTAAGAATTCAGAAAACAGATTTTTATAAACTCCTTAATAAAAGATCCAATTAAGGAGTTTCCGAATTTAATCCACCCATATTGAACGTCGTGTGATTATGATCATGGTTATGAATATAGGGTTTATATTGATTGCTCATATTGAGTTCTATGCCTTCTGAATCTTTAAAAAGATAATTATTGGATATATAATCATATTTCATACTGAAAATAGGTTGGTTATCTACTAATATGGAATTAGTATACCCAAAATTCGTTTTTTCTGACCGCTTTGTATAACCGCTAGAATAGGTGGCGATCATTTTTGAAATACCAGAATTTTTTAACTCTACTGAATTGTTGGCATTATCGATCACGCTGAAACCTCGCTTGATACGGTTGATATCTAAAGAATATCCTTCACTATTTTTAATGCTTAACAACCTCCACATATCAAATGTCAAATCATAAATAACATCATGCTCATCTTTTATTGCAAATTCATAGACCCCTTTTCTAAATGAAGTTATAGTTCTACCATCTGGGTAATAAAAAGTGAAATTCCCTTTCCCATTGATTTCTAGTTCAGAAGTCAATCCATGAATATCTTTGAAAACCATAAAATTTGGCCAACCATTAACAATGGATAAGTAATTGCTTTTCGAATAACCGAAATATCCGTCATCGGACAATAACATCATATAGGCAATAATTTGGAATTCATCACTGAACATATCTTTAATAGGAAAACCCATGAGCCGCTGATCAACAATTCTTTCAAATATTAAATCGTTTTTACTTTGGATTGTAGAGTCTGTAACAGATAGACTGTCAAGTTGCGAATATCCGTAGTTTATAGAACCAATAGAAAAGGTTAGAAGCAGAACTAGAAATTTTAAATAAGTTGGCATAGTCATCCGATAAATTCTCAGTTAATAATAAAAGTGCATTTTCAGGTATGGACTAAAGAAAATGCGATAAGTTTAATCGAAAAGAAAATTAAGACATCGGAGTTGCCTGAATTAATTCCTTGGCATTCTTCTTCGATCCCCAGTTGAAAATATGCCTTACTGTTGAAGAATGATAAGGTAAAAATGCTATGATGAGAATGACCACAACATTAATTATGCATAAATACAAATATAGATCCCGTAATCCCAACAAGCTTGCTTGTTTCTGGAAACTCAAAATCAAATTCCTATCAGCACTTTGCTGACTATTCATAATTTCTACTAGCCTGGTCTGGTGGATAATTTGAAGCTTATTATACCAAAAGCCAATAAAACTGGACCAAAATACCGTTACTAAAAAGGTCCTGACCAAAAGAAATAATACTATACTGTGTAGAAACATTTTCCCATTTACATTCCCAGCCAAATAAACTGCAGTAGCAATAAATGAAATTATAATAGCCATCCCCCTCAAGATTATTGGAATTATGAGATCATTTAAAGGTGTATTGGAATTTATTAATCGATACAACATAAAATTGGATGCTAAATAGAGTAGGGCAGAAATTAAAAAGATCGTTTTGCACTTCTTAGTGTTTTTAAAGTAGACATAAACAAGAATACTTCCTATAAAGTATCCTATGATAACAAATGAATTTATCTCTGCCTGTTTGGTTGGATTGCCAGGCAACAAAACATTCATCAAATTACTCAATAGACTCGTGTTCGCGTAGAATATTCCTAACAAAAAAACGGTTAACAATGTTAGCAGCGTAGCTTTGTTACTAATGGCTGAGAAGCTTATAATCTTTCTTTTCTTCTTATAATTTCTATTAAAGAACAACATGAAAAATATAACCATCAAAACAATTGCAATAATTATGCTTTGACTAGTCAACCAATTATGCTGGACCCCATAACTTGCAACAAATGAAAAACATAATAGGCTAGAGGCCAATAAAATCGTACCCAACCAGTCATATTGAAATAAGGGTACCTTTTTGATATTCTCGGTCTTAAAACAGGTAATCACTAATAATAGGCAGAATAATAAAGTCAAGTTTTGAAAAAGATATCCTAATTCCCAATAATACTGGCTGGCGAGATATGCTGTTATCAAACCTCCAACAACAGGAAATATTAAATTCATCGGATAATATATCGCATACATTTGATACCTTTCTCCTGTTGGCATCAGATAAGGCATCAACTCTGTAATCATGGCCATAGTTACAATAATCTTTACACAGCCAAATACAAACATCAGCATTACTGTGACCAAGGGAACTTGATTAACTGACAGCGCATAATTTATTGCAAACAGGACTAGGATACAAAAGGTGATCAACCTCTTCTTTGGCATAAATAAGGTCAATCGAAAAATCAACGAAATCGAACATACCATACCAGTACAATAGGCATACATGGCCATCGATAGATCCGCAGAGTTTACAGATTGGTCAGGTACAACATATGAATAAATAGTACTGGGTATTCCGCTGCATATAGACAAAGCAACTGCAATGATAAGAAGAATCGTTAGCTTTAATTCTTTGGGAACCCAGATCCGAAATAAACCACTGTGCATTTAAATAGAATTTACAACCTCATTTAATCCAACCATCAATTTGTTCAAATCCTCAATATGGTTAGCAGAAGAAAATTCTATGCGCACAGGAATCCTTTGCTGCACTTTGACAAAATTTCCAGTGCTGTTGTCGACTGGTATATTCGAATATTTAGAACCTGTGGCTTCTGAGATCGCTTTTATTTCTCCTTCAAATACAACATCCGGAATAGCATCAACCTTCAAATGAACTTTCTTGCCTAAATTGATCTGTTTCATCTGACTCTCTGTATAATTGGCGGTCACCCATTTCGTCTGATCTCTAACGATATTAAATAATTGCTGCCCTGATTGAACCAATTGACCAACTTCCAAAGGAACACGCCCAAGAACTCCATCATATGGAGCTACTATTACCGTATATGATAAATTTAACTTCGCCAAATCCAATGCTGCAGTAGCACGCAAAATTGCAGCTTCATTAATTCGGGTCCTTTTGCTCGTTTCCTGCGTCGTCAGATGAGAGCTGATTTTTTGCGCAGTTAAAGCTTTGTATTTTGCCTTTAATGATTCATATTCCGTCTTGACTTGATCAAATTGATAAACAGCAATAGCGTCATGATCCATTAAATCCTTGAATCTTCTATAATTAATTTCTGCATTTTCAAGCCTGGTACGCAATTCCTCTATATTGGCATCTGCGATATCCTGGCTATTGCGTGCAATAGCGACTTCTGTCTGAACAACTGAATTGCCAGCTTTGGCATCGGCTAAATTGGCTAACGCATTCTCAACTTGAATCTTATATTCATCGTTTTCCAAAATAATTAATGTATCACCTTTGTGAACCATCTGATGCTCTTGAAAACGAACTTCCTTGATGTATCCGGTTATTTTTGTATTAATAGGATTAATATGCCCATCAATTTGTGCATCCTCCGTATAAACACTGTTGTTTAAATGCAAATAAGTCATTAAACCCCAACCTATAACACCTAAAATGATTAAAATAGATAATATATTTATGCTATAAATTTTAATCCTTCTTTGCATTTCTTTTTGGCTAATAACCTTTTGGTTTTTTGTTTCCATATATGAAGTATTAATATTAATTGTTAAAATAATAATAGTTCGATGTTGAACTAATGTGTCAAAAAAATACTATTATTCAATAGCATTTTTTATCAATCTTAATTGATTGCTTATTTCTGAAATATCCTTTATTTGTGAATTTTGAATTATCTTTTCATAAAGTTCTTTTTGAACAGGTTCCAAATGTTTTTGATATTCCCATCCTTTTTCTGTCAAGGTAATTTTATTGTTTCTTCGATCATTGAGATCCGGTATTCTTTGAACTAAATCTCGTTTACATAGATTGTCAATAAGAGGGGTGACGCTGGCTTTACTTTTCTGAACAGCTTCAGCAATATCCTGTTGATTCAATTCATGTTCCCGCCATAGAACGGCCAATACTTGTACCATCTCATAAGTTACATCTAAGTCCAAATCCTTCACTTTTTGAAAATAAAACTGCTTGATTGCTACCCTAAGGGATATAATATCTCGAATTAACTGCTGTACTACTACTTGCTCTTTTGCCATCTCTTAAAATTTTAACAAAGTTAAATATTTAACAGTTAAATATCAAACTAATTTGTGTGTAATAGAAAAGGCACCCATTAAGGGTGCCTTTAATTTTTTATATACAAACTAGTTTGCTGGACTTAATTCTATTTGACCTAAATCTTTAACTTCACCTGTAGTAACAGTTACATTTTCAATTGACTTTGGTTGAAAATCACCGGCAGCCGGAACAATATCAACTTTGTAAGTACCTTGTTCAATACCTGGGAAATAAAATTTACCAGTTGGACCAGCTAAAGTACCCAATGTATCTGTTCCTTGAATCGCAAATACATGAGCATTTGACGTTATTGGAGAAACAAATCCTGTTAATGCTCCAGAAACAGCTACAGGAATCGCACGAATAACTGGTTTCAACATATATTTACCATTACCTGTCGTATGGATAGATTTAGATGCATCAAAATCCAACGCCAAGGTATAGGCAATGTTTGGAATTAAATCATCCTGAACTTTGATTTTTACACCTGATGATTGTCCTGAAGGAGTAGTTAAGTCGTGAGTGACTCCATCTACCACGATTGTGTTATCATCATCCAATACCAATCTTACTTCTTGCAATCTTCCAGAAGGAACGTCATGTTCTGCTAAAAGGAAAAATTCACCTTCACGATAATGCAAAATATCAAATGGATCATGGTCCACATCAATTACTTGTTTTCCGCCTTCTGTGATAACCTCAATATGATCAATATCTAAAAAGATTTTGTCATAATAAGCTGGTGCATCTGTAATTTCAATCCTTACAGGAGTAGTACCATTGGTGGTGTTTGTGTTGTCTGTGCTACAGCTTGCCAAGCTTAAAGCAGCTGCTGCTAATGATAATCCTAGTAATGCTTTCATAGTAATTTCCGTTATTAGAAAAATCATTAAACAATTTATGTACCAGTTTAAACAATTATTGTTTTTTTAACATTTACTAAGTCAGGAAAATAGGCCTATCTAACTTCATAGCAATACGATAAGCAGCATTCATCAATCCTACATGGCTATATGCTTGCGGAAAATTACCCCATTGGCTACCATCATCTTCATGTACATCTTCTGAAAATAGTTGAAGATCATTGCCATATTCAAGCAATTGTTCAAAGGTTTCTTTAGCTTCATCCAGACGACCAACACAGGCCAACGCTTCAACATACCAGAATGCACAAACTAAAAACGTAGTCTTCGGCTTTCCAAAATCATCCCTATGTAGATAGCGATAAAATAGACCATTCTTGCCCTTCAATTCTTTCTCAACTGCCGCCAAATGTTTCATAGCCCTTTCAGAAATAGGATCTAAATAGTTCATAAGAATCAATTGTAAGGTACTGGCATCCAAATTTGTTCCCTCATCCGAATTTCTGTAAACTTCGTTTTCAGGGTCATAACATTTTTCAATATAAGCTGCTGCCTTATCCATTAAGGTTTTAGCTTGTTCCTCAATATCCTTATAGTTATTTTGTTGCGCAATCTTCAAAGCTGCAGATGCCCCAGCCCATTGGAATAGGTTTGAATAAGCATGATGATTAGCTATATTTCGAAACTCCCAAATTCCAGCATCTTTTTCATCAATGGTCATCTGAATTTTTTCCAAGATATATTTTAACCATGATTTGGCATCCTTTCTTTCATCTTGTGGAAAACGATAGTCTGTATACAAGGGGAGAAGCGCAATCATAGCCTGGCCATACACATCGTTTTGAATATGCTCGTATGCTTGGTTCCCGATTCGAACAGGTTTATTCCCGCGATAACCTTCCAAATAATCCAACTCTATCTCTGTCAACGCCTTCCGCCCTAAAATACCATACAAAGGTTGCAATCTTCCAGAATCTGATTGTGTTATGGAGGTAATGTAATTAGCAAATTCCTCCAATTCATCGAATTTACCAATATGGCTCAGCGCCGTAAGTACGTAATAACTGTCGCGAACCCAACAATATCGATAATCCCAATTCCGACCAGAGCCCGGTGATTCTGGTAAACTCGTAGTACTAGAAGCGATAATAGCCCCGGTATCTTCGTATTGATGTAACTTAAGGACTAACGCTGATCGAATAATATGGTCCTGATAATAATTAGGAATATTCGCCTTTTTCGTCCAACGCCTCCAGTAAATTTTGGTTTTGATCAAAAACTCTTCAGCCGTTTGCTGTAAGGAAGCTTCAAAGGTATTACCATATGAAAGAATCATATACTTCTTTTCCGTCAATAGAAAGTTGCCTTGTTCTTCATCAAAAAAATGACTGATCGGAATATTGGTAGTCAAACGCATGCTCTCTTTATCATGCTCAAATTTGATATGATTACTACCTCTAAATTTATTGAATTCATCTCGACCGTAATTGGCCCGAGGATGACAATTCACACGAATAGAAGGATTGCCATACATAGGTTCAACAATCCTAACTAGCATCAAAGGCTTAAAATAACGATCATATTGAACAAAGCGTGGAGCAAAGTCCGTAACCCTAAAACCTGAATGCTCTCCCTTTACTTCGGTTACTAATATATTGGTATTCTCTAAATAATATTGATGGGAAGTGATTTGTGTATCATTCAACTTGATGTTGAATTCACCTCCTTTGTTAACGTCCAATAAACATCCAAAAACAAAACTGTCCTCAAAGGTCGGCCAACAAAGCCAGTTTATATTCGTGCTCTTATGGACATGAGCGATAAAATTACAATTCCCAATTATTCCACTATTATATATATGTCTTTTATCCATAAATCTTCTTTATACTTTTTTACTTGCTTAATGAGTCCAATAATCGTAGGACTTCCTCATGATTTTCAACGTAATACTTCGCATGAGATTGTTTGTCACCAACTTTTATGGTGATACTTGTATCAGGTAATGAGATAAACATATCTTCATCGGTAGCATCATCACCAATACACAATATGAAATCAGGCTTTATCTGTTCAACAATGTTGATGGCTGCTTTGCCTTTATTAATTAGTTTACTCTTTATTTCAATCACACGGTCGCCATTGATAATCTGCAAATCCAAAACCTGATTTAAATGCCTTAATTCTTGAAGTAATTCTTGAGCCTGCCTAATACCGAAAGCCTTTTCAACCTTTCGATAGTGCCATGCTAAGGAATAAGACTTCTCTTCAATAGAGGATCCAGGAGTTCTATCTGTAAATCTTTGAAGGATTTCATGAATATCTGCCTTCCAAGAATTGCTCAACCCAGGAACCAAATGCCATTCCTTATTCGGAAAATTACTCCAAATTCCATGTTCGGCAATCAAGTAATAAGGTCTTTCTGAAAACCATTTGTCCAAATTGCTGTATTTTCTACCTGAAATAATGGAAATATGGTTTTTTGGATCCTTGCTTAACTGATCCAATACATCGTAAACCTGTTGAGTAGGAGTAGCCTTATCTGCATTCTTATTGAAACCAACCAAAGTACCGTCATAGTCCAAAAGAATTAACCTATTGCTGCTTTTTGCATAGGATGATTTGATCTCCGCTTCAACCATTTCACGAACTTTGCGCGCCAATTCATCTCTCTGTGTATTTTTGACCTCAGAAAGCCTTTGCATAAATAAATTAACCCAATGATGAACCGTAAATTTGGAAACGATCTCTTGACTAGATTTTAACCGTTCATCTTGTTCCTCTACAGGCATCGTAATCGCCTCATAAAGTGTTCTACTTGTCCTCTGAACGGCGTATGGATTGATGACCAAAGCATCTGAAAGTTCCTTGGAAGCTCCAGCAAACTCACTGATTACCAAAACTCCAGTGGAATCTTGCTTGCTCGCTATAAATTCCTTGGAAACCAAATTCATACCATCGTATAATGAGGTAATCCAACAAACATCTGCAGCGGAATACAAAGCCGACAAAACATCAAACGGAAGGGAATCATAAAAATAAGCAATAGGTTGCCAGCCCGGTTTCCCATGAACAGCATTGATGTTACCAACTTTACGATCAATCTCATTCCTCAATTTCTTATATTGGCCAACCTGATCGCGAGAAGGGACAATCAGCATATATAAAACAATCTTCCCAATGAGTTCTGGATGGTTGTTCAACATGATTTCAAATGAAGTCAATCGCTGTAAAATACCTTTACTGTAATCTAAACGGTCAACAGACAAAATTATCTTTTGATTCTTATATAAGCTTTTTAGATGAGTAGCATAATTTCGAGTCTCCGGAGTAATTGCTTGGTTTTTGTATTTTTCATAGTCAATCCC
Organism: Sphingobacterium sp. 1.A.5; assembly: GCF_002734235.1. Classification (NCBI taxonomy): domain Bacteria; kingdom Pseudomonadati; phylum Bacteroidota; class Sphingobacteriia; order Sphingobacteriales; family Sphingobacteriaceae; genus Sphingobacterium; species Sphingobacterium sp. 1.A.5. The sequence goes on from NZ_PEBA01000004.1 coordinate 129,345, forward strand.
CATTGGAAATACATCCACCAAAACTTTACGACCATTAATCTTTAATTGATTGATATTCGTGGGTAAATTCAAAATCCCAGAACTTGAATCTAAAAAATTATCGACATTTTCATAAGTATGAAAACCGATGAGATCAGAACCCATTAAACCCATCAATAATTCTTCACGCCATGGAAGCATCTTGAAAAGTTCAATAGGAGGAAAGGGGATATGATGAAAATAACCAATGCTGCATGACTCCTTTTGTTCTCGGATATAATTTGGAACAAGCATCAATTGATAATCATGAACCCAAACGTTGGTATTTTCTTCTATAAAAGGAAGGGCAGCTTCTGCAAATTTTCGGTTCGCCTCTGTGTAGCTAAGCCAATAGTCTTGTTTTAATTCAACATAACTTGGGCGGTAATGACACAAAGGCCATAAAATAGCATTTGAAAAACCCTCATAATAACCTTTGATTTCTGCTTCAGTTAGAAAAACTGGAATGAGATTCAGCTTCTTTAATTCTTCTCTGATTAATTTCTCTTCAGATTCGTTCTTGGGGATAATCCCAGGCCATCCAATCCACCAAGATCCATTTTCCTTATAAAAGGATCCTAATCCTGTCGCCAAGCCCCCTTCACTGGCAGTAAATTTAAGCTTTGACTTTTTTCTCTCAATTTTGACGGGTAGGCGATTCGAAATGATTAGAGTACCTGTTGCGGGTATGTCTAGATTTTGTAGCATATGTTCCTTAAATACAATCGAATCTCGAAATTGTTTTATAAATATGTTACAACATCAAATTAACATAGTAACCCAATTGTAATTTTATTATTTAGAACCATTAACTATAATAGGTAATTCAACGACTTAAATTAAAATTAATGAAGTGTAATGTTTAAAATTAAATTGTTATGAAATGTCAACTTTTTTATAATCAGGATTTTATTAATTATTAGATTATCCTTAAATTTAATAGGATATTAGGAGGTAATATGAATAATATTGCTTTTAATTAGAAAAAGCTAATTATTTTCAGTTTCCAATTGGTAAAAATATCCTCGTATTATGTTATTATTTTACTGAATAGCAAGTGAAACTTAACATAAGTATCGAACCAAAACATTAACTATTGTACTAAGGTATTTTTTAAAGTAATTGTTTAAAAATTGTGATTTTAGGTCTATAGAAGCTGAATTGAATATTTAAATATATTTGTTCCAACAAATGCAGCTAACCTATAGAATCTCCTCAATGCGTTATCCTGTATTGCAATTATTAACAGTTCCTTGCTTTTAAAAGGACCTATTATTATTAATCATTCTGAGAAAATCTTAGCAGTTATCTCAGTTATTAGAAATGAAAAAGAACATATTTGAGATTTTATTGACCATTTTCGGCATTGGTCTATTGATTCAAATTTTATTGATGATGAAAAGGTATGATTTCCCAATCGCATTAATATTTGGACCAATTCTCTTTTTTGCATTTCTCAACCAACTAAACAAAAAATTACCAATTATTTATTATTTCCTTCATTTTATCCCTTTTATAATCGTTTCAATTTTATTTTACACGATAGGTGAAAATCAGGTCATCCTTTTTAGGCATATATATTTTATAACCACACTCAGTTCATTATTCATTTATCCAGCATTGGTTATATTTTCCAAAAAAAGAGATTCTTCCTTTATAAATGAAAAAAATCTGATTTTACTAGAAATTCTTGCCATACTTGGCTTGGCAGTATTTTTCTTCTTGAATATTATATACATTAACCATATCTCAAATAATTTTACAAATGTATATGAGCAACTAGTAATCATTTCATTAATGGTAATTAATGTTGGTATACTAACCTGGTTTCTTATATCAAATAGATTTTCTCCAAATGTATTTAATGAAAATAACTCTAAAAAAACAATCGAGACAGCATATATTTCTGAAGAAGAAATACAATTGATCAAAAGCAATATTAATCAGATTATGGAAACTGAAAAACTATACCTAGACGCACATTTTTCATTAGAAAAGCTAGCGAAGATTTCAGGACATTCAAAAGTCAAAATATCCTACTATATAAAAGATCAACTTAATGTCGAATTTGAAGATTGGTTAGCAACATTTAGAGTAAATCACGCTGTTGATTTAATCCATAAAAATGATGGAAATTTAAAACTAGAATATTTGGCCAATTTAAGTGGTTTTGACTCTAGAACTGCTTTCAATAAATATTTTAAGCATTATGTAGGAGAGTCACCATCTAACTATAGAAACAAATTAACTAAGTAAATCTATGTTGGTTTATTTTATTTATTCAGCAATTATTGTCCTTTGCCTTTTGAGTTATCAACTATATCTCAATCTGCCTAAAAAAGGTGCATTTGAAAAAGTAATGTCTTACCTTATTCTCGTCATCCTTTTTCATATCATATTCGCTGCAATGTTTAGGGATATTATACCTGGATATAGATACGTAGATATTGGAGCACCATTTGGTCTCCTCTATGGACCATTTTTATACATCGGTTATCTAGCTTTTAAAAAAAAGGATATTTCAAACAAAACAATTATTATACACGCCATACCTTTTTTAATCCTTACAATCGTATATATTATTTTCCTGAGTAATGAAAAGTTGAGATTTCAATATGGTAAATTATACTACATCATTTTATATAGTTTATTTGGATTGTCATGGATGTTATACCCAGCCTCTATCTTGATAAAAGGTAAAATATCTGATTTTAAACAACTTGATATTAAAAGGCTGTATTATTACTTTATGGTTTTATTGTTGGTATTGGCAGCATTTATTATCCCTACAATTATGTCAACATTGATAAATAAATTTGATGTCAGTAAACCTCTTTCAGGTTTGACAGTATATATTATTATGATGCTTGGGATTAGTATGGTCTACAATTTCTTACTCAAACAATTGATAAATCAAACAAAAAACAACAATTCAATTCCAATTGCAAAACCTATTAATACAGCGCCATCAACAATTTATTCAGTCAAATTATCCCCAGATTTAAAGCATGAATCTCTAAAAGGTAAAATATTATTATATCTAGAGGATAAAAAATACCTGGATCCAGAGTTCAATTTGAATACAATGGCAAAAGATTTAAAACTATCTAGGTCTGTGATATCTCAATTTTTTAAGGAAAATTTCAACCAAAATGTTTTAAAAACAATTAATGCATTGCGCATAGAAGAGGTATGTCAAGAATTGAATAAACCAGATTTTGACATGAATATCGACGAATTAGCATACCGGTGTGGATTTAGTTCAAGAGCTTCCTTTTACAGAAACTTTAGTATAGAAAAAAACTGTACACCAATTGAATATCGAGAGATGTGTCTCCAAAATTAATTTAAAATGTTAAGATATATCTTATGCTTTTGTTTATTGCTGTCCGTTGGATTTCACGGATTTGCCCAGAATAGTAACGCTGATAAGCGCTTTAATGATGTAATGCTGGACTTAGTCGCATCAAATTCTGTCGAAGCTTTCCGTGTGGCAGATTCATTGATGCAGAATGCTAAAACTGATCTCGACAAAATAAAAGCAAACCTCGTCATATCATTTGTTCATCAAAGCGTAGGAACATATTCTTTAGCCGTAAATTATGCCCAAAGAGCAGATAAATTATCCAACCTCCTAGGTTTACTAGATTATGAAACAAGTAGTGCAATATTATTAGCATCAATATATAGGGAAATAGGAGTTTTTGAAGAATCATCAAATTATATCAAAAGAGCAAAATCAAATATTAAAGGAATAAATGACAGTAGCGCATATTACTTGTTGGAAATACAAATTATTCAGGAGGAAGCCAAACTTTTAATATCTTCTAAAAGATATTCTGATGCCATTGACCTAATTAATGCCGCCATAATGAAAAAAGGTTATATCGATGTAAATCATAAGGCATCCATATTGTTGAGATCAAAAAACCATCTGATTCTTGCAGACTGTTATAATCAATTAGGTAACCCTTCTGAAAGTATACCCTATTTAAAAAGAGTCCTTGATGATGTAGCAGGAATGGAAACATTATTAAGACCTTATGCTTATCAAATGTTAACTGAAGCATATTTTAACCTTGGACAGTTGGACTCAGCAAAATTATTCTTTGATCTTGAATTGCCTTACATTGAAAGTTCAAACAATATGGAATTGAAAAGTAGATTCTATTTTCAAAGTGCTAAATATTATGGAAAAATCGGAGACCATAAATTGTCCCTTACATATTTTGACCAATATTCTAAATTAATAGAACAAAACCACAATACTGCCCAAATTATTGGCAATGGGTTGCTGAAAAGCAACATTGAGGAAATTGTACTACTAAGAAGAAATAACCTAATCCTGATATGGACACTTATTATTGGATTAAGTTTATTCATTCTTTATTATTTCATCAAAATCCATCCTAAAAATGAAATATCCGAAAGTCAAACTCAATACATCCAAAACAATGACCATGAATCTCTAAATCCTAATCATAAAAGCTTAGAAAAAGAAAATACCATTGTAAATTTGGATTCTCAGATTTCTTTGGAAACAGAAACTCGACTTGTAAAAAAACTGAATGATCTTGAAGATGAAAAATTCTTCCTCGATAAATCTATAACCTTGGGTACTCTCACAAACAAAATCAATTCAAATCAAAAATATGTATCCTACATTATTAGAAAGTATAAAAATCAGCACTTCAATGATTATATATTGAATTTGAGAATTCAATATATCGTACAGCAATTAGAATCAAATAAAATAATGCTGGACTATAAATTGTCTTATTTAGCAGATATGTCAGGGTTTACTTCCCATAGTAAATTCACGATAGCCTTTAAAAACGTTATGAATATTACTCCCTCACAGTTTATTGAACAACTAAAGGCTAACAAAGAATAATTACAACCCGAAAATTATAGGATAATTACATTAATCTTTAGGTTAATTTTTTCTAAATAGTCTTTTTTAGGGGGTGGACATTCCTTCATATCAATAACCACCTAGCTATTGATTTGCGGTATATACTCCTTTATCTCTCTATTTTAGGGAGTACTTATCTTGAAAAATGGTAAAAAACAAAAATATTTGCGGGATACTCAATGTTTGACCTCGGATTTTTTTGAAAATTTATAGCTAAATCGTTACTATTTTGATAAGTTTTTAGGGGTTCTGTTAAATTTTACCAATGTCCACCACCCAAAAACTCCCAAATATCACTGGAAATATACTCACAAATTTCAAATTCTCGAAAATCGTAAATTAAATGAAGCTACTTGAGTAGTAATGTTTATCCTATTGTATATCAGATAGTTAAACCTTTTTAAGACATGTCTTAAAATTGATTTTAAATAGCAGTACAGCGAAATGAGACATACTTTTTTGCAGCCGAGACGTAATTTTGAGTAAACGATTTCGAAGGATTAACTGGAATTTAAACCTTCACGAAATCTAGGTGAATGAAACCAACTAACTATTAATATTAAAATATTTAAAATTATGTATCTAAGTTATTATCTTATATTTTACCTGTTCCTTATACAGGCTAAATTCTGGGACTTACCCTGGGTCATTAGACTATCCTTAGTTATCTTCACATCTTTAATCGTATTGTTTTTAATTAACTACATTAAAAACTATTTCGACAACAAAAAATTTGTCAACAAAAAAGCTGCTATTGATACATTAAGAATGAAATTGGAATATTCCATTCAGAATGTACTCCCAAAAAACAATTATAATTCGGAGAAAAATTTAGATGATCTTAAATTTTCTTATAAAAAACAATTTCAACATCTATATATTCAAAATTCAATCCCGAATTCTAAACCTGATAATAAAATAATCGCTGAAAATTTAAATAACCATGAACCTTTCAAGTTCTTGGATGAAAGCTTCAATAATGAGTTTACTGTACTTGACGGCATCTTAGTTCACCAATTTTTGTTGGCTAAAGCTCAAACTGGCCATTTGCCTATGTTGAGCCGTTGGGTTAGAAAAGGCCAAAATAATGAGTTCCGAAAGTTCATGATCAATGAAATTGCATTTTTTAATCAAAAAGGATGTGCCTCAATATTGGCCAGTCTATTAGCCTCCGAAACTGATTGTGAAATTAAAATTGCATTGATCAATTCACTCACTAAACTCAACTATAAACAAAGTGAAGCACAAATCATAGCGTGTTATAAATGCGCAGATATCAAATTGAGAAATGTAATCATAAATGCAGTAATCCTATTCAAATCTAAATATGGATTAAAATTCTTGAATGATCTCTTTTTCGATTCGCAAGATCAAAACTTCAAGGACAGCTTAATCTTAGCAATGAAAATTATGAGAGATGATATAAGTAATGAAAACAATAAAATAAACCCTAACACGGACTCTAGTTCGATAAATAGTATAGCCCAATATAATTACCAAATAATCTAAATTTTAAAAGAACCGTAATAAATAAAAAAATAAATTAACACTATCTAATCTATTATGTTTAACAATCTTACAACAATTAAAAAGGAGTACATGAATGCAGACACAGAAAACAAAATTCTCGCTGCATTGGCTCAATGGGAAGCTAAAGAAGCTTATTTGAATCCGGCATGTTCTATAACGTCTGCATCAAAAGAAATTGGCTGTAATTCCAAATACCTTTCTTTTGTCGTAAACAAAAACAAAAAAATTGATTTCCCTAACTATGTAAACAATCTAAGGCTCAATTTTTTGAACAATTACTTGCGCACAGTAGAGGAAGCGAGGAACTTTAAACTAACCTATTTGGCTGCCTTATCTGGTTTCTCTTCCTATGGAAAATTCGCAAAAAGCATTAAAGATAGAACTGGGTTTAATCCAACCCAATTTATCGTTTTCTTCGATGAAAAAATTGCTTAATTGCTTCTATAATCCTAAAGTCCAAAAGGGCTTTAGGATTAATTCTTATGATCTAGTGAATAGAACCCTGAAGAAATAATCCTTTAACGGTTTTTATGGTAACTAATAACTGACCATAATGACGCTGACCATGCTCCGCAGCATGAAATAATAATCCAATCTGAGTAGTTGGTATTTTCTTCCTCCCCAAAAATCGCTCATCAGCCAACGTATTAGGATCAATGCTCTTTAAATATCTCACAGTTTGCTCGATTACCTCATGCAACCGATTCTTTAAAACCTCATTGTTTATTTCCAGATTTTGAAGGCCTTCTAATTTAATTTCTTGTAATTCTTCATCTGTAAGTGATTCTCCTTTAGAATAGATGACCATTCTTTTGATAACGCCAGTGATATGTTGTACATGAAAAGCAATATTGGCCATCTCAAAAGGTCGGATCCAAATATAAGGCTCAATTTCGTCTGTTAATTGCTTTTGGATATCCTCGTCGATTTGAAGCAATGCGTGCGCCACAGGCTGTAATAATGGGCTGATACCCGAAATAGGTCCGCGCATCCATACTTCCAATTGATCTTTATCTTGCTTGCCCATATATATTATCCTTGAGTAACCGATTTATCACCAAAAGTAACCATCACCATTCCAATGATAATTATCAAAGAACCTAAAATCTGCATCCAACTTAAGGGTTGTTTAAACCATAATGCCATAGCTAATTGAACAGTTAAAAACGTACCGCCTGAACATAATGCAATAACAATTGGCTGTGGGACAGTTCTAAATAATTGAACCAAAAACCAAGAAGCAGATAATAAAATTATATTCCCAGCAATTAAGGCTGCCCATTGGTATTTAGGCTGGATACCTCCATACTTGAAAATAATACTGGAACTTATCTGACAAACCCAAAATGCAACAAAAAAAAGAATCTTCATAAGGCAAAATTAACCTTATGAAGATAGAATTTATTTAATAAAATTAAAAGTTATGCTTATTGGGAATATCTCACTTAATTTTAATGATGGTATAATCGGACGAAGAAAAATCAATATCATGATCCTTATCCCTCAAAACCGTTTGGATAGTAATAGTTTTTTCTAAAGGATAATCCTTTAAAAATGATAAAATTCCCTGTTTGTTTTTGGAATGATACGAGCCGTTCAAATGAAGAAATATTTCATCAGCATTCTTGTTCTTTAAAATAAAATGAGACATCGTTGCATCCTTGAGACCTTGTGAATAGATCATGTTGGTATTGCTATGGTCTGGCATCATCATTAACATTTCTTGATAGATCTGAATAGTAGTGTCAATCTGAATCGGTAGTTTCGGGAAAAATTGCTTTGCATAATCTGAAAGACTATCCAATATACTTAGACCTTGGTGATAAACAGCATTCGCATAACGCCTTGGAACATTGGTACCAATCAACATTATTTGGTTCTCCTTGGCATATTCTAAAATCGGTTTATAATCTGACTTATAGTTTGACCAAATCCTAGATTCTGTTTCAAAACTCTTTTGATTTATTTTACCTGAAAAATATTCATCAATAATGGGCTGTACATCAGCTTCAAACATTTCCATACCAATCACCACTAGACCTTTATATTTTTCATGAAGTCCCTTGAATAGCTCCAACTCAGCTTGATGGGCAAAAGATTGATCATGGATTTCTCCAAAAAATATTAATGGCTTTTCATCTGCTTCTGTTATTATTTGGGCTAGGCTTACTTCAGTGCCTTCTCGATCAAAAACTTGATACTGGTCTTGTGCATTTACAAAACCAAAACATAGGAAGACCATTAAATTGATGAAGAAATATTTCATATTTGATTTTCTATTGTTTTAACTATTTTACGCCAATCTTCACTCTCAGGAATGCTTGGTTTCCTTTTTCCAAAAAACTGAATGATTAGATTTCCTTCCCTGTCAAATGCTTCAATACTATGGACCAAACCCAAATTTGTTGGTTTCTTAACGATCCACAAACTATCTATTTCGGTATCATTTAAATGAAGATTGAACTTGTCATCAAGAATGTTAATCCATGGCCCGGTTCTTACAATCTTTTCTGCTTTTCCTGTATGGATCTGTAAACAACTTTTGTTGCCCGCAAAAACCATAAATTCAATCCCACTTGAAGATACCAAATTCAATAAACTTTCAGCCTGTCCAACAGGAATATTGTAGGTAAATCCTTTCGGAGCCAGTCGCATAGACTGTAGTCTGCTAACCTCGTATTTTTTCAAAATGCCAAAGAAATCGTGCGTGTCCTGCAAACTTTTCCATTCATTTTGGAAACCATTCACATCAATATCCTCATCAAGCTTTTCAATGCTGGCCTGAAATGGCTTAACTTCTATTTGTATAGTAGGAGGGTCATTCAAAGTATATTTAGCTAATAATCTTTCAAATGCTTCCGCATTACTGTTTTCCGTTAAGTAAATCTTATGAATCGCTTCACCGAATCGATCAAAGAATTGAATGCTTTTCCTGTTGTTCTCATTCACTGCAAAAACATACGTCCAAGCAGTCATAAATAATCTCAAGTCAATATCTGGGTTAGTGACCAAACCAATTTGCCCATGAAAACTGGCCTTTGTATAAATTCCTTTCCTTTCATGAACAGCATAATTGTTTCTGGTCAAGGCCATAACTTCCCCCAACTCCGGTATATCATTTAAGATACTGCTAAACTCAGGTAACAATAATATATTGTCAGAACCAATGCTTACTAATTCTGCCTCTGAAACACCCAATTGCTTTGCAGCCTCACGAATTCTACTGCTTGGGTTCTGTAACTTATAACTTTCAAATCTCTCTTTCAATGCTGTTTGATTCTCCATTTTTATGATTTTTATGATACAGGCATGATGACTGGATACCCAAGGTTTTGATCTTGGAGACGTTTCACACGTGTATGGTAGGTGTTAAAAATTAATTCTTCTGATAATATTTCTTGTGGGCTGCCAAAACCCATGGTTTGACCTTGTTTCAAAATCAAAACATTATCTGCATATTGGGCAGCTAGGTTGATGTCATGTAAAATGCAAAAAACAGTTACACCTGTGCTGGAAAGACTCTTTGCCTTCTCTAAAATAATCTGCTGATACTGCAGATCCAATCCTGTAATCGGCTCATCCATCAATAATATCGCATCCGGATTATCATATATCTGTGCCAGAACCCTAGCTAATTGCACCCGTTGTTGTTCTCCTCCTGACAGATTATGAATTAACCTATCTTTGAACTTCAACATGCCCATTTCTGCTAATGCTTGATGTGTGATTTCAATATCAATAGGTTCGGGATATGATTTGAAATGTGGATATCTTCCCATCACCGCAATATCAAAAACCGTAAGATTGATGTTCAGAAAATGCGACTGTGGAAGCACTGCCCGATACTTTGATAGCGTCTTCAAATCGATTGTTTTCAGGTCTGTGCGGTTAATATGGATACTGCCAATTTTTGGCTTCAATTGCTTGCTGATTAATTTAAGTAAAGTCGATTTGCCAGCTCCATTTGGACCTATTACAGCCAGTATTTCAGAACTATTTGCTTCGAAGTTGATATTGTCCAGCAAGGAACGGTTTCCAACTGTATAAGTCAAGCCACTTACTTCAATCATAAATTCCTCCTTTCTCGTTTGTTCCTTAGAATAATGATGACAAACATAGGTACCCCCATAAATGCAGTTAAGATGCCGATAGGAAGTTCTGCAGGTACAACAATCGTCCTTGCAATCAAATCTGCAAAAACTAACAAGCCACTTCCTAATAATGCAGAGGCAGGCAATAAGAATTTATGATCTGCTGATATGGAAATACGAAGTAAATGGGGAACTAATAAAGCAATAAAACCTATTATCCCCGCCATAGCAACTGAAGCACCAACACCAATTGCCGCCAATACAATTATATACCGATTTATTTTCCGAATATCCATTCCGAGATGCTCTGCTTGCGATTCCCCCAAAGCCATCGCATTTAGCGCTTTCCCCAAAGGAAGAAGTCCAAAAATGCTTATTAGGGAAAAGGGGAGGATCACCAAAATGGTCTTCCAGTTCGCACCACCCAGACTTCCCAATGACCAAAAGGTAATAGTACGCAATTGATCATCCGTAGCGATATACGTAAAGAAACCAGTGAAGGCAATTGCTAGTGCATTGATTGCTATACCTAACAATAGTAGAGATGATATGTCGGTTTTACTATTAGTAACTGAAAATTTATATAAGAACCATGTAGTCATTAATGCTCCTAAAAATGAAGCTATCGATAATGCATAGTACCCGAACATTAAAGTAAGACCACTAAAAACATGGTGACCAACAACAATAAACATCACAGCGAATAATGATGCTCCAGATGAAACACCTATCAATCCGGGCTCAGCTAAGGGATTCCGAAACATCCCCTGAACCGAACAGCCTGTAATGCTTAAGGTAGCACCTATTAAAGCGCCTAAAAGCACCCTTGGTGCTCTTATCGCTAAAAAAACTGACTCTTCTTGAATAGGAATCCCCGTGAAATCCAGTTGAAAAATCGTGTTACCTAAGATTTTAAGTAAGTTTTCAATAGGTATTTCTATGGCTCCCACACAGATGGAAGTTATGCAGGAGCACAATAGAAATAGTAGTAAAGAGATAATGGAGATTCTTTTTTTTTTTGTAATGTCATTAATGTATCTTAGAATGTAACTCCTCAATCGCTATCGGTAATCTCGAACTAAAACCCGATAGTAATTGACCGTCCATTGCTATAATTTTTTTGTTCCTACCAGCATTGGTTTCCTTAACTCCTTGAATATTCATCATGCCAGTCTCATTTCCTAAACTGCTTAATCCACTGCTAAATAATAAAATGACATCTGGATTGTAAGCAACTAATGCTTCTGGAGTTAATGGCTTGTAATCCGCAAAATCCTTCGCAACATTGATTCCACCAGCTAATTCAATCACTTTGTCAACTTGTGTACCTGTACCTCCAACCATCATAGTGCCAGCGCCACGTGCATAAATGAAAAGAACTTTGGGTTTTTTAGACTCAGATCCATAAGAACTAACGGTTTCCATTGCTTTGTCAAAGGACCCAATCAGGGAATCTCCTCGTTGCGTAAGTTTCAATGAATCCGAAACACCTTTGATTAATTTCCGAGTACCTTCAACCGAATATTCCTGATCAAACAAAACCGTTCTGATACCTGCTTGCTTAAACTGTTCTATAGTTTCAGAATTCACCTCCTGCTTCGTTCCAATGATCAAATTCGGGTTTAATGCCATGACTCCTTCAACAGGAACTTTTTTGTTATGGCCAACTTTAGGCTTGGAATTCATGGAGGCAGGATAAGTAGAAGCAACATCAGTTCCTACAATCTGGTCCTCCAACCCCAATTCACTGATGATTTCTGAAACTGTACCGTTCAAAGAAACAATCCTAAGCGTGTCCGAAAAAGAAGTGTCTGCTGATTCGGAAGTTTCTTTTGTATTTTGACATGAGAATAGGAGACATGCTGCCCCAAAACTCAATATAAATCTATTTATCTTATTCATTGTTCGCTGTTAATTGCTTTTTACTAATTTGTACTCGATCTCAGGATAACCTCTCTTACCGCCATCATCTTTTACGCCCATGGCTAAAAATCTAAGTTTATAAATGTTACCTGCTTTATCCTTTATGACATAAAACCTGTCCCTCAATACGCCAACACTCAAGGTATTTCTCCATGATGTAGCCATTGCATTCCTATTGTTCTTAAATTTGATACCGCTCAATTTGCTGGAATCAAACTCTTCATAATTAGGTTGACCATTGCTTTTATTGTCCTTTCCTAAAAACACAACCTCCGAAACACTAACGCCATTAAGATGATTGATGAAAACTAAATCACTGAAAAAATAGGGGATAGGCGCCCCACCCATAGCCGTAAAATAGATGCTTTTGGTCCAAACAAGATCCCATTCATCCTTTGCTGGCTCTACATTCACAGGTCCTTCTGAAAATGAGATAAAATTGAAGTTTAATTTATTGTCCTTTTTGATGGTTAAGGATTTAAAATTCGTTTCATCAAGCTTGGCATATTGTAAAACATAATCCTGAGCTGTTCCTCTATTTATTTTAACCTTCCAAACATTAGCTTTATCAGCATTCGGATGGACTGGATTGATTACATAAACTTTATTTTCCGATTCAGTAGCTTTTATTTCAGCAATCAATGATTTTTCTATCCTTCCTGCAGTATCATCATAGTTCTGAAGCTGATCCTTTGCCTGGAAATTATAATTTAACTTAGTTAAATCAACATTCGTTGAGCTTACAGCCTTGATATCTGTTTGATTGGTAACCATAGCAGAATACGCCATGTGATTATTTAAGATAACCCTAAATGCTGAACCTGAATAAAATCCTAAACTCCATGATTTTCTAACAACTGAAGTTTGTTTATCTGTACTTAAGTCAACATAAACAGCATTTGCAGCATCTGTGCCTCCTTCTCCTCCTTCTAAGGTCATTTTACTCCCGTCAGATGGTGGTACAACCGGAAGAACGTCCGTCTTGTTGTCACGCTCACAGGATGTGAAGCCCAGGATACTGATGAATGCAATACTTGCTAGTTTGGTAAATTTTCTCATTGTAATTATTTGTTAATTTGATATAGTAAACCGAAGAATACAGAGCGCCCATAACTAATGGGGATGGATGTGCTACTACTAGAGTGGGCACCCGTACCTTCTGTTGCCGTATTTAATACATTGGTAATATTGGTCAAGTTCCGGATTCCGGCCTGCACAGTAATACTGTTGTAAAGCCGCTTGTTCAAAGAAATATCCATCTGATGATAAGCCTCTTGCTTCGCTTGGTGGATTTTTAGCTGATCGCCAGAGCCAGTGGTTTGGAAACCAGGACGTTGACCATATAATTTATAAAAGACATTCACATTAGCTTTCCATTTTGGAAATTCATGAGAAATACTCCCATTGACCTCTGGAGTCCAGAAATACTGACCCAAATCTTTGTTTTCTTCAAACAAACTGTTTAATCGACCTATATAACTTAGACCAACACTGATCTTGCTGTTTTTGATCAATAAATTGTTCTCCCAGGTGCCACCCATAGTCTCAAACTTTCCTATATTTAAATAGGTATTCATCGAGATGTTTTCTTTGTCTTGACCAATCGTTATCAGATTATTGAAGTGATTGTAAAATCCACTCAATGAAGAGTTGATGATGCTTTTTTCAGCTAAGATTTTATGATAACTCAGACTCACATTAAAGTTTTGGTTATGTTCTGCCTTCAAATCTGTGTTTCCATTGATGGCATGATTACTGTCATGAAATGTAAAATAAAGCTCCCTTAAACTGGGCGCTCGAAAACCCATAGCATAACCCAATCTCAAATCCAATAATGGATTAAAATTGATTCGCATATTCAATGATGGGATAGCGGGAGGAGCGTTGTAGATTGAATTATGAATAAACCTAACTCCGGGTCGAATCATCAACCATGACAAAGGCTTATAATCTGCAGTTAAGAATCCAGCAAAATCATAAATCTCAGAATTATCTTGAATCCTTGCCCCAGAACCCTTGTCAAAATCTAGCTCCAATCCTGCTAAGAGGTCAATATTAGAACTGATTTTATATAATCCGTTTACACGAGCAAAAGCTTGATTGAATCTAGTGATATCTTGTTCCCCAGCACCTGAAGTCAGACTTGAAGTTTGCGTATTGAGATCAAAAAGCTCAGTAACTGTAGACCGCTTATAGTTCTGATAAGAAAAGGAACCATTAACAACAAAATGGTCATTAATTGTAAATTGGGATTGAAGGATCTGTGTTATTCTGTCTGTAAAATAATTTTTATCTACATATTTGGAATTAGGCATAACCGCCCCTGGAGTGAAGAGATCCTCATTGAGATAATCAATGCTATAACTAGTATTGAAATTTTCCTTCTCAAACTCAATTTTTCCGCCCCCTAACCATTGCTCTTTAGGTTGCCACTGCAATTTCCTTCCTTCAGAAGTACCCTGAAAGCCTCCAAAATTATTCCTTGATCCATTCAATTCAAATCTCCAAATACCCGTAGAATACTTGAAGCCTAAATGAGCGTTATGCCGACCTTCGTCATTAACTGGTTTGTATTCTGAACCAACAGTTTCTTCCAGTATCCTTGCTGTTATCCCTAACTTGTTAGTTTTATGATTTGGATTGTTGGTAATAATATTGATTACCCCTGCCAAAGCATCGGTACCATACATCACGGATACTGGACCCTCAACTATTTCAATTCTTTCAATGGTATTGATATCGATCTGGGACAAACTCTGTTTGGTAGCACCTCGATCAATCATCGGAACGCCATTAATCAATACCTTAACATTTTGCCCGCTCATCCCCATCAATTGCATGTCGGATTCTCCCAAAACCAAATCGTTTGAAAACCTCACACCTAACTCCATATTCAACAAAGTTGACATATCTGTGGTTGCACGTCGCTGAATATATTCCCGGTTGATTGTTCTTACTTTATAAACTGAATTCTTTAAAGATGTTGGCTCAAATTGTCCCGTGACAACAACCTCTTCAATGGGTAGCACTCGTTCGGAACTATCCTCCTGTGAAATGGCAGTGACCGGTAAAAGTAATAACAGAAAAAGATGTTTTATTCGCAACATTATTTAGAATCATTTTAAATAGTGTTGCAAACATAACCCTTGTTTAGAATTATTCCAAACAAGAAAATAACGTATTAGGAAAATTAAATGACGAAATCCGAAATAAATCAGAAAATAAATTACGGGTAGGTTAGACAAAAAAAAAGGAGCCGAATCTAAATCCAGCTCCTTCCTAAAATCTTTATAAATATTATCGAGAACTCACAGAACCACCCGAAGAATGATTCACATTTTTATTGCTTGGATTGCCTGAATATACCACCTTTGCACCCGATGGAACGTTCGCAGTAATCGCATTGCTTACAGCAACCGACAATTTTCCGCCTGAACTGCCATTAACAGTCAAAGAACCTGTGTTGAAATTCTCCAAGTTGACCTCGCCACTTGAAGACATGTTAACATTCAAGGTTTTAGATTTGCCAACCAATGTAACTTCTCCAGAACTCGAACTGTTAATAGAAACTTTCTCGGCTTTCAGCTCCCCAGTCATCTTACCTGACGAACTTAAATCAATAGTAGCTGATGTAGCAGCAATTCTTCCTGCTTTAAGTTTTCCGGCAGAGGAAAGATTTGCAGTGAAATTTATAGCATCAATCGGTTCCAGTATCTCTAATGACCCAGCTGAACTCAAAGAAATAGAGTTAATAGCCGAATTACTGTAAACCGTCACGTTCAAGGTACCTGAATTCTGAATGTGGCTGTTTGGTTTTACTCGGACAACTAGGGTGCCTCCCTTCACATTTGTTTCGATCTTTGGAAGTAGGTCTGCCCTAGAGACATCTACAACGACCTCGTTCCTCGAAGATTTAATGAATTTTGCCTTGATTCCAGAAGAAACTGAAATCCCTGAAACCTTACTGATTTTACGGGTTTCTTTGTGTTGAGCATGTGCCAAAGAAACAAATGCAACTAAGGCTAAGGTTAATATTTTTTTCATCTTTTAAATAAATTTGGTTAGTACAAAAGTATCATCCTCTTGCTTGACTAAATTTATAAATAAATTTTATTATAACTCACCATTATTAATACCCGTTTTTCATTTTTTTCATTCTATGCTTTCTAACCCTCCTTATTTTGCAATTCCACTTAAATTATATATTTTGAAGCGATTAATTATTAATAAGAATAAATGACCATTTTAAGTTATTTCAAGGAGCAATACCATATCTCCGACGAATTTGAACAATTTTTCGATTCAATAATTGAAGTTAAGGAATATGCTAAAGGAGATATTATATTCGAGCCTGGTGCTTACTTAAAATACATCTATTTTATCGAATCTGGGTTTACAAGAATCTATTACTATAAAAACAGACGGGATATTACCCATTATTTCTTCGGCCCAAATACCTTCAGTACTGGAATTGAAAGTGTTTTCCATAAAAAACCATCAATTTTCGGGTTCCAAGCTCTGGCTCCTTCAAAAATAGCTTTCTTCCCATTCTCCAAAATGGAAGAACTAGCCAAAACAGACATCACCATGAACAAAATAATTCAGTCTGTACTTTTGGATTCCTTGATAAACTTCTCCAACCGTTTCTATAATACCCAATTCGAAACCGCACATGAACGATATAACGCCCTTATAGAAGAAAATCCAGAACTCTTCCAAAATGCCTCCCTCGGAAACATCGCTTCTTACCTCGGCATATCTCAACAAACCCTCTCCGTAATCAGAGGAATGAAATAAAAAACACAAGTCCTAGGCTATTTTTAAACGGAAGTCGCCCCCTGAGCGGAGTCGAAGGGCAGCCACCGAGCTCAAGTTCTTTCCCTAGACGAAAGGCGGTCCCTGGTTTCGACTACCCTCAACCAACACAGGGACCGCCACTTCAAGCCGTGGCTGGTGTCCCCACCAGCCACTGAAATGACATACCACGCCATACCGCCCCAGCGGGGCGGAACTCTTATAGAATTGATTATTCAACATCCACTAGGGGCTGTATCATAATTATCTTGGCAAAATATGTGATAAATTTTAATTATCTTATGTACTTAAGATTTGATATAATCAATTGATTTACATATATTTAAGTATATTAATCGATCAGAGAATGTCATCAAAACCATCCAGAAAACTACCTGCTTTCAAGCCCTATGATCAGCACCAGCTGATGGCCTTTCCGCCAACTTTTGAAGAACTACTGCCGGAAAACCATCCTGCCCGAGTGGTCGACCAGGTCATCAATTCAATAAAGATTCAGCCGTTGTTGAAGGCCTATTCCCAACTGGGA